>NZ_CP060725.1:345000-690000 GCF_003797775.2 Sphingopyxis sp. OPL5
CGCGCACCGCGCGCAGCGTCTGCGGCAGGAACATCGCGGTCGCCGCGGCGACCATGCGCTCGCGGTCGAGCAGCACTTTGCCGTAATTCCAGCCCATGCCCTCCTCGCCGACGACATTGGCGGCGGGAATGCGGACGTCGTCGAGGAACACCTCGTTGGTGTGATGCTTCTCATCGAGCGTGTGGATCGGACTCACCCGGATACCGGGCGTGTCCATGTCGACGAGCATCAGCGAAATGCCCTGCTGGCGCCGCCCCTCGTTCGACGTGCGCGCGAGCACGAACATGCGGTCGGCGACATGCGCATAGCTCGTCCACATCTTATGTCCGTTGATCACATACTCATCGCCTTCGCGATCGGCACGCGTACGCAGCGCCGCAAGGTCCGACCCCGCCCCCGGCTCCGAATAGCCCTGGCACCACCAATCCTCGCCGCTGATGATCCGCGGCAGGTAGAAATCCTTCTGCGCCTGGCTGCCATAGGTGAAGATGATCGGCCCGATCAGTTCGAGCCCCTGGTGGAACTGCGCGGGCGCATCGGCCGCCGACGCCTCCGACCAGAAGATGTGAAGCTGCTGCGGCGTCCAGCCGGTGCCGCCATATTGCTTCGGCCAGGTCGGCGCCCCCCAGCCGCGATCGGCAAGGCGGCGCTGATAGGCGACCAGATTTTCGGGCGACAGGCGCAGCCCGGCGCGGACGGTCTTTTTCCAGTCCTCGGGAATCGAGTTCGCGAAAAACTCGCGTAGCTCCTGCTGAAACGCCCGGTCTGCGGGTGCCAGGTCCAGATTCATGATCGCATCTCCCATCGATTGCGACGGACCTAGCCGCAGCAACGCGCGGCTGGCGCGCTAGCGGGGCGGGATCGTGCGACTTTCCCAAATGTGATTGTCGAGGTGCGCCGGTCGCCGCGCTTCGCGCCGCTCGCGGTCTGGGCAATCGTCGCGGCAATCAAGGGATCGAAAGGGAGAGAGTTGATGAACGGCCTGATGCAGGCGCAGCAGCTGACGACGGCGATGCTGATCCGCCACGCGGCGACCAACCATCCGCGGCGTGAAATTGTCTCGCGCGGCGCCGATGGCGCGCTCACCCGCTCGAACTGGCGGACGGTCGAACGCCACGCGCGCCACATCGCTGCGGGCCTTGCCGACCTCGGCCTCAAGCCCGGCGACCGGGTCGCGACGCTGGCATGGAACCGCCTGCCGCATCTCGAACTCTATTATGGCGTCAGCGGTGCCGGCATGGTGCTGCACACCGTCAACCCGCGCCTCTTCCCCGAGCAGATCCGTTACATCATCGACCATGGCGGCGCCCGCATCCTGTGCGTCGACGCCGACCTGCTGCCGATCGTCGAACCGCTGCTCGCCGACCTGCCGAAGATCGAACGCGTAATCGTCCTCGCCGATCAGGCCGACATGCCCGAAACGCGCATCGCCGATCCGATATCCTATCAGAGCCTGATCGGTGGCCCGAGCGCGATCGCCGCATGGCACGATATCGACGAGAATAGCGCCAGCGCGCTTTGCTATACCAGCGGGACGACGGGCAACCCGAAGGGCGTCCTCTACAGCCACCGCTCGACCATCCTCCACGCGATGAGCGCGCTCGCCAACGACAGCATGTCACTCGGCGCCGCGGACTCGATCCTCGTCGTCACCCCGCTCTTCCACGTCAACGCATGGGGTATCCCCTATTCGGCGGCGATGGCGGGATCGAAGCTGGTGCTGCCCGGCTCGGCGCTCGATCCCGTCTCGCTCTATGAGCTGATGCGCGACGAAGGCGTGACCTTCTCGCTCGGCGTGCCGACGATCTGGTTCGCCTTTCTCGACCATCTCGAACGCGAACGCGCGATCGAGGATCGGCAGGCGCTCAAGCTCGACCGCATCTTCACCGGCGGTGCCGCCACCCCGCGCTCGCTGATCGAACGCTTCCGCACCCTGCTCGGGGTCGAGACGATGCAGGCGTGGGGGATGACCGAAACCAGTCCGGTCGCGACCGTGTGCCGCCCGCTCGCGCATCATGCCGACCTGTCCGACGCCGAACAGATCGACCTCCGCGCGCTGCAGGGCCGCTCGGTCTTCGGGGTGGAATTGCGGATCGAGGACGAGGATGGCCACGAACTGCCGCGCGATGGCGAAGCCGCGGGACTGCTCAAGGTCCGTGGTCCGTGGGTGCTCAATGCCTATCACGGCCAGCCGGCGGGCAGCGCGCTCGACTCAGGCGGCTGGTTCGACACCGGCGACGTCGCGAAGATCGACCCTGACGGTTTCCTGCAGATCACCGACCGCGCCAAGGACGTCATCAAGTCGGGCGGCGAATGGATCAGTTCGATCGATCTCGAAAATGCCGCCGTGGCGCATCCGAAAGTCGCCGAGGCCGCCGTGATCGGCGTCGCGCATCCCAAATGGCAGGAACGCCCGCTGCTGCTCGTCCAGCTTCATCCCGGCGAAGCCTGTACGAAGGATGAAATCATGGCGCATCTCGCCGACAAGGTCGCGCGCTGGTGGCTACCCGACGACGTAATTTTCGTCGAGGAATTGCCGCACACCGCGACGGGCAAGCTGCTCAAGACCGAACTCCGCAAGCGCCACGGCGATCATTTCGCCGCGGCAGCGGACGCGGTCAGCTGATCGCGAAGACGTGATACATCGGGCCGTCGTCGGTGCGCATGCCATTGGCGACGGCGACGGTCCGGTTGAGCCAGTCATAATCGGGGTGGCCGGTGACGAAGCGCGGCGTCGTGCGCAGATAGAGATCCTCATAAGGCCCCGGCTCGCGGCGCGCGAAACGCGCCGCCGCCTCAGGCGAGGTCGGCGCCATCAGCCCGGTATACTGCATCGCGATCCGCGCGCCGTCGTCGGTTTCCAGCGATGTGCGCACATCGATGATCATCGTGCCGTCACCGCGCCAGGTCACCCAGTCGGCGCCATCGGGCATCACCCGCCCGCGCAGGCGCGGCCCTTCGAACGTGCCTCCGTGGACCGGGAAAATCCCCATCCGGCCCTCGCCGCCGATCGGCTGCGCTTTGTCATAAGCGACGTTCAGTCGCATCACGAACAGCGGCTCCCACGCCAGTGTTTCGATCCCCATCATGCCTCTCCCTTCGCGGTGGTACCGAACAGCGCGTAGACCGGATCGGCAGGCCAGCGCCTGCCGACCGACTTGCGATGCGCGAACCGTTCGGCCTCGCTCTTGTCGGGCGCCGGGCGTTCGTCGACCCAGTCGAAGACGACCACGCGGTCGGCGACCCGCCATTCGCCCGCGCGTTTCTCGAAGCGATCGACATAGCGCCCCGCCATGTAAAGCTCGACCAACGCGCCTTCGCCGCCGGGCTGGCGCTGCAAGGCGGTGAAATAGCTTTCGACCGCCGCCTCGTCGCCGCGCAGCTCGATCAATATATTGTGGATCTGGTGAATGCCGCGCTCGATCGACGGCAGCGCCTGCATCGCCCAGTCGACAAAGCCGTCGGTGGTACCATTATAGGCGCCATGATCGTCGGTGCCCCCGGGCCAACAGGCCGACCGCAATATCGCCTCGTCGCACCGGTCGATCCCGCGGCAATAGCGAAACAGGCAATCGCGGATCATCTCGCGATCCCAAAGCGCGGCAATCGTCTGCGCCGACATGTCCATCTCCTCTTCGCGCCAATCGGGCGCCTTGCGCCCCAAAGGCCGACGCTAGACGCCGGCGCCGCGCCCGGCGAGCATCGCTCGCCCGCCGTGCGCGATTATCGCGTGGATGATGGACCGAAACCGGCAGGCCGATGACCCGCCCCGAAAGGTCGTTGGACAAATGCCCTTCGCGTTGTTATCGATGTCATCGGAAGGATATTCGATGCTCGATCCCGATATTGCCGCCTTCGCCGGTCCGCCGCAGGAGATGCCGGCGCTCACGCCCGAACTGGTTCCGCTGCTTCGCGCGAACATGGCGATGATGGCGGCGGCGATGCCGGGGGCCGCTATCGATCGGGTCGAGGATTTCGACGCCGACGGCGTTCCGGTTCGTCTCTACCGCCCCGCTTCCGACCGCCCCTTGCCGCTCCTCGTCTTTCTCCACGGCGGCGGCTGGATGTTCGGCGACCTCGATACGCATGACGCCATGACCCGTCACCTCGCCGCGGCGAGCGGCTGCGCGGTCCTCGGCGTCGGTTATCGCCTCGCGCCCGAGCATAAATTTCCGGCCGGGCTCGACGATGCGATGACCGCCTTCGACTGGGCGCGCCGATCGGCGGCGGACCTCGGCTGCGACCCGGTCCGCGTCGCGCTCGGCGGCGAAAGCGCCGGCGGCAACCTGACCGCCGCGGCGACCCTGCGGCTCCGCGACGAGGGCAAACCGCAACCGCTGTTCCAGCTGCTCATCCACCCCGCGACCGATATGAGCTTTTCCCTGCCATCGTTCGCCGAAGTCGCCGCACCGGGGCTGTCGAAACCCTATCTCGATGCGTGCCGCGAATATTATCTGGGCGATACGCCGGAATCCGATCCGCTCGTCTCGCCGCTGCTGGCCACCAACCATACGGGCCTCGCGCCCGCGATCGTCCTCACCGCGTCCGAAGACCCGCTGCGCGACGACGGCGAATATTATGCCGCGGCGCTGGTCCGGAGCGGGGTCGAAACGCTCGCCTGCCGCCTTCCCGGCCTGCCGCACGGCTTTCAGTTCCTCCCCATCACCATCGCGGCGGTCGCGGCCGCCAATGACTTGATCGGAGGGCTGGTCCGCCGCTACTTCGCCTGTAGATAGGGACCGGGTTTCAGGGGACGTGCAGCGATGAGCAGAATCGGCAAGAGCGAACGACCGACCATGGAAAGGGTCGCGGCGCTGGCCGGTGTCTCCAAGATCACCGTGTCGCGCGCACTGCGCGGCAGCGACCTCGTCCGTCCCGAAGTGCGCGAACGCATCGCAGAGGTGGCGAAGCAGGTCGGCTATCGCATGAACGTCGCGGCGCGCAGCCTGCGGACGCGCGAAACGCGGACGATCGCGGTGGTGATCGACCATCGCGATCCCGACCACCAATCGCACACCGATCCGCTGATCCTCGCGATCATCGGCGGGCTGCTTGAGGCGCTGACCCCGGCGGGCTATTCGATCCTGCTGACGACGAACGAGCATTTCCTGTCGTCCAACGCGGTCGGCGCCGACGGCGCGGTCATGCTGGGTCAGGGCGAAGGCGCGCAGCGGGTGACCGAGGTTGCCGCGATGAACCTGCCGATCGTCGCCTGGGGCGAACCGGTGCCGGGGGTCGGCATCAAGGTGGTGGGCAGCGACAACCGCATGGGCGGCAAGCTCGCCGCCGAGCATCTCGTCGCGCACGGCGCTACGCGCCTGCTGTTCCTCGGCGACATGCAGCATCCCGAGATCGCCGCCCGCCTCGAAGGCTTTCGCGAGGCGCTGGCGGCCAGCGAGGCGCGGCTGGTCGGTGCGCTGCCCTGCCCCTTCACCCCCGAAGGCGCGGCCGATGTCGTCCGCCGCGCGCTCGACGACGGCACGGCGTTCGACGCCATTTTCGCCGCGAGCGACTTCATCGCCGCCGGCGCGTGCGACGCGCTGCTGGCGCATGGCACGACGGTGCCGGGCGACGTCGCGATCGTCGGGTTCGACGATGCGCCGATCGCCAGCGTCCACCGCCCGTCGATCAGTTCGATCCGGCAGGACGGCGCCGCCGCGGGCCGCACCCTCGGCGCGGCGATCGTCGCGCTGATCGAGGGAAATACGAGCACGACCGCGCATGCGCTTCCCGTCGAACTCGTCGCGCGCGAAACGAGCCGCTGACGTCTCAGCCGAGATATTTGCGGAAGAAGCCGGCGACGATCTTATAGGTCTCGACCGATTCGGGCAGGTCGACGTCCATATGATGCGCGTGCCACAGCCCGTCGAACAGGACGAAGCTCGCCTCGACACCCGCCGCGAGCAGGCGGCGGTGCATCACCGACACCGCGCTCGCGGCAAAATCGCGCGTCGCCGAGATCAGCAGGCTCGGCGGGAAATGCGCGAGCAGTTCGGGGTGCCCGGCCGCCAGCACCAGCGGATCAGAAAGGTCGGCGCCCGAGAAATATGGCAGGTCTTCGATCTTCGGGGTCGCACCCGAGCGGACGCGCGGATCGAATAAGGCCTGCGCCAGCGCCGCATCGCCCGCAAAGGGGACCGGCGCGCCATGGAACAGCCCGATGGCGCCGGGCGGCGGCAGGCCCTGATGAAGACAATGCGCCACCGCCTGCGTCGTCAGCACCGCGCCCGCCGAACAGCCGTAGATGCCGATGCTCGCCGGATCTACCGTTTCGGTCACCGCGCGATAGACCGCGACGATATCGTCGACCGCGGCGGGATAGATATGGTCGGGCGCCAGGCGGTAATCGATCGCGAGCACGCGCATGCCGGCGACCGCTGCGATCGGCACCGCCTCAAGCAGCGCCCCCGGCCCTTCGCCCCACATGAACGCGCCGCCGTGCAGGCAGAGCAGCACCGGCGATCCGGAGGCGCCGCCCGACGGCACGACGTCATAAACCTTCACCCCGGCGATCTCGCGCTCGGCAATATCGACGGCATATCTGGCCGTCGCCTTGTCGAGCAGGCGCTGGTTGTAGGCGGCAAAATAGGGACGCGCTTCCGACAGGTCCGCCGGAGTCGCGGATTCGGTCAGGAAAGCGGCAAACCGCGCTTTCGCTTCCGTGCTGACCCACGGGCCGAATTGCTCGATATCGCTCATGACATCCCCATCCTGCTATCGATATCAGTTATCGACTTGCCCTATTGATAGCGCCCCGGCGGCTTGAAGCAAGAGCTATTGACATCGATATCATTTTCCTTCATCCGCTGTCTCGACCGGATGAATCCGGCTATCCTTTGGGAGGGAAGAGATGATGTCGATGCGTTCCGCCTTTCTTGTCGCACTGGCTTGCAGCGCCAGCTTGCTGCCCGCCGCCGCGTTCGCGCAGGCCGATGCGGCGCCCGCCGACCAGCCGGACACGTCGGCCGAAGACGGTCGCGGCCTCAATGACATCATCGTCACCGCGCGGCGCCGCGAAGAAAAGCTGCAGGACGTGCCGATCGCCGTCACCGCCTTTACCGACGAGGCGCTTGAGCAAAAAGGGGTCACCGACCGCACCTCGCTCGCCGACAACACGCCTTCGCTGTTCACGATCAGCGGCGGCTACCCGCGCGAGTTCGCCTATTTTGCGCTGCGCGGCCAGGGGCCGGCGTTCGGCTCGACCCCCGGCGTGGTCAATTATTTCGCCGAGGTCCCGAACAGCGTCAACGTCGACGGCCGCGTCGGCACCTATTTCGACCTCGCCAACATCCAGGTGCTCGCGGGGCCGCAGGGTACGTTGTTCGGCAAGAATGCGACCGGCGGCAACATATTGTTCGAACCGGTCAAGCCGAAGGACGAGTTCGAGGGTTATGTCCGCATCCAGCTCGGCAATTATGACGACCGCCGGATCGAGGGCGCGCTCAACACGCCGATCGTCCCCGACCGCGTGCTGCTGCGCATCGCGGGCGAGGTCGGCCGCCGCGACGGCTATACCAAGGACGTCGGCCCGTTCTTCGCGGGCAAGGATTATGACAATCTCGCCTATGAAAGCTTCCGCTTCGGGCTGACCCTGCGCCCGACCGACAATGTCGAACTTTATACGATGCTGCGCTATTATCACTCGGACAACAATGGCGGCGGCACCGTGCTCGGCGCGTACAACCCGGCGGCGGGTTTCGACGCCACGCCGCTGGGGCTGGGCTTCCTGCCGGTGGCGGCCTTCTATCCAGGCGTGCTGACCGCGGTCGCCGAACAGCAGGCGCGCGGCCCGCGCCGCGTCTCCTATGACCTCGACCAATTCTCGGAGACGAAATATTGGCAGGTCATCAACCAGGCGTCGGTCCAGCTGACCGACAACATCAAGCTGCGCAACATCGTCAGCTATTCGGAGCTGCGCACGATCTACGGCTATGATTATGACGCGATGCCCTTCCCGATCGCCGGGCAGCGCGGGCGCATCCCGACCGTCGCACCCAATTTCTTCACCGAGGAACTGCAGCTGCAGGGCACTTTGTTCGACGACGCGGTCGATTTCTCGGTCGGCGGCTATCTCGACCGCCAGAGCTGGAGCGATCCCGCGGGGATCGAACAATATACTTTCTTCCCCATCGGCACCCTGCTTCCGACGATCTCGGGCTTCTTCACCCAGACGAACAAGAGCGAGGCGGTCTTCGGGCAGGCGACCGTCGACCTCGGCAAATTGTCCCCTGCGCTGACCGGGCTCAGTGTCACCGGTGGCCTCCGCTACACCTGGGAACATAGCTTCACCTCGCAGACGATCGGCGGTCCGCCCGCGGTCTCGGGCTCGGTCGACAGCGATTATCCGAGCTACACCGCGACCCTCGACTATGATGTGACACCCGGCGTCCATGTCTATGTCACCGCGCGCGACGCGTATAAGTCGGGCGGCGTCAACGGCCCGGTGCCGATCGGGTCGGCATTCCGCACCTATGCACCCGAACGCCTCTCCGACATCGAGGTCGGGCTGAAATCGCAATTCTCGCTCGGCGACGTCGACGTTCGCGCCAATGTCGCTGCCTATCGCGGCATCTACGACAATATCCAGCGCACCACCGCGGAAGCGGTGCAGACGCCCGCGGGCACCGTGCTGCTCAACGTCACCCGCAGCGCGGCGAAGGGCAAGATCCAGGGGATCGAGCTGAACCTCGCGGTCATGCCGGTGCAGGGGCTGACGCTCAACGGCAGCTATTCCTACATCGACGCGCGCTACACCGAAGTGGCGGATGCGAGCGCGGGGGCCATCTTGAACGGCGCGCCCTTCCCTTACACCCCCAAGCATAAATTCTCGGTCGGCGGCTCGTACGAGACCTCGCTCGGCAGCGTGGGCGACCTGGTGCTCGCGGCCAATTATGTGCGTCAGACCAAGGTTTCGACCGCGCAGACCAACAGCAGCTTCTATAATTTCCTTCCCGCCTATGGCCTGCTCAACGGCAGCATCGGACTGAAGGACGTCGGCGGGCGGCCGATCGACTTCACATTCTTCGTCAACAACCTGACCAACGAGGCGAAGCCGGTCGGGGTGCTCGACCAATATGCCCAGTCGTCGGGCATGGTAGGGCTGACCTATAGCGAGCCGCGGATGTACGGGGTGCGGATCGGCTATCGGTTCGGGAACTGATCCGATGGCAGACCGCCCCGTGCAACCACCCTTCGCGCCGACCGTCAGCGAAGAAGCGCGCGCCGCCATGGCGCCGTTGCTGGCGGCCGGCTCGGCACCCGAGATGACCGCGACGCTGATGCGCAACACGATCACGCGCAAGGCGGTCCGCGCCGCCGCCGCCAATCATCTGAGGCCGCTGAACAAGAGCCGCGCCAGGCGCTTCGACGTCGCGGTGAGCAAGGACAAGATCGCGGGCGTGCCGGTCAAGCTCGTCCGGCGCCGGGCAAGCGAAGCGGCCGCGGACCAGCGGCTGCTGATCAACTTCCACGGCGGCGGCTTCATGGTCGATTCGGGGTCGGAGACCGAGACGATCCCGATCGCCGGGCTGACCGGGATATCGGTCGTCACGGTGATGTACCGCATGGCGCCCGAACACCCCTTCCCCGCCGCGGTCGACGATGCGCTGGCGGTCTACACCGATGCTCTCTCGCAGCGACCGGCGACCGCGATCGGCATTTACGGCACCTCCGCCGGCGCCGTTCTGACGGGACAGCTTCTGGCACGGATCAAGGCCGAAGGCCTGCCGATGCCCGCAGCGGCGGGCGTCTTTTCCGGCTCGGCGGACCTCGCGCTGGTCAGCGATTGCGAAGCCTTTCTGCCGTCGATCATGGGCGCACGGACCGCGCCCGACACATTGGCCGACTATAGCGCCGGGACCGAGCGCACCGACCCGCTGCTGTCGCCGCTCTATGGCGACCTGTCCGGCCTGCCGCCGACGCTGCTGATGACCAGCACCCGCGACCAGTTGCTCAGCCAGACCGTGCGCTTCCATCTGGCGCTGCGCAAGGCCGGGGTCGATGCCGACCTGATGGTCTATGAGGGCATGCTCCATGCCTTCTGGGCTTATATGGAATGCCCGGAAACCGAAGACGCGCTCGCGGCGCAGGCCGCCTTTTTCAGCCGCCACCTGGCCCGCTGAGCCTTGACCCGATCACCCATGCGCCCCGACCCCAGTCCCGCCGACCTGTTCGGCCCGCTCCTCGCCAAGGTACAGGAGCGCGCGATCCTGCCCGACGGCAAGACCTTCGTCGACGCGCTGCCGAAGCGCCCGGTCGCCGAGATCATGCGCGACTTCGCCGGCCTGCCCGCTGGCGACGACGCGCTGCGCGCCTTTATCGCGGACAATTTCGATCTGCCCGCGACCACCGAAACCGCAGGACGCACGGCCTCCGCCCAGCCCGTCCGCGCGCGGATCGGCGCGATGTGGAAAGAACTGGCGCGCGCACCCGATGACCTTGTTACAGGCGGGTCGGCACTGCCCGTCCAGCACCGGCACGTCGTACCGGGCGGACGCTTCCGCGAAATCTATTATTGGGACAGCTTCTTTACCATGCTCGGCCTCGTCCGCGACGGCGAGCTCGAACTCGCCAACGGCATCGTCGACGCGATGACCGACCTGATCGAGGCGCATGGCCATGTCCCCAACGGGACGCGGACCTATTATCTCGGCCGGTCGCAGCCGCCGCTGTTTCACATGATGGTCGAATTGCTCGACGACCGCCGTCCCGATGTCGCCGCGCGGCGATTGTCGGCGATGAAGCGCGAACATGGCTGGTGGATGGCTGGCACCGACGAACTGGCGCCCGGTCGGTGCGCGGCGCGCGGCGCGCGGCTGGCGGACGGGCGGCTGCTCAACCGCTATTGGGATCCGCGCGACACACCGCGCGACGAAAGCTGGCGCGAAGATGTCGCGACCGCCGCAAAAAGCGGCCGCCCTGCCGGAGAGGTCTACCGCGACCTGCGCGCCGGGGCCGAAAGCGGCTGGGATTTCTCGTCGCGCTGGCTGGGCGACGGCACGCTCGCGTCGATCCGGACGACGGCGATCGCCCCGGTCGACCTCAACGCCTTTCTGTTCGGTCTCGAAACCGCGATCGCCGCGAGCCCGGACGCCGAGGCCGGTCGCTACGCCCGACTGGCGGAGCAGCGGCGCGACGCGATGAACCGCCACTTGTGGGACGCCGAGGGCGGCTATTTCGCCGACCATGACATCGACAGCGGCGCATTGCGCACGCCGCTCACCGCCGCCGCGCTCGCCCCGCTCGCCGTCGGTGCCGCGACGCAGGAGCAAGCCGACAGCACCGCCCGCGTGGTCGCAAGCCACCTTGTCGCGCCCGGCGGCCTGCGCACGACGCTCGTCGAGACCGGCGAGCAATGGGACCGCCCGAACGGCTGGGCGCCGCTGCAATGGATCGGCGTCGCGGGTCTGAAACGCTATGGCCATGACGCGCTGGCACGCGACATCGCCAGCCGCTGGGTCGACACGGTCGGCGCGACCTTCGCCCGCACCGGCTTACTGTTCGAGAAATATGACATCGAAGCGGCCACCGTCGGCGGCGGCGGCGAATATGAGGCGCAGATCGGTTTTGGCTGGACGAACGGCGTCACAGCCGATTTTATCGACGGCTACGCGCTCCTGCCCTCCGGCAAGTGACGCACTGCGGGAGAGAAATGACGATGCTGCCCGGCCTGATGCAGGATGCCCCGCTGCAGATCAGCGCGATCCTGACCCACGCCGCCCGCGCCCACGGCGCGCGCGCGATCGTCTCAAAGTGCGTCGACGAACCCCTGTGGCGCTACGACTGGGCCGGCTGCGAGCGGCGGTCTCGGCAGGCGGCACAGATGCTCGGCACGCTCGGCATCGCCGGGGGCGACCGCGTCTCGTCGCTGGCGTGGAACACCCACCGGCACCTCGAGCTTTTCTATGCCGTCCCCGGCATCGGCGCGGTGCTCCATACGGCGAATCCGCGGCTCAGCGACGAGCAGATCGCCTTCACGATCAACCATGCGGGCAGCCGCATCCTCTTTTTCGAGGCAAACCTCGCCGACCTCGTCGAGCGGCTGAAACCGCTGCTTCCCGCCATCGAACATTTCGTCCTGCTGGGCGATCCATATGAAAATCTGATCGCCGCCGAGGATGGCGAATTCGACTGGCCGCGCTTCGACGAAAAGGCCGCGGCCTTTCTCTGCTACACCTCGGGCACCACCGGCGATCCCAAGGGCGTGCTCTACAGCCATCGCTCGATCGTGTTGCACGCGATGGCGGCGGGGCTGAGCAGCGCCTTCGGGTTCAGCGCCTTCGACACGATCATGCCCTGCTCTTCGATGTATCACGCGACCGCCTGGGGCCTGCCCTTCGCCGCCGCGATCAATGGCTGCAAGCTCGTGCTGCCGTGCGACCGGATGGACGGCGCCAGCCTCGCCGAACTGATCGCCGACGAGGGCGTGACCTTCTCGGGCGGCGTCCCGACGATCTGGACGATGTATCTCGCGCATCTTGAGGCCAGCGGCCAGGGCGTCGGCGATTTGAAGCGCCTCGTCATCGGCGGATCGGCGGTACCGCGCGCGATGGCCGAGACCTTCCGCGAAACATATGGCGTCACCGTGCTCCAGATCTGGGGCATGACCGAGACCAACCCGCTCGGCGTGATTTCGACCCCGACCCCGCTGCTGGCAGCCGAGGGCGAGGACTATGCGACCGAGACGATCCTGACGCGGCAGGGCCGGATGCAGTTCGGCATCGAACTGCGCATCATCGACGACGACGGCGCGCCGCTGCCGTGGGACGGCGAGCAGGCCGGCGCGTTGCAGGTGCGCGGGCCGTGGGTCGTCGATCGCTATTATCCCGACTTACCCGCCGCCCATGCCGACGGCTGGTTCGACACCGGCGATATCGGCACGATCGACCGCTTCGGCTTCCTGCGCCTGACCGACCGCGCCAAGGACGTCATCAAATCGGGCGGCGAATGGATCAGTTCGATCGACCTGGAGAATGCCGCGGTCGGCTGTCCCGGCGTCCGCATCGCCGCGGTCATCGGCGTGCATCATCCGAAGTGGGAGGAACGACCGTTGCTCGTCATCGAGCCGCACGACGGTGAGCGGGTCACCGCCGCGCAAATCCGCACCCATCTCGAAAGCCGCGTCGTGCGCTGGTGGATGCCCGACGATATCCTGTTCGACACCGTCCCGCTCACCGCGACGGGCAAGATCGACAAAAAGACGCTGCGCGACCGCTACCGCGACCATCTGGCGAAGGGCTGATCGCGGCCTCCAATTTGCCGTCACCCCGGGCTTGACCCGGGGCCTGCCTTGTCTTCGATCGACGGCGACGGAAGGAAGGCGGGTCCCGGGTCAAGCCCGGAATGACGACGGGACATGAGGCTACGCCCGCGTCCCACCCCAAAGCCGCCGCCCCGCGCGCTATTTCGCGCCCGCCAGCCTATCCTTCAAAAACCGCGCAACCAGCTCGTTCGCCTGATCGCTCTCGGGCGCCGCCATATAGGCCCAGAAGGCGTGCGGCAGCCCGTCGAACACCACCAGCCGCGCGTCGACGCCCTTTTCGGTCAGCGCCCGCGCGAAGATCGCTGTCGGGCTCAGCAAGAAATCGCGCGAACTGGTGAGCAACAGCGTCGGCGGAAATTTCGACACGTCGCCGCGGATCGGCGACAGGATCGGGTCGGTCATCGCCGTCTTGCCCGCATAGGCCGCGACCCAGTCGAAGCCCGGGCCCGGCATCCAGCTTTCGGAATCGCCGCGCACCCCCAGGTCCGCGCTGCCCGAGAGAAAGCCGAGCGCCGCCGGCATCGGCCGGCCGCTGCTCGCGAGCTTCGCGACGAGTTGCCCCGACAGGACCGCGCCCGCCGACGTCCCGAACACCGCGATTTGCTTCGCGCCCCGCTCCTTCTCAAGCGCCTGATACACCGCTAGCGCATCGTCGAGCGCTGCCGGATAGGGGTTCTCGGGCGCCAGCCGATAGAGCACCGCGACCACCGGCAGGCCCGTGCGCGCGGCAATCGGGATCGTCTCGGTCAGTGATCCCGAATCGATCGCGAAACCGCCGCCGTGCAGGTTGAGCAGCACCGGCCCCTTGCCGAGCGCGCTCACTCCCTTGGGATAGATAATGCGCACCCGCACCCCGGCGATCGTCGCTTCCTCGACCCTTACCTCGTACCGCTTCTGAAGCGCGGCCCCCATGCTCGCCTGCATCGCACCGATGAAGGCGCGGATGTCGGGGAGCGGCGGCAGCGGATCGGGCATCGCCTGCGCCGCCGCGGCGGCGGCCGCCGCCTTGCCTTCGGGGCTCAATGTGTCGGGCAGCGGCCAGTTCTGCAGGCCCAGCGTCGGCAGAGCGGCGGGCGCGACCTGCGCGGCGACGGGAGTCGGCATCGCGCTGGTCAACAGTGCGGCGAGAAGGATCGTTATGCGGCGCTTCATCATTCGGCTCCCGATACGGACATGGCGTCCTGATTGGGGTGGGTGTCGGTGGCGCTGCGCCGCGGCCAGGCGCAGAGCGCGCCGAGCAGCGCGAGCACCGACATGGCCAGATAGGCGACCGCCAGACCCTGGTTCCACAGCAGCCCCGACCCGACCATCGCGACCGCGAGAACCGCGCCGAGCAGGACCGCGTTCATCCCCTGTGCGGTGGCGGTAAGATGGCTGGGTACCCGGCGCGCGATCACCAGCATGATCCCGAGGATCGTCCCGGTCGCGGTGATGCCGTTGAGAAGCTGCCCCACGACCAGAACCGGCAGGCCGGGACTCGTCGCCATGATCGCCCAGCGCAGCGCGCCGGCAATCGCCCCCGCCACGATCAGCAGACGCGGGTCGCGGTTGCCGAGCAGCTTCGCGCCGAACCAGAAGGCCCCGATCTCCGCCGCGACCGCCAGCGCTTGCAACAGGCCGATCACCGTGGTCGAAATGCCCTGCGCTTCCCACTGAATCGCGCCGAAGCTCGTCAGAACGCCGTGGCTGCCCATGATCAGCGACGCCGCGACCATCGCGAGAATCAGGCCCCCGTCGCCGAACAGGTCGCGCCAGCGGCCGCCGACCGCCGCATCGACGGCGGTCAGCTTGCGGTCCGCGGGCAGCAGGACCGCGACGATCGCCGGAGCGATCAGCAGTGTCGCGACCATCAACGGCAACATCTTAAGGCCGAACATACTGATCGCCCAGCCGGCGGCGGCGTTCGACACCACCACCGCGATCGATCCCCAGACGCGCAATCGCCCGAAATCGAGCGACCGGCTGCGCACCGCCATCACCGCATAGGCGTCGGTGAGGACCGGAATCTGGTCCCACATGATCGAAAAGATGATGACGATGCCGATACGCCCGGCATGATCGGGCTCGCCGAGCAGCAACAGGATGATCGCGGCCGAGGCGAGCGAGGTATAAGCGATCGCATTGCGCACCCATCCGCGCCGCCCGACGAAGGCCGCAAAGGGCGCGACGGTCAGCAGCCGCAGGATCATCGGGATCGCGAGCAGCACGCCGATTTCCTCGGCCGAGGCACCGGTGGATTTCAGCCACAGCGGCAGGAAGGCGAAAAAGCCATAATGGACATAGAGCGCGAGATAGAGGCCCGACACGCCGAACCCGAGCCGGCCCGGATCAGCGCCGCCGGAAACCGTTCGCGGCGACGCGCTGCCCTGTGTCGAATCCATCGCTCTCTCCCGTTATGGGCCGCGCATAATCAAAATTGATATCGATGTCATTCAAATTCGCATCGAAGGAAAGGCGGCACGCCTCGCAATCCGCGCGAAGCGGGGCGGGGAAGCTATTCTGTTGGAAATGGTGGCAGGGCTTGTATCGAACGCAGAAATTAGCGTCTAATTTAACAATAGGTTAGGTCGTCAAGAGGGCTTAATTCCCCCACACTTTCCCCCACACTTTCGTTCATTAGGCGAAAAGATTCGAACGACCGTATTCAGAAGCGCATCCATTTTCGTGGAAAATCTCGTCTCGATCAACCCCCGTTTCGAATGAGAGAACACTCGCTCGTCTGATCAATGCAAACGATGAGAATGAGCCGGAGCGGTCACAGCATTGCTCCGGCCGGAACACCGTCGAGGAGTGGGCAGCGACAGCCTGCGATTGATTTCTGCTGGGGAGTGTTGCGGCGACCATTCGGGCAGATCCGAGAGTTGCGGCGACCGCGCATACCGGATGATGCGCCGTATGGAGACAGTCGGGCAGCGCTTGTCGCGCGGGTGCCCGAGACGCTGTTTGAGTGCGGCTTGGCAATGGCCGAGCCTTATCGTCAAGCCAATCAACTATCCACGCGGGTGAGAAGGCGCGCGGCAACCCATTCTCAGATGTCGGCTCGGTAAGAAGGTGGGTCCTCAATCCATTGATCAAGCTGCGATTCACGCCAGCCGACCGAGCTTTTGCTCAGACGGATTTGCTTCGGGAAAGTCCCTTCAGCGATTTTCTCGTAGATCGTCGATCGCGACAGTCCCGTTCGCGAAATAACCGTCGGGAGGCGTACGAGTCTGTCCGTTCCTCCGCTCATGCTTTCCTCCGGCGTTGTTTGCTGAACTCCCGATCACTGCCGATGAACCGTCCCACCATCGGCGCGATTAATTTTTCGGGCGCGAGCGGGGTGGCCAACCCGTTCAATCTTGCGTGGATGGCCGCATAGTCCGCAAGATCGCGCACGAGGGATCCTGGCAGCTCGACAGTCAGCTTGACCGGCCGCTCCTCGACGACCGGACCGAGGCGCAGCTTGCTCATCGCCGGCTCCTCGCCAGCGGTTCCTCGAGAATAAGATCTCGGGTCACGATCACTCGCAAGGAGAAGCCCGGCCGCACTGTGAGCGTCGGCGGAACGGAAAGTTCGCGTTCGACTATCCGACGCCCGGCCTCGTTCGTGCTGTCCTGCCAACCCGAGCGTAGTGCCCGGACGAGTTCATCGCCGTCCGCGGCAAGCTCCGTGCCGATCCCAAGGAACGATGACACCAACGCTGCCCGAAGCATCCGGCCCCAGTGATTGTTCACCCGGTCCTCGGCACCGGCCAAACCCGAGGCGTCGCCCGCGGGCTGGCGATCGAGCCGGATCGACCCCCCGCCCGGAAGAATGAGACGATCCCATGCAAGCAGGACGCGGCGCTGGCCGGCTGCGACGTCGCTGTCATACTCGCCGACAAGCCGCGCACCTTGTGGAATGAGGAGCAGCCGCCCAGTCGGGCTATCATAAACATTCTGCGTGACCTGCGCGGTAATCTGGCCGGGGAGGTCGGACCGGATTCCCGTGATCAGAGCGGCGGGGATAACCGTGCCAGCCTGAACCACGGCCGCCGAACTCGGCGCGACGATCCGCTCGGAGCTTTCGAACGCGCGCTGCGGCCCGCCGGCGAGAAAGGCTTTGCGCGCCGCCGTAGGCGTACCCGCCTCCTTGGCTGGATCTGCGGCTGCCGGCTGGCCATCGAGAATTTCGGGCGCGGCGGCCACTGCGCTGCCGCCGCCCAGAAACAGGCGGCTTCCCTCGGCCGCCTCGCGCTCCTGCAGTGCGCGCTGCCTCGCCTGCTCCCGCGCGATTTGCCGGGGATCAGGCGTTGGCGGCCCCATCGCCGGGACGGGAACAGGCTCGCCCGCCTTTTGCGCCGACACAATCGGCCGACCGAGGTCCCCGGGGAGCGGCGGCCCGAGCTTGGGGACGGCGCCATAGTCTGCGGGCGCCCCGGTCACGGCCTCGGACCGGTTCGGCGACGTAACCTCGTAGAGCTCCTGCGCCGCCTTCGGATCGACCGGGCGCAGCGCCCAGAGAAGCGCGCCGCCGATTGCGATCCCGGCGGTGCCGCCGAGCACCGCAAGCGTCTTGCGCGAAAGGCGCATGACGCGAGGCAGTTCGCCCTCAAGACGAAAACCGTCGGGGCTCGCAGGCGCTACCACTGCCGCGTCAGGTGCCATTTCAGCGGTCGGAGCCTCGCCTTCGGCGTCCTCGGGCCGGCTCACGGGCGTACCCGCGCAGCCGACGCATCGCGAACGATACGGACCTTCTTCGCCGCCTTTCCGGCGCCCAAGCGAAGCTCGCCGCGAACGAACAACCGGTCGACGATCATGAAGCGGCCGTCGACACGGTAGTTCAGAAGCTCGGCCACGCCCTTCTCGCCGACCGCAAAGAGCGGCGGCATCTCGCCGGTCGCGATCGAAGGGCTGAACTCAACAAAGAGCTGTCGGCCGTCGTCGAACGCGCGCACCGGGCGCCATGGCGCCTTGTCGCCGCTGATCCGGTAGGCGAAGTTAAGCGACGGCAGATTGATCCCGCTGGCGGCGGGCGCGGCCCTCACACGCTCGGCTTCGGCCGCGCGAAGCGCGATCAGCTCGTCCTGCGGATAGCGCCACGAGACTGCGGCCATATAGGTCGAAGGCGTCGCGCGCAGTTCAATGTGGTAAGTTCGGCGGCTCGTGTTGATGACGGGCTCGCTTTCCTTCATCTTGCGGCCGTTCGGGACGATTGCGATCGGCACGGTGACCATCAGGGTCGCGAGCGTGCCTTCATAGCTGCCGTCGTCCTTGAGGGTCAGATTTCCGATGGTGGTACCCATGTCCAGTCTCCTTTGATGCTCGGGGACCATCCCCGATGGCGCCAGAAGGAGGGGCCGTGAGCCGCCGTCACCGAGCGCATGCGAGGGCGAACCCCCGCAGGGGGTTGACGGCATTAGGCGAGCCGAGCCCCGCAATCAGGCAGCCAATGAGGGAAAGGTCCCATGCAACGGGAGCCGAGGGGTCACAGCGGAACTCATGACTCCGGATGCGAAAGCCGGGGCTCACGGCTGCCCGGCCCACCCCGCTCCACGCCCCGTCCCCGCTTCCCGGCGCAATGCCCCGCACCTTCGATCTGCCGCACCGCCGGCTCGTATCTCCGCCCCGCGGCAAACCCCCGGCACCCTCGCTTTCCGGCTTTTCATCCACAGCGATGATACCGCTTCGCCGCAGCGCGCCTTGACGAAGAGCAGGCAATGAGAACAAAGAAGGAACATAAGACCAGCTTGCCGAGTTATCCGCACCTATGCGCCAGTCCGCCGTTCTTGAAGAAATTCGCGCGAAAATAGCGCAAATCGAAGGCGTTGGCGCTCGTCATGACGTCATCCCGTTCGGTATCGAGGATTTCGACTCGCGAATTCCTGCGCGCGGAATCGCCACCGGCGCGCTTCACGAGCTCGCCGGCAGTCCCGAACTGGCGGACGATGCGAGCGCCACGATCTTCCTTGCCGGTATCCTCGCCAGGAGCGACGGCCCGGTTTTCTGGTGCCTGCGCTGGCGTGATCTCTTCGCCCCCGCGCTCCATCTTGCCGGGCTCCATCCCGACCGGCTGATTCATGTCGAAGCGGGCAGCGACACCAACGTCCTCCTCGCGATGGAGGAGTGCCTCCGCCATCCGGGGCTCGCGGGGGTCGTCGGCGAGGTCAAGAAATACAGTACCATCGCTTCGAAGCGGCTGCAGCTTGCCGCCGAAGCCTCGGGAGTCCCCGCCTTCATCTTCCGCCGCGCCTGCAAGGCCGGCGAGCCTGCCGAAGGCAGCGCCGCCGTGACCCGCTGGCGCGTCACCGCGAGTCCGACCGAGGATCTGGGCATCCCCGCGATCGGACGCGCGCGCTGGCGCGTCGCGCTCGAGCGCGCGCGCGGCGGCAATCCGCACAACTGGATCGTGGAGGGCTGCGATGCGACGGGTCGTATCGCTCTTCCTGCCGCACTGGTCGACCGACCGGCTGCGCAGGAAGATGCGCAAGCCGCAGCCTGACGGCCGCGCCCCGCCCCGCCCGCTCGTCACCGCGATCCCCGACCATGGCCGGCGTATCGTCGCGGCGACGTGCCGGGAGGCGCGGATGCTTGGCATTCAGACGGGCATGACGATCACGAAAGCGCGGGCTTTCGCGCCCGAGCTCGATGTCGTCGACGGCGAGCCCGAAGCCGATCTCGACGGGCTGCGGCGCCTCGCCCTCTGGGCAGGCGAGCGTTATTCGCCGATTGTCGCGCCCGATCCGCCCGACGGGCTCTGGCTCGACATTACCGGCTGCGCGGCTATCTTCAGCAGCGAGCGAGCCTTGCTCAAGGATCTTCACCGCCGCGTCGCAGCCTTCGGTCTCAGCCTGCAAATTGCGGTCGCGGACACGGCCGGCTGCGCGCATGCGACCGCCCGCCATGTCCCCGCCGGGCGGCCCGTCACGGTTGAACCCGGAGCGCATCGCAAGGCGATCGCGCTCCTTCCCGTCGCAGCGCTCCGCCTGCCGTCCGCCGATGTCGAAGGCCTGCGCAAACTCGGCTTCGAGCGGATCGAGCAGCTGATCGGAAGTCCCCGCGGTCCGCTCGCTAAACGGTTCGGACGCGAACTGCATCGCCGCCTCGACCAGGCACTCGGCACGCTCCCAGAGCCCATCGAACCGATCTTCCCCGAAGTGCTGCCGCAAGCCAGGCGCGGCTTCATGGAGCCGCTCGCGACGGCGGATGCCTTGGCGCAGGTGATCGGCGACCTTGCGCACGATATCGCAGGCCAGCTCAACCGCGCCGGAACGGGCGCGCGGCGCCTCGACTGCTATTTCCACCGCGTCGATGGGCAGACGCAGGCCATCCGTATCGGAACCGCCTCGCCTTCGCGCGATCCCAGGCATCTTGCGAAACTGCTCGCCGCGCGGATCGAGAGCGTCGATCCCGGTCTCGGGATCGAGGCGATGACGCTCATCGCGGCGCTCGCGGAGCGGCAGCAAGGGAGCCAGGCCGACGCGCTCGAAAATATCGGACGCCGCGGACCCGATCTTCCCGCCTTAGTCGACACGCTCGCCAACCGCTTCGGGCAGCGCGCGCTCCAGCGCGCGGCGCCGCGACCGAGCGCGATGCCCGAGCGCTCGGTCGCCGCCCTCCCCGCGCTCGCGCCCGAGACAGGCGAGAGCTGGAGCGACTGGCCGCGCCCGTCGCGTATGCTCGCGCGGCCCGAACCGGTCGATGTCGTCGCCTTGCTTCCCGATGATGCGCCGCGCCTCTTCATCTGGCGCCGCAAACGCTACCGGGTCACGCAGGGCGACGGACCCGAACGACTGCAGGGCGAATGGTGGCGCGAGGGCGGGATTGAAGGCGAAACCCATCTCACCGTCCGCGACTATTATCAGGTCGAGACCGAGACGGGCGGCCGTTACTGGCTCTTCCGCCTCGGCGACGGGGTCAATCCGGCCACCGGCTCCATGCGCTGGTTTATTCACGGAGCGTTCGCTTGAGAATGCGACCGGCATCAAATCGCATTCGCTTGAGAAGGCAGCAGGCATCGAACCGCATTCGCTTGAGAGTGCGGCCGCCGAATAGCGGCGCCTTAGCATGACCGATGAAGGACCGGCCTATGTCGAGCTGCAGGTCACGACGCATTTCAGCTTCCTGCGCGGCGCCTCCTCGCCGGAAGAGCTGTTCACCGCCGCTGCAATGCTCGGCCTGCCCGCGCTCGGCGTCGCCGACCGGCACAGCGTCGCCGGGATCGTGCGCGCGTGGGACGCCGAGAAGGTCACCGGGGTCCGCGCCCTGACCGGCACGCGTCTCGATCTTGCCGACGGAACCGCCCTTCTCGTCTATCCAACCGACAAGATGGCCTATGGCCGGATGTGCCGGCTGCTCAGCATCGGCAAGACGCGCGCCGGCAAGGGCTCCTGCCATCTCGACTGGCCCGATCTCGAGGACTGGACCGAGGGCCTGCTTGCAATCCTGCTTCCCGACCGCGCCGATAGCGCAGCCGAGGCGGCGATCGCCCGCGCAAGGCGCATCTTCGGCGATCGCCTCTATCTCGCCCTCACGATCCGGCGCCGCCCCGGCGATGCGATCAGGCTGCGTGATCTCGCAGCATTGGCCGCCAAAGCGAAAGTGCCGACGCTCGCAACCGGCAACGTCCTTTATCATATGCCCGACCGGCGCCTGCTGCAGGATGTCGTCACCTGCATCCGCGAGAAATGCACGATCGACGAGCTTGGCGATCGCCGCGAACGCTTCGCCGACCGCCACATCAAGACGGCGGCCGAGATGGAACGCCTGTTTCTCCGCTACCTCAAGGATCGTTCGCCGGTCGCGCGCACGGTCGATTTCGCGAAGCGTTGCACCTTCAGTCTCGAAGAGCTGCGCTATCAATATCCCGACGAGATCCAGGTTCCCGGACGTACCCCGCAGGAGGAGCTAGAGCGACTGACATGGGAAAAGGCCCCGCTCCGCTACCCCGAAGGCGTCAGCCCGGCGGTCCGTACCCAGCTCGAGCATGAACTCAGATTGATCAGCGAACTCGATTACGCGCCCTATTTCCTGACGGTGCACTCGATCGTCGCAGAAGCACGTCGCCGCGAGATCCTCTGTCAGGGCCGCGGCAGCGCGGCGAACAGCGCGGTCTGTTACGTCCTCGGTATCACCTCGATCGATCCGGTGCGGTCCGAACTCCTGTTCGAGCGATTTGTCAGCGCCGAGCGCCGGGAGCCGCCCGATATCGATGTCGACTTCGAGCATGAGCGGCGCGAGGAAATTATCCAGTGGATTTACGAGACTTATGGCCGGACCCGCAGCGCACTCACCGCGGTCGTCACGCGTTACCGCTCGCGCGGCGCCGTCCGCGAAGTCGGCAAGGCGCTCGGGCTTAGCGAAGACATCACGGCGGGGCTCGCCGGCGCGGTCTGGGGCTATAGCCGCGAGGGCGTCGAGGAGAAGCATGCCGAAGCCCTGAACCTCGATCTCGGGGACAAGCGCCTCGCGCTGACGCTCGAGCTGGCGCGCATGCTCATCAACACGCCCCGCCACCTTTCGCAGCACCCCGGCGGCTTCGTGCTGACGCGCGACCGGCTAGACGAACTCGTGCCGATCGAGCCCGCCGCGATGGAAGACCGGCAGGTCATCGAATGGGACAAGGACGACATCGACGCCCTCGGTTTCATGAAGGTCGACATCCTTGCATTGGGCATGCTGAGTTGCATGCGCCGTGCCTTCGAATTCCTTCACGATCACAAAGGACTGAAGCACGATCTTTCCACCATTCCCGCGGAAGATCCGGCGACCTACGCGATGATCCGCAAGGCCGACACGCTCGGCGTATTCCAGATCGAGAGCCGCGCGCAGATGGCATCGATCCCGCTTATGGCGCCGCGCACCTTCTACGATCTCGTCATTCAGGTCGCGATCGTCCGGCCGGGCCCGATCCAGGGCGACATGGTCCATCCCTATCGCCGCCGCCGAAACGGACAGGAGGAGGTCACTTATCCGACGCCCGAGCTACGGCGCGTGCTTGAAAAGACGCTGGGCGTCCCGCTCTTTCAGGAGCAGGCGATGCGCGTCGCGATCGAATGCGCCGGCTTCACGCCGAGCGAGGCCGATCTCCTCCGCCGTGCGATGGCGACCTTCAAGCTCACCGGCGGGGTCAGCCATTTCCGCGACAAGCTGATCGATGGCATGGTCGGCCGCGGCTACGACCGCGAGTTTGCCGAAAAGACCTTCAAGCAGATCGAGGGCTTCGGCTCCTACGGATTTCCCGAGAGCCATGCCGCGAGTTTCGCTCTCATCGCCTATGCCTCGTCGTGGATGAAATGCCATCATCCCGACGCATTCTGCGCCGCGCTGCTCAACGCCCAGCCGATGGGCTTTTACGCGCCCGCGCAGATCGTCCGCGACGCCCGCAATCATGGCGTCGAGATCAGGCCCATCGATGTCAATCACAGCCGCTGGGACTGCACGCTCGAAGAGACTGCCAACGGCAAATATCATGCGGTGCGTCTGGGCCTGCGCATGGTCCGCGGCCTCGCCAACGAAGATGGCGCCGCGATCGCCGCGGCCCGTGCCGGCGTACCCTATAGCAGCGCCGAGGAAATCCAGCGCCGCGCACGCGTCGGGCGCGGAGCGCTCGACCGGATCGGCGATGCGGACGGCTTCGCCTCGCTCGGAAGCTCGCGCCGGGAAGGGTTATGGGAGGTGAAGGGCTTGGGACCTGCCGCCCTTCCCCTCTTCCAGGCTGCCGACGAACGCGCAGGACGTCTCCAGCGCGAAGCACTGGAACCAGCGACGCTGCTCGCGCCGATGGGCGAAGGCGCCGAGGTCGTCGAGGATTACCGAGCCTCCGGCCTTTCACTGAGGGCCCATCCCCTCGCCTTCCTCCGCGACGAGCTTCGCTCGCGAAAGATCATCACCTGCCGGGAGCTTCAAGGCATCAAGGACGGCCGGTGGGTGAACCTCGCCGGGGTCGTTCTCGTCCGGCAAAAACCGGGCTCGGCGAAGGGCGTCATGTTCATCACCCTCGAAGACGAGACCGAGGTCGCGAACCTCGTCGTGTGGACCAATGTCTTCGAGAAATATCGCCGCGTCGTCCTCGGCGCCGCGATGATGGGTGTGCGCGGTCAGGTTCAGCGCGAGGGCGAGGTCATCCATATCGTCGCGCAAAGGCTCGACGACCTCTCCCCGTTGCTCGCGAGCGTCGGGCAACGCAAGGACATCGCCGATATCTACAGGGTCGGCCGCGCCGACGTCGTCAAGAGCCCCGTCGGCCCCGACCCGCGCGATCCGGAAACGAAGCCGCTCGGCCGCAATCCGCGCGACATCTATATTCCCGACCTCCGCCTCGGGTCCGGCATCATTCCCGGCCAACCGACCGAAGGCATCAAGATCAAACCTCGGGATTTCCGTTAGCTTTCAAATGGCAGGGGGCGGAACTCGACATGCTTTCAGGGGTCTAGATCATGAGGGGCCAGCGCATGCCCCGCCAAGGTCGGCCCGGCACGCAACCAAATGGAGTGATGCCGATGAACCGCCTGATGATCCTTCCTCTCGCCGCCGCGACCGCCATGGTCGGTGCCTGCGCCTCGACCGGCAGCAGCTATGCCTATGACGACGGCGGCTATGGCTATTATGATCGCGCCTATTACGACCAATATGGCCGCTATGACTATGATCGCCCCGACCCGCGCTACAGCGGCTATTATGCGGAGAATTATTATCGCAACGACCGGCGCTATCGCGAACGCCGCCTTAGCGACAACGACCGCATCTATCGCGGCCGCGACAACAAATATTATTGCCGCCGAAACGACGGATCGACCGGCCTGATCGTCGGCGGGATCGCGGGCGGCGTGCTCGGCAACGTGATCGCCGACGGCAGGTCGGAAACGCTCGGCACCGTGATCGGCGCCCTCGGCGGGGCAGCCGTCGGGCGCGAAATCGATCGTAGCAATGTGCGCTGCCGATGATTGAAATAATATCGACGGCCACGGGAACAATCCGGCCATCCGCGCGCCGATAGTATGCAAGCTCGGGTCTCAGGACCCGACTTCAGGAAAGCCCCGCAGCCTTGTGCAGCGGGGCTTTACCTTTTCGGGCATCGAATGTTCGGCGAATGCTCCCACGCTTCCAACTTTGTTAACGCTCGGCGTCTAGGCTGAAGCGTGCGGGATTTCAGGAGGTTCGGCCGTCCGCAGGAGGAACCGATCCTCCCGGAGGGCGGTAATTCTCGGCAAGGAGCTGAGCGATGTCGACCCCGGTCAAATATTCTCCCGACGCGATCGAAATCGAACTGATCCGAAGTCTCTACGATGGCATGCTGCCCTCGCGCGTCATGTCGCTCGGCTTTCTCATATGCGGGGCGCTGATCATCGAACAATCGGGCGACATGCTGATCGCCGGACCCTATGCGATCGGCGTCCTCGCCTCGATCGCCCGGCTCCTCGTTGCCTCACGCGACGCAACCGTCGCGGATAATCCCGCGATCGCACTCGGTGAGGCCCGCCGGCTCGAGCGCCGCTACGCGGCGAGCTACACCGTCTTTGCAGCCATGCTCGGCTTCTTCGCCGCGCGGGCGCTTGCCCTACCCGATCCAGCCATCGACAAGCTCGCGATCTGTCTCGTCATCGGCTATGCGGCCGGCGTCGCGGCGGGGACGAGCTTTCGCCCGCGCATCGCCATAGCCTCGCTCCTTCTCGCCGTCCTGCCGCCGGTCGTCACGATGCTCGCTGCCGGAACGCCGCTCCACATCGCAACCGCGCTGATGACCGCCGCCTTCCTCGCCGGCGGCATCTTCAGCTTGCGAAAAAGACACGCCCGCGCTCTCGATGACATCGGCCGCCGGCTCACCTTCGCCTCGCTCGCGCGATGCGACGGGCTCACTGACCTGCCCAATCGGCTGGCGCTGCGCGAATGGTTCGATCGCAATGTGCGCGCCGCTAAAGTCCGCCCGATCGCGCTTCATTGCCTCGACCTCAACGGCTTCAAACCTGTGAACGACAGCTTCGGCCATCCCGCAGGCGACGCGTTGCTCACAGCGGTCGCGAGACGAATTTCGGGAACCTTGCGCGAAGGCGACATTGCCGCGCGGCTTGGCGGCGACGAGTTCGTGATCGTCCAGCTTCAGATCGGCAATCCCGACGAGGCCTATATGCTCGCGGAACGCGTTGCAGCCTCGATCGCGCGCCCCTTTGCCGTCGGAAGCCATGATGTCCGGGTTTCGGCGTCGATCGGTTACATTGTCTGCGACGACCTGTCGCGCGACCTTGAACAACTGATCAGCCTCGCCGACGAGGCGCTCTACACCGCAAAGCGAAGCGGCCGCGGCATATGCCGATATCAGGACGCTGCCGAGGTACAGGCAGCGGCTTAAAAACGGCCCGGGAGCAGCAACATCCGTTCACGTCGCGCGTTGGTGCTGCGAGGGGGATCGAGGATAAATGATGCCCCGTATTCTATTGCTCATGACGTCCGTTCTCGCAATCGGTGCCGCCACCCTTTCGCTCCAGTCCTGCGGCAGCGAACCGGTTGAGGCCGCACCGCCGGAAGCAGCGACGAGCGCGCTCGTCACGCTGCCCGATGGATCGACGATGGGGGCAGCATCCGGATCGCTCACGCGCGAGATGGCCGATTGGCTTGCATCGCGCGATGGCCAAAGCGAGACATTCACTTTTCATGGCTTCGACGAAGACAGGCCCAAACTGACAAGCATTGGACTCGGGCGAGCCGCAGACCTCGCCACCGTCCTTCGCGCAGCTCCGGCCGCGACAATCGAAATAGCCGGCGACGAAGCCCAGATTAGCCTTCTCGCCCATTTGCTCGAGGATCGCGGCATCGCATCCGAACGGATGAAGGTCGTCCCCGCGGCCGGGATCGGAACCGCCACGCTGACGCTCCATCGCGGCGCGCCGTCTTCGCTGATGACGGCGAAGTCCTGAACCGCTGCCAGGCGAAAGAAGGCCGACTTTAGTCGGTCAACTCCTCGAACCACTGCGCATAGGGCGTGTTGACTGCCATGTGTCGATTGAAGTCCGGGGCTCCATCGTCCCACCACACCGGCCCGCGCTCGCCAAGCGCGCGCTTCGAGCGATCGACCGCGGAGCGAGCCTGCCGAAGCGTATGCCGTCCTTGGCTGCGAGCGCCGCTCGCACGCCCCGCCGGGCAGTCATCAGTTCGGATACTAGTCGCTCGCGCTGGCTAGGCTCTAACGCCGGGTTCGACCTACGCCAAAGTCGGCCGCGAATAACGAAATAGCGGCCGTCCGGCGTGACATTCAGTGTGTCGGGCCGGTGCTCAGACACGGCCGATATGGGGAGAAGTTATAGTCGTGTGCCGGCGACCGAGGGGTTTGTGATCGCCGGCACCCGTGAGGATGGCAAAGTCGGAAACTTCGGCCATCCCGGAAACTCAGGGCAATGTGCGGCGTCCGCGCCCGAAGACGAAGGCGACGATGAAGAGGACGACGCCGATCACGAGCAAGATCTTGGCGAAGTCGGCCGAAAGGCCGGCGATGCCGCCGAAGCCGAGAAGCGCCGCGACGAGCGCGACGACGGCAAAGATGATAGCCCATCTGAACATGATAAATCTCCCGTCTGGACGCAGTCCGCCAGTCGCCCGACCGCACTTGCGGGGGACGGTGAAGGCCGCGCCAATTCATCCTTGGTGGATGTCCGGGTAACGCTGGCTCGCTTCGAAAGTTCCGCGCCACAAGAGCATCCGCTCTCCCGAATAACCTGTGTTAATCCGAAAATTTTCTCGGGAACGCTTGCCGCCATCGGTGCGTCATTCGAGGTTGAGATGCCTTCCCCTGAACCGGCGGGAGGGCCTATCAAAGGCAAGGTACCGACAGGATCGCGGCACAGACGGGCGCGGAAATTCTGCGCCTTCTGGGCCGGGCCGCAGCTCCCGCGCGGCCCGGCTTCGCGGGCCTCTCACGCAGGAGATCATGATGGCGGACGACAAGAGACTGACGGGCGCCCCCGATCGCGATCGGATCAGCCTTTCCGAAGACTATGAGATCCGCGACTGGACCCAGAGCCTCGGCGTGGGCGAGGATGAACTGCGCGAGGCGGTCGATGCCGTTGGGAATAGCGCGGACGCCGTTCGCGCCTATCTGAACAACGGCCGATGACTTGGGACGCTGCCGCAACGGCGCCGATCGAGCGCATCGCCCGGGTCCTTGCCGGACATGAGCTCAGCCGGAACGGCGAAGGCGAACTGGAATCGGCGGCCGCTGCGGTCGACGTTCTCTGGCCGGATTACACGGCCGCGGCGCTCGCTATCCTCAAGACGATGCGGGAGCCGAGCGGGCGCATGCTGGCGGTCGGGGATGCCCAGGTCTGGGAACGCATGATCGCCGCAGCAATAGAGGACGAGACGATCTCGGAGAGCTGATCGTTCAGCCCCGCGACACGAGGCCAGCGCTAGAGGCCTGATATGTCCCTCACCACTGATCTCGCTTGGGAACAGCTCGCGATCTATGCGGCTGGCGCGGCGCTGGTCCTCATTCTGCTGTTCAAAATCCCCTATGTCGGCCGCGTGCTACGCGGCCTCTTCTCCTTCGCGCTCCTTGCCTTCGCGATCTTCCTCATTCTTCAGCACGCCCCTTTCGATCCGAACCTCGGTCGACTCACCTCTGCGATCGGTCTCGATCGACAGCAGGTGGTCGGCAGCGAGGTGCGAATCCCGATGGCGCGCGACGGGCATTTCTGGGTCGATGCCGAAATCAATGGCATCAAGCGAAAGATGCTCGTCGACAGCGGCGCCACCATGACGGCCGTGTCGCATGAGACAGCGCGCGCAGCCGCGGTCGAAGCCGATGCAACGCTGATGCCTCTTCTTATGCAAACGGCAAACGGGACGGTGCACGCCAAGGCGGGAACGGTCGATGCGCTCGCGGTCGGTGCCATCGAAGCGCGGCGGCTGAAAGTCGTGATTTCGCCCGCGCTCCGCAATACGGACGTCCTCGGTATGAATTTTCTGTCCCAGCTCGCCGCCTGGCGCGTCGAGGGCCGCACACTCTTCCTTGTTCCTCCGCCCGCCCACGTCGACCCCTGATCGACACGGCGCAGATTCGCCTTTGTTCTATTTTTGTTCTATACTCCCTGACCGACTCGCAGCGAAGGACCGGCCATGGGCGACGTAATCCAGTTCGAAAGATCCGACGGCGGCGACCGCATCCGCGGCCATGCGCCCGCAAACGATTTTTTCGCACCCGGCGGTTTTCTCGCCGCGGTCAATGCGGTCCATATCACCGGCGCGCATCTCGCCCGCGCGATCGAGACGATCCGGCATATCGAGGTGAAGAGTTCGAGCGACATCGCGGAGCATGGCCGTCTCCTCGAGTGTTTCGCGCGGGAGCACGGGCTCGGCGATCATGGCGGTGCCGCGCTCCACGCGCGCGTGATCGCCCTCGATCGCTGGGCGCAGGAATTCGACCCGTTCGGCGAGAGCGATATCAGCGGCTTCTACGCCGCCGGCGGCAGCGCTCCGCTCGTCGAGACCGAGATCGGTCACGGTTTCGAGCCGGCGAGCTTTGCGGAACAAGTCGAAAAATGGACGAAGATCTTCGCCTGAACGCCGAGAGATGAGCCGCCTCTACACTCTGGCCGCCACGGCTTCGGACGTCGCCGATCATTTCGGCGCCGGCGGCTTTACCGATATCGCCGTGCCCTCGGAGACGATCGAGGCCCTCCCCGGCCTCGTCGTCCATGCAACGAACGGCCGACGGCACCTTCGCCAGATGCTCTGGGGCTTCCCGCGCCTCACCCGCGAGATGCGGCTGCGCGGCGATCCGCCGGGCCGCATCGGTCTCGTCGCCGATCTCACCAACCCGATGTGGGAAGGTCTCGTCGTCGAGCCCCGCTATCGCTGCCTCATTCCGCTGACCCACTTCGCGAACCCCAACGGCTCGCCGGGCGAGAAGACACGCAGTTGGTTCTCTGCCGAAGGCCAGCCGATCATGGCCTGGGCGGGCTTCGCCAAGAACACCCCCGAATTGGGTCCCGTTTACGCCGGCATGACGATGGACGCGAACGAGCTCGTGCATCCCACCAACGATCGCATGCCCGTCCTCCTCATGCCCCATGAATATGAGCGCTGGCTCCACGGCTCGATCAAGGATGTCATCGGCTTCCAGTTTCGTCCGCCACCGCCCGCAGAAAATTTTGTCGCCGAGCATACCGACGATCTTTGGCGCAGCGGCAAATTGCCGCCGAGCGCGCGGCCCCAGCAAGCGCTGCTCAAGCAGAGCGCCGTTTCCGCCCATGCCCTTCCTTCCCGGCCTGATGCTGATAGACTGACGTCCATGTGCAATCTCTACACCGAGCGCAAAAGCGCGGCCGAGGTTGCGGCGCATTTCGGCGTCGACCTCCCCGTACCGGCGTTCAACAGCGCCGAGGATGTGTATCCCGGCTATTCGGGCATGGTCGTCCGCGAAGAGCAGGGAAAGCGCGTCCTGCGCTCGATGACCTGGGGTTTTCCGCGCCACTCCAAAAGCAAGAAGACAGGTCTGCCCAACAAGCCGAGCCCGACGAACAACGCACGCGACGATCAGCTCTTCAATCCTTATGGTATGTGGAGCCAATGGTTTGCCCAGTCGGCGCATCGCTGCCTGATCCCGTTCACCGCATTTGCCGAAGCCGTCGGCGAAAAAGGCGCAATGACGAAGACCTGGATCAGCGTCACCGATCAGCCGCTTGCGGCCTGGGCGGGACTATGGCGCCCCACCGACGAATGGGGCGACGCCTATACCGGCGTGATGGTGGACGCGACCGAGGAACTGCTCGATATCCACGACCGCATGCCGGTGATCCTCCGTCCCGAAGATCATGAGACCTGGCTGCATGCGCCCGCCGACGAAGCATTCGGGCTCGTGCGCAAATATCCCGGCGACCGCCTCGTTGCCGAGTATAGCAACGACCCCTGGAACAACCGCGGCAGGACGTCGCCCCCCCTCCCCGATATGCCGACCCTGCTCTGATGCTCACCGAAGACCGCCATCTCTGGGCCTGCGCCCTCGCCGTCGAGAAGCAGCATGGCGCGGGCGCACCGCGCTTCGTCGCAGCGCGCATCGGTGCGCTCGCGCTCGCGGGGGATAAAGCGGGCGTCGAGCGCTGGAAAGCGATCGCGGCGAAACTGGACGCACTCGCAAGGACATGAAGCACGGCCCTGTCAGCAAAAGTGCCGCGGCGCAGGCCGATCTGTTTGGCCGTGCACTGCTTCCCGGTCTCGAAGCGGCCGAAGCCTTCGTCACGGAAGCCGAGGAAGCCGCGCTCATAGCCCATATCGAAAATGCTGGGCTCGAGGCCTTCAAGTTCCAGCAATGGGAGGGCAAACGCCTCACCCGCTCATTTGGATGGAGCTATGATTTCCAGACGGGGGTTTTCGCACGCGCCGCGCCGATCCCCGACTGGCTCGCGCCGATCGCCGCTCGCGCCGAGCGTTTTTCAGAACTTCCGCCGGGCGCCCTCGCGCAGGCGCTGCTGATTTCATACGGCCCCGGGGCCGGCATCGGCTGGCATAAGGACCGGCCCGTCTTCGAGCATGTCGTCGGCATTTCGCTGGGAGCAGAGGCGGCGATGCGCTTCCGGCGCCGCCGAGGAGACAAGTTCGACCGCTTTGCACTGCCGCTCGCGCCCCGCTCGATCTATCGTTTCACCGGCGAAGCGCGGCACGCGTGGGAACATAGCATCGCGCCGATCGAGACGGCGCGCTGGTCGATCACCTTCCGCAGCCTCGCGAGTTGATCGCGATAGCGAAGGCAAATATTCGCTCCTATAGAGACCGCCCGGTCGGCGAGGGGCCGACCGCATAAGGGAGATATTGAATGAACCATGCCGACCTTTCGGACGCAGTTGCTAGCGCGCTCGGAACCAGCAAGGCCGACGGCAAGAAGGCTGTCGACGCCGTGTTCGCCGCGATCGCCGACGCCGCCGCCAAGGGCGAGGAAGTATCGGTGAACGGCTTCGGCAAGTTCAAGGTCAAGGAAAGCGCAGCCCGCGAGGGCCGCAACCCTTCGACCGGTGAGACCATCCAGATCGCGGCCTCGAAAAAGCTCGGCTTCGGCGCGGCGAAGGCGGTCAAGGATCGCCTCAACGGCTAAGACCCGACGTCAGGCGCCGAAGGTCACTTGGCCTTCGGCGTCGATCGGCCAAGCCGGATTCCAAGCGATTTCCCAGGCGTGATCGTCGGGATCGGCGACATAGCCCCGATAGCCGCCATGCGGCGGTGCATCGCCTGGCCGGAGCACCCGCCCGCCTGCAGCTTCCAGTGCCGCGATCACCGCATCGACCTCTTCCGCCGACCCGACATTATGGGCGAGCGCGAAGGCCCCCAGGCCTCCGAACGAGGTCCGCGTCATGTCCTCGGCGAGCTTTGCCTCAAGCCATGTGCCGAGGATCAGACCGTTCATCTGATAGAAGGCGATTTCCTCGTTCGCGAACACCGGCGTCCAGCCGAAGCCTTCGCTATAGAAGCGGCGGGACCGGACGAGATCCGCGATCCCGAGCGTCACGACTGCAATCTGCTGCTGCATGCATCGGTCTCCGATATAGGCTCTTTAACAACGGCAAGGGAGCCAGCCTTGTTCCCGCGATCACGAAGTCCCTATGAATCGCCGAAGCCAGACATCAGCCGCGCCGAACAATGGATCACGAACCTCCTTGTTGGAAAGTCGAGTACCGCACAGAAATTCGGGTAAACTTGATCGAAATCAATATCAAATTACACGTCATTCGGAACAATTCCTCGTAGGTGCGCATTCTTGTAGTGCCTCGTCTCTCCCCCTGGTTCCCGGGAGACGAGGTTCTCTCCCCAGATAATATTGCTGCCAACGAAGAGGTTGAAAGCGCCCCGCGACGCGGCCAGAAGCGCCCGATGAACCAGCGCCTCCTTTTTATAGCTGCTACTCTCCTTTCGCTCAGCGCTTGCGCGGGGGCCGAGCAAGCTTCGCAGCCCTTTTCGCCCTCTGTCCTGCAAGACCGGCCGCTCACCCTGGCGAGCTGGAACCTCGAATTCCTTGCCGAGCGTAACGGCGACGGATGTCAGCCGCGAACCGACGCCGACTATGCCGCCATGCGGCAGATCGCCGATGGGCTCGACGCCGACGTGATCGCGTTTCAGGAAGCGGAGAGTGTCGCGGCGGCAGAGCGCGTGTTCGACCCCGCCCGCTATACCGTCGTCATGGAAGAGCGCGCCGGTGCGCCCAGCGGGACCTGCGGCGGCGAGCACAAGTCGCAGCGCGTGATCCGCCAGGCTGTCGGCTTCGCGATCCGCAAGACCATTGCGTTCGACCGCCACCCCGATGTGACCAGCCTCATGCTCGGCAATCCTCAACTGCGCTCGGGCGTCGACATCACGCTCCGACCTGAGCGCGCGAGGCCGCTCCGTCTGCTTTCGATCCACTTGAAGTCGGGCTGCTTTGCCGGAGATACCGCCAAGGCGTGCCCGATCCTGTCCGAGCAGATCCCCGCGCTCGAGGCGTGGGTCGATGCGGCTGCCGAGGCGCCTGTGCGCTTCGCCCTGCTCGGCGACTGGAACCGCCGGCTCGGCCTTGCAGCCGACCGCGTCTGGTCCGAGCTCGATGATGGCACGCCCTTGAACGCCGATCTCCGTCTCGCAGCTGCCGGGACGGGACCGAAATGCGATCCGCGCTACGACAGTTTCATCGATCATATCGTCCTTGACCGGCGCGCCGGCGCGGACATGCTGAGCTTTGCCGAGACGCTCTACGGGTCGGGCACCAAGCATTACTCCGATCATTGTCCCATATCGGTGACGCTGGCGCGGTGACGGGAAGAACAACCATGGATCAGGACCTTGTCGAAGCGCTTGAATTCTTGCTTGGCCGGGATGACGACGGCGCCCTGTTCGATCGTGAAACGCCGGAAGGCGGATATCGCTCGCAAGGTCTCGAGAATGCGCTGAAAACGATCCGCCGCAAGCTTCGCGCCAGGCCGGATTGACCTTGGCAGCGAGAACGCTGGCCCGAAGGGCCGAAAGCCGCACTCTTGCCGGAGCCGCAGCCGGGGCGGCGTGCGGGCGGGAGCGGCGGCTCGGACGCGGCGGAGCCGTGGCCGGAGCCGCGCGCAGCGCGGCTTGCCCGCCGTGAAAGCGCGCGCCCGCACCGGCAAGAAGCGAGGCAAGTGTGCACGCGCGGCCCTACATCCGTGCGACCCCTGGCCGAGCCTGCGAGGCCAGAGCGCGCTCGACAGATGCCGCGCTCAACCTCCCCGAGGCGGACTTCGATCACAGCTCCGACGAGGCACAAGCCGTGCATTGAGCGAGAATGATCTGCCAACAGTCGCCCTGCTGCTTCCAGAGCCGGAGATAGGCAAAAGTCCCGAAGAAAGCCGCGCCACCATAGGTTCCCGCGACATCGGCCGTTACGACGACGCTCGCCACGTCGCCGTGGGACCAAATGCGGCGGTCGCCGCGAAAATCGAGTGAACTCAGGTCGAGCAGGCCCGAACGGTGCGCCGCTATATCACCCTCCCGCGATCGCCTGACCCCCTGTTGATCGACGAAGATCATGTCCTCCGCAAGCAGCCGCTCCAGTGCCTCGACATCGCCGGCCAGCATCGCAGCCCGCAGCTCTTCTTCGCACCTCGCAATCGCCTCGATCAGCGGCATCCATCCTACTCCCGAATCTGGCCGCCGGCCCGATCCGGCGCGGCCCTCGTTCCCGCCGTCCTATCGATCAACGAGCAGGATGGGCAAATATTGAAAGACGATACCGAGCCCGCCGAACGCCAGCGCCAGCATGGCGGCACGCCGTCGCCACCGCGCGAAGGGATCGCCGGGCGTTTTTTGCCGCACCGCTACGAACATCCATGCCACGCCGCCGAGAATAACCAAGGTAAAGAGCGATGCCGCGAGGCGTATGCCAGGTCCGCTGCCTCCGAACTCGGCGAGGAGGTAGAGGAGGAAGAAATGTACGGCCCACAGGACGAGACCGCCCATCATGATGAACCAACTCTTCATCCGCCAGCGCCGACCAGTCGCGAGACGAGTGCGCCCGTCACCCCCTGTGCCGCGGTGTAGACGAGAAAGAGCATCGCGAGGTCGATGCTGTTGTTCCTAGGCTGCGGGACAAGGCCCCGCACAGCACGCGCCGCGCAGTAAAGCGCCATCAAGATTGCAATCGCCGCTGCGCATGCCTGAAGGGCCAGCAGCGCATAGACGACAGCCCCCTGCCCGCTCGCAGTGGGATCAAGTTCGCTACTCGACCAACTCACGTAATCCATTCCAAGCGCCGCACCCGAAACCGCCGCGGACAAAAGAAGCGCGAATACCGACCAGAAGGGCGAGCGTCGAAGGCATGCGCGTGCCGTGAGCGCGAGACCGATTGCGACAGCGTAGAGCCCCAGGATCGATATCGCCTCGCCGAGGGGCGGCGGCGGCCGCCAGAAGCCCGGCTGGTTCGAGGACAGGAAGGCAAGGCTGAACAGCGCCATGAGAAAGATCATGCCCATCACGACAAGCAGGATGACCATCGCCCACCAGCCATGGCTCGACGGCCCGGTAACGTAGGTCGGGACGCGGATGTCTGCGCCAATGTCGACACCCTCGATTTCGACCGGCCGGTCGGTTTCCCAAAGCCATCGCAGTACCGAGATCACCGCGAGCACGCCGCTCACCCATGCGAACATATAGGCCTGCACCGTCAGCGCGAGGAAGAAGCCCGCAGTAAAGATCGCGGCGGCGAAGGGCCATGGCGACGGCCCCGGCATGATCTGCAGATATTGGGGCTCGGCGAGCAGCGGACTGGTGACGATCGTCTCGCGAAGGCCCGTCGCCGAGCGCGGCAGGAAATAGCGCCCCTCCTCGACCTCATCCGCGAGCGCAGGATCGTCCCACAAGGGCTCGCGGCTCGTGACGACCGGGATCGAGCGCGTCGAATAGAGCTCGCTCGGCAACCATTCGAGCGTGCCGCCGCCATACACATTTCCGGCATTGCCCTCGCCCGGCGCGAGCCGGAAATTGCGCGCCAGGTCGACGAGGAAGAGGAGCACACCGAGACCGATCATGAAGGCGCCGACCGTCGAGACCAGATTGGGCAGATCGAGACCTTGCCCCGGCAGATAGGTGTAGACGCGGCGCGGCATGCCCTGCAGCCCCGCCAGATGCATCGGCAGGAAAGCGACATTCATGCCGATGAACATGAGGCCGAACACCCATTTCGCGAGCCGCTCCGACAGCGCCCGCTTGCTCACCATCGGAATCCAGTAATAGAAGGCCGCAAACAGCGGAAAGACCATGCCGCCGATCAGGACATAATGGAGGTGCGCGACGATGAAATAGCTATCGTGCGCCTGCCAGTCGAAGGGCACCATCGCTACCATCACACCCGTCAGACCCCCCGTCACGAAAATGACGATGCTGCCCATCACGAAGAGGCCGGGCGCATTGAACTTCGGCTTGCCGATCGCGAGCGTCGCGATCCACGAGAAGACCTGGATGCCCGCCGGCACGCTGACCGCCATCGAGGCGGCCGAGAAGAAGCCCGTGGTCATCGGCGGCATGCCGGTGGTGAACATATGATGCGCCCACACGCCGAAACTGATGAAACCCGTCGCGATCATCGCAAGGACGATGAGCCGGTAGCCAACGAGCCTCTCGCCCGCGACGGTCGCGACGATCATGCTCATCATCCCGGCGGCGGGCAGGAAGATGATATAGACCTCGGGGTGACCGAAGAACCAGAAGAGATGTTGCCAGAGCAAGGGGTCTCCGCCGCGCGTCGCGTCGAAGAAGGGCCAGCCGAACGCGCGCTCGATCTCGAGCAGCAAGGTGCCGAGAATGATGCTCGGAAAGGCGATCACGATCATCACTGCGAAGACGAGCATCGCCCAGGCGAAGATCGGCATCCTGTCGAGGCGCATGCCGGGCGCGCGCGTCCGCAGCACGCCGACGATGATCTCGATCGCCCCCGCGATCGCGCTGATCTCGATGAAGCCGATGCCGAGCAGCCAGAAGTCGGTGTTGATTCCCGGCGAATAGGCCTTGGACGTGAGCGGCGGATACATGAACCAGCCGCCGTCGGGCGCGAGCCCGACGAAGATCGAAGCGAAAAAACAAAGTCCGCCGACGGCATAGGCCCAGAAGGCATAGGCGGACAGCCGCGGGAACGGCAGATCGCGCGCCGCGAGCATCTGCGGGAGCAGGAGCACGCCTGCCGCCTCGACCGCGGGCACCGCGAAGAGGAACATCATCACCGTGCCGTGCATGGTGAAGACCTGATTATAGGTGCCCTGCGGCAGGATCTCGAGCATCGGCGCGGCGAGTTGCGCACGCATGAGCAGCGCGAGCACCCCCGCCATCAGGAAAAAGAGAAAGGCGGTTCCGAGATAATAGATGCCGATGTAATTATTGTTGACCGCGAACAGATATTCCCAGCCCTTGGGCTTGCACCAGATACGGCGGAGGTCCTCTTCCTCTTCCCTCGGTCGCTCGTCCCGGGTCGGGAAGCGGTCATAAAGCGCGGGATCGAAGCCCGTTTCCGATCTCATTTGAGCGAGACCAGATAGGCGGTGAGCGCCTGCAGTTCCTCGCCGCTGAACTGGTGATAGGCGGGCATACGGTTCGCGGGCTTGATCGCCTGGCTGTCGGCGACCCAGCCCGCCATCGTCCCCGGATTATTGGGCAATATGCCCGCGCCCAGCGTCCTGCGCGAGCCGACATGCGTCAGATCCGGACCGGCAAGCCCGCGCGCCGGCGTGCCGCGGATCGTGTGACAGGCGGCGCAGCCGCTCGAGAGAAAAAGTGCAAGCCCCTCGCCGCCGGCGCCTTGCGACGGGAGCCGCGAAGCCTGCCACCGCGCAAAGTCCGCCGGGGTGTGGGCCACCACCACAAACCCCATCAGCGCGTGCGGGCCGCCGCAATATTCGGCGCATTGCCCCTTGTAGATACCCGGCGCATCGGCCTCGATCAGCAGGCGATTGGTGCGCCCCGGGATCATGTCCATCTTACCGCCAAGCCGCGGCACCCAGAAGCTATGGATGACGTCGGCCGCCTCGAGTTCGAGCAGGACGGGCTGTCCTATCGGAATGTGGAGTTCGTTCGCATCGCGCAGCGTCTCGCGGCCTTGTCCGTCCTGATAATGGACGCGCCACCACCACATCTCGCCGATGACCTTGACGCGCATGGCGCCTTCGGAAACGCGCGCCGCCGAAAGCGAACTGGTGAGCATGAGGCCCCACACGAGCAGACCAGTGAGCACGACCGAGGGAAACGCAAATCCCAGAATCCAGATCGCCTTCTCGCCGCCGAGCCGGGTCTTGAGCCGAGGCGATCCGCGCAGCGCGATCCAGAGTGCGCCAAGCACGATCGCCAATATCACGGTTCCGCCAGCAAGCAGCACCCAGGCAAGCAGGGTCACGGGCTCCGAATAGGGGCCGGCAGGATCGAGCACGGCGGGCGGCCAGCCTTCCGAAGGCAGCGTTCGCTCAGTCATCGAGGCTCAGCAGCCAGGCGGCGATATCGTCGGCTTCGGCTTTTTTCATCGGTATCGCGGGCATTGCGGTCCCCGGCGCCATCGCCGGCGCGTCGGTGACGAAGGCGGCAAGCAGCGGCGCGCGATTGGGCAGTTCGCCCGCGATCAGCGGGCGCGCGCCGAAGCCCGCGAGCGGCGGTCCCACGCGCCCTTTCGGCCAGGCGATCCCGGGCATGGCATGGCAGGCGCCGCAACCGAGCCGCGACGCCGCATCGCGCCCGCGCGCTACGGCGGCGGGGTCGGCAGGTGGCGTTTCAACCGGGGCGGGCGCGCAGGCGCCGAGCAGCATCAAGACCGAAATCGCAGCGCCCCCTTTCATAGCCGTTCACCGTCCTCGTTTCGCTTTGGGAACCACCTCGCGCGGCCATTGGTTCCCGAAGCGTGCGCAAAGCCCCCCTCCTCCTCCTGTTCCTCCTGTCCGCATGCCAAGCGCCCGCGCCGCCCGATCGCTTCCGCGCGACGGGCGAGACGATCGCGATGAGCGGCGGCGATGCGGGCGCCGAAGCGGCCTGCTTCACCTGTCACGGGCTGCAGGGCGAAGGCGACGGGCGCGACGCGCCGCGCCTCGCCGGACTCGACGCGGGCTATCTCCACCGCCAGCTCGACGATTATGCGAACGGTCGCCGCGAGCATCCTGCGATGCGAGCAATCGCCCGCAAGCTCAGCGACAACGACCGCTCGAAGGTGTCGGCTTTCTACGCAGCGCGGCAGCCGGTAGCCTGGCCTGTCGAAGCCGGAATTCCGGCGGGCGCCCGCCTCTACGACGAGGGCGATCCCGCGCGGGGATTGCCGTCCTGCGCCTCGTGCCACGGTGTGGGCGGCGTGGGCGATGCCGCTAATCCGCCGCTGGCCGGTCAGCCCGCCGCCTATATCTCGGGTCAGCTTCGCGCGTGGCGCGAAGCGAAGCGCAACAATGACCCGCTAGGCGAGATGCGCCGCGTCAGCCGTCTGCTCTCGTTCGCCGAGCTTGCGGCGGTGTCGCGTCATGCGGCGTCCTTTCCGCACCATCCTCCGGAAGCTCGGGCAACATCCCCCGCAGCACGTCGTGCCGATCCCAGAAATGATGTTTCAGAGCCGCGCCCACGTGCAGCGGGATCATCGCGACGAGGAGAATGATCAGGAGCGCATGGATTCCCTCCGCCCAGTCGAGGATCCACCACTGAATACCCTTCTCCAGACTGTCGAACGGCATGTGCGGCCAGGGAAGGATTCCCGCCACCTCGAGCGGCTCGCCGCCGACCACCGACCACATCGCCCATCCCGAGAGCGGCAAACCGAAAAAGCAGACGTAAAAGAGTATGTGCGTCACATAGGCTGCGACCGTCTGCCAGCCCAGCCGGTCGGCATCGTTGATGGGACCCGGCACGATCATCCGCCAGATCGCGCGCAGCGCAGCAAGCACGAGCATCAGCAGGCCGAGTTCGGCATGAACCCGAAACGCCTCCAACTTGTCGCCGCCCGCATCGATGCGGCTCATGCGCCAGCCCCAGCCGAGCTGGAATAGGATGAGCGCGGCCATCGTCCAGTGGAATAGCTGCCCGACGGGCGAGTAGCGGCGGTCGGCGGCATAGCGCGCCGCCCACGCCTGGATCGCCTCGATCATGCTGCCACCGGGGGCGGCTCGCCGAGGAGGCGCCAGCCGGTCCAGAGCGCCGCGCCGAGATAAAGAGCCGCGGCAGGAGCCCACATGATGAGCCCCGCCAGTTGCTGATCTTCGAGCGGCGCCAGCCCCCAGGCCATCGTCGTCGCGAGATGGGGCGCATAGAGAGGCGTGCCCGCGAAGGTGATGAGCGCCCCGAGCAGCCCCATCTGCACCATCATGGCAAGCAGCAGGCCGATCGCGAGCGGCGGCGACGACGAGCGGAGCGAAGCCCAGAAGCCGAACGCGGTCGCGAGCAACGAAAGCTGCATCAACCAGAAAGTGCCGTCACTCGCCAGCGCGAGAGCATAGGGCGCCGGCGCGTGCCAGATCCAGAATGCGAGAATGTGCGCGGCCGCCCATAGCGGCGCACCGCCGCGCGGCCGAAACCGCGGCAGGCCGAGCGCAAACAGCGGAGCCGCAACTGCGGTCAGGATGATATGGTGCGCGACGCGCACCGAGAAGAGCGCCGACGACAGGGCGCATAGCGGCGACACGAACAGCAGCACGATCAGCGCGAACCCGGCCCAGAAGGGACCGCGCGCTTTCCATCGCCACGCCATCAGCGCCGCGGCGCCCAGCGCCGCGAGCAGCCCGGGATCGAGATTCCAGCGCAGCATCCAGTCAGCCGGGATCGGCGCGGGACCACAATAAGGAATCGAGGACGGATCCATCCAATTGCCAACGTCGCGCCCGGCGCGCGGGTTCCGGGAAACTATTGGGCGGTCGGCGCATTATCCAGACGGGGGCCTGCATGGAGATCAATATGGCAACGGCCCCATCGCCTCTCACCGACCCGCCCTATCGCCGACACGCGCCCCATCCGCTGCACGCCATTCTCCTCGCCTTTCCGGTCGCCCTGTTCAGCAGCGCGCTCCTTTCCGACATCACCTATCTCAACAGCGCCGAGATGCAGTGGAGCAATTTCTCGGCCTGGTTGATCACGGGCGGGCTGATATTCGGGGCTCCGGTGCTCCTGTGGTCCGCCATAGCCCTCGTCCGCCGCCGGAAGCTGCCCACGCGAACCCCCGCCCTCGCCTATTTCCTCCTGATCCTCATTATGTGGATCGCGGGCCTCGTGAACGCCTTCAAGCATAGCCAGGATGCCTGGAGTTCGGTCGGCACGACCGGCGTGACCCTCTCGGCCCTATCCACACTTGCAGCGATTGCCGCCGCCTGGCTTCTCCACGCAGCGAAGGAGCCCCGCGCATGAACCGCCAGACCTCCCTCGGCCTCGTCGCTGCGGCGGCGTTAGCGGCCGCGCTCGCCGGCTGCGGCAAAGGCGATGAAAAGCTCGACCAGACGGGCGCCAGCCCAAGCCTGCCGAAGATCGACGAGACGCTCGTCCCACCGATGAAAATCGCCAAGCCTGCAGGATGGAACGGCGAGCTTCCGACCGTTCCAGCCGGTTTCACGATCGTGCCGGTCGCGACGGACCTTAAGATCCCGCGCCAGATCCTCATCCTCCCAAATGGCGATATCCTCGTCGCCGAAGGGTCCGGCGGCCATGCGCCTAAGCTCCGCCCGAAGGATGTGATCGCGGGCTATATCAAGAGCCTCGGAAAATCCTCGGTAAAGGGCGGCGACCGCATCACCTTGCTGCGCGACGCGAATGGCGACGGCAAACCCGAACTTCGTACCAGCTTCATCGAGGATCTCGATGCGCCCTATGGCATCGCGCTCGTCGGGAACAACCTTTATGTCGCCAATCAGGGTGCGCTGCTGCGCTTCGCCTACACGCCGGGCGCAACGCGCATCGCTGGCAAGGGCGAGGAAGTGACCAAGCTCCCGGCAGCGGTCAATCATCACTGGACGAAATCGCTCGCCGCGAGCGCGGACGGGTCGAAACTTTATGTCGGCATCGGCTCGAACAGCAATATCGGCGAGCGGGGAATGAGCATCGAGGAGGATCGCGCCGTCATTTGGGAGGTCGATGCCGCCACCGGCGCGAGCCGCATCTTCGTCTCGGGCATCCGCAACCCGACCGCCCTCGCCTTCGAGCCATCGTCGAACGTCCTCTGGGCGGTGGTGAACGAACGCGACGAGCTTGGCGCCGAGCTCGTACCCGATTATCTGACCTCGGTGCGCGAGGGCGCTTTCTACGGCTGGCCCTACAGTTATTGGGGACGCCATCCCGACCCGCGCGTTCATCCACAAAAGCCCGAGCTCGTCAGGACCGCAGTCACTCCCGATTATGCGCTCGGTTCGCACGTCGCGCCGCTCGGGCTGAGCTTTGCGACCGAAGGCGGGCTACCGGGCTATGAGACGGGCGCCTTCGTTGGAGAGCATGGCAGCTGGAACCGCCAGACTCTCGCCGGCTACAAGGTCAGCTTCATCCCCTTCGCCAACGGACGTCCTGCCGGCAAGCCGAAGGATTTCGTGACCGGCTTCATCAAGGACGGCAAAGCGCGCGGCCGCCCGGTCGGCGTCACCTGGGACCCGGCGCGCGGCGCGCTCTGGATCGCCGACGATCTCTCGAACACGGTGTGGCGCGTCACCGGACCTCGCGCGCTCGCGATGGGATCACCGGTCGCTGCTGCAGCCAGCAAAAGATAATCAGGCGGAGCCGCCCGGCTTGAAGCGGATCAAGCGCCAGATAAAATAAGCGAAGAACGCCGCCATGTTCGCGCTAAGGTGTGGCACTGCCCACCTTCTTCCGCCTTCCGGCACCTTCGCGCCCCCGCGGCGCGCGGTCAGCGTTAGACGCGCGCTGGGCGGCGCTGATGGAGCGGGGACATAGCGACGCGTCTCGGGAACGTGCCGCCCCGCCGGGCGTAGCTGTCCCATGACGCGTCCCATCCCCTGTCTATCGATATCGAGAGCCTGCGCGGCCCCTTGCGCCGCGATGGCGAAGGTAGCTCGGTGATAGACCAGTCTGATACGGGCAAGCCGCGCTCGAGGGCGCATCATATCAGGGCGAACATCGTGCTTTACGGTGCGCTCTTTGCCAATCTCGGCATCGCCGTCGCCAAATTTGTCGCCGCGGCGATTAGTGGTTCCTCGTCGATGCTATCGGAAGGGGTCCATTCGCTCGTCGACAGCGGCAATCAGATGCTGCTCCTCTACGGCCAAGCGAAGGCAAAGCGGCCGCCCGACAATCGTCACCCCTTCGGCTACGGCCGCGAACTTTATTTCTGGGCGTTCGTCGTCGCAATCCTCATCTTTGCCGTCGGAGCCGGCATTTCCATCTACGAAGGCTGGATTCACTACCGGGATCCCGAGCCGCTTCGCGATCCGACGATCAACTATGTGGTGCTCGCCATCGCCTTCCTGCTCGAGGGTGCGTCGTGGACGATCGCGGTGCGCGAGTTCAACGCCGGGCGGCGCGGGCTCGGCTGGTGGACGGCGGTGCGGCGGTCGAAGGATCCCGCAGGTTTCATCGTCCTGTTCGAAGACAGCGCCGCGCTCGCCGGCCTCGCCATCGCCGCCGGCGGCATATGGCTGAGCCATGCGACAGGGGATCCGCGGATCGACGGCATCGCCTCGATGGCGATCGGCGCAATCCTGGCGGCGGTCGCGATCCTTCTAGCCCGCGAGGCGAAGGAGCTGTTGATCGGCGAGGCTGCGGACCCAGAACTGATCGCGCGTATCTGGACCATCGTCGAACGGCGCCGCGAAATTACAGCGGTCAATCATGTGCGCACGATCCACACCGCACCCAATTCGATCTTCGTCGCGGTAAGCGCCGACTTCGAGGATCGTCTCGCGATGGGCGAGGCCGAGACGCTGATCGAGGCGATCGAGGCCGAGCTCAAGGCTGCGTCGAGCGATATCAGCTCGATCTACATCCGCCCCGAAAAGCAGTCCGATGCGCTCGTCCAGCCTCGCCCGTCAGCGGCGGCCGAACCCGCGCGGCAGCCGCGCGGCGCAAACTAGGCTTTGAGCTCGCCCGGTCGCAACTGGATCCGGATGAGCGCGCTCGTGCCCGGCATATCGCGCGATGCATCGACCGCGCCGTAAGAGACAGCCGCCTTGTGGGTCCGCGCCAACGCTTCGATGAGGCGCGTTCCGAGACCCGTGCCGCGCGCCGTTCCGTCGGACGGCATCCCTGCCCCGTCGTCGACAACCGCGAGTTCGAGCAATGTCTCGTCGGCCCGGCGAAGCGATATCCGAATCTCGCCATCATGGCTGTCGCCATAGGCATATTTGCACGCGTTGCTCACCCATTCGTTGGCGATCATGCCGAGCGCAACGGCCTTGTCGGTGGCCACACGCATGGGCTCGACGTCGGCGATGACACGCCGCGCGGCGACCCCCGTCGACCAGGTTGCCGAGAGATCCTCGGCAAGGCCGCCCAGATAGTCGTCCATCGCCACATATTCGACGTCGTCGGTGGTGTAGAGGCGCCGGTTGACTTGCGCGACCGTCGCGATCCGTTGCTGCGTCTTCTGCAGCGCCTCGCGGGCGGCGGGATCGGCGATCGTCTTCGACTGGAGGGCGACGAAAGACATCACCATCTGGAGATTGTTCGCGACGCGGTGGTTCACTTCCTTGAGCAGCGCTTCCAGCCGCGCATTGGTCGCGCGCAGCTCGCTCTCCACCTCGGCGCGCGCGCGTCGGAGCTGGGCACGCTCGAGTACCTGCTCGAAACTCGAGGCCAAGAGATCGAAAAAATCCTCGCCGACCGACTTTACCACATAATCGTCGGCACCCGACTTCAACGCCGCCACGGCGATGCGGCTCTCCTCGGAGCCCGTCACATAGACGACGGGCGGGCAGTCGCGTAGTGCGCGAAGCGCCTCGAGCGTGGCAAGCCCGTCCTGCCCGGGCATATAGTGATCGACGGCAACGAGATCGAAGGCAGTGACCTTCGCCATGTCGACGCCCTCGCCGCCGCTTGCCGCGAGGCTGACCTCATAACCTTTCCGGCCAAGCGCGCGCGACGCAAGCCGCCGCATGCCGTCGTCGTCATCGATATAGAGAATGTGGGCCAGGGCGGGTCTCAAGCCGGGTCGGGATCGGGGACCTGGATCACCGAGAGGAAGAGACCGAGCTGGCGAATGGCGTCGGCGAAATTCTCATAGTTCACCGGCTTGGTGATATAGACGTTGCAGCCGAGGTCGTAGCAGCGCTGGATCTCGATCTTGTCGTCGGTGGTCGTGAGCACGACGACGGGCGTGCGGCGCAGCGGACTGCTGTCGGCCTTCAGCCTGGCGAGAATGTCGGTCCCGCTCATGTCGGGCAGATTGAGGTCGAGCAGCACGAGCGCCGGCCCGTTGCGCACCGGGCCCTCCGCCGCATCGTACAGGAACTCGAGAGCCGAGGTGCCGTCGAGAAAATGATGGATCTTGTTGGAAATGCCGGCGCGCCGGATGTTCTTCTCGATAAGGCGCGCATGCCCCTCATCGTCCTCGATCATCACGATGTTTACGGGCAGTTGGTCAGGCATCTTCTTCTCCGCTTTGCCACACGAGGGGCAGGATCAGCCGAAAGGTGGAACCCGCACCGAGTTCGGACTGGATTTCGATATTACCGCCGAGGCGATAGGCAAGCGCGCGGGCGTGGGCAAGACCGATCCCCTCCCCCTGCTGGTCCTGGACGCCCGACCTTCGGAAGAGGTCGAACACGCGTTCGTGATCGCGCGGCTCGATGCCCCTACCATTGTCGGCGACCGACACCCACGCCCGCCCGAGATCGGCGCCGCCCGCAATCCGGATAATACCGGCGCGCCCCGGCTGCAGATATTTGAGGGCATTTTCGATGAGATTCGAGAGGATCTGCTCGACCGCGACCCGGTCATTGATCACGGTCGGCAGGTCCGACACTTCGACCGTCGTGCCGGTCTCGTCGATGCGGTGCTGCAGGCTGCCGACGATCGCGCCCACGACGTCGCCGAGAGCAAGCGTTTCGGGCGCGAGCGTGCGGCGACCCTGGCGCGAGAGATTGAGGATCGCGTTGATCAGCCGGTCCATCTTCTGCGTGGAGGTGCGAATGAAGCCGATCGATTCCGGCAGATCCTCCTCGATCGCGAGCCGCGTCGCGGCGTCGGGCGCCTTCCAGCCCTGCGCATCGCCCTGTTCGAGATAGCCCGAGATCGCCTTGCGCGCGGTCTCGAGTTCGGCCGTGAAACCCATCACATTGACGAGTGGCGAACGCAGATCGTGCGACACGATATAGGCGAAGCGCTGGATTTCGGCATTGGCGCGCTTGAGTTCGCCCGTGCGCGCATCGACCAGTTCCTCAAGCCCTTCGTTGAGACGGCGAAGTTCCGCGCGCGATGCGCGGAGCTCGACGAGATTGTTGCGAACGAGGAGCAGCGTGGCGGCTGCAACGACCAGCAGGAGAATGCCGGTTCCGATCAGCGTCAGGGTGAACAGCGACTGCGTGCGCTGCTGGCGTGCTTCGCGATCCTTGAGGAGGGCGAGTTCGCTCTCGAGCATCGTCTCGATGACCGCGCGCGCAGCGCGCACCTCGAGCACCCCCTTGTCGTTCGCGAAGTCGGCGATCAGTGCCGCGCGGTCCGTGCCGCGAAGGCCGAGAGTCGCCTGGTAATGACGGCCATAGGCGTCGAGATGCGCGCGGAGTCTGGCGGCGCGGCCGCGCTGGTTTGGATTGTCGCTAATCAGCGCCTCGAGCGAGGCGAGTTGGGCGCGCGACCGGTCCTCGGCCTCATCCATGATCGCCGCGAAGGCCGGGTTCTGCGTGAGGATCAGCCCGCGGCGCGCCGTTTCCATTCTTTCGGTCGCGCTGGCGAAAGCCCCGAGATTTGCCTCGACAGCGAGCGTGTGCGCCACCTTTCGGGCGTCGGCCTCATTCTGACGCTGCACATAAAAAGCAGTCAATGCCGCCGCGAGGAGCGCAACAAATCCGATCGTCAGGAGAAGGATGATGAGGCGACTCGCCCGCGTGTCGCGGCCGAGCGACGAGATCCTGGCCGATTCCATCGATATGCCCCTCGGCCCGGTCGAACAATTTGTGCCGTGCATGCACTGCCATGCCCTTCGTGGCAAGCAGCCTTGCTAGCCCTATCTGCCGAGATTGCAGGCGGTCTGGGTGGCGATTAACATGGATCAATATGATTTTGGATGAGGGTCGCCGATGCTCGGGCGTAGGCGCGGCACCGGGAGGACATTCACTCGGATGCCGCCGTAAGACGAGCTTCGTGAGCGCGCCGCAAGCGCCTCGCAGATAATGCAGGAAAAATATGCCCAAAAGGATATTGGTCGTAGAAGATGATCCACTTGTCGCCATGATGCTCGAAGATGCGCTGGGCGCGCTGGGGCATGATATTGTCGGAGACGCCGGCGATATCGCATCGGCGCTCAGACATATCGCGACAGGCGAATTCGATGCCGCGATTGTAGACGTCTACCTCGAATCCGGCTTGCCTTGCGATGCGGTAGCCGAGGCTTTCGCGACACGCTCGATCCCTTTCCTTGTCGCGACGGGCGGTTTTGTCGGTCAGCCCGGCCCCTGCTGGAACGATCGACCGATCCTTGCGAAGCCTTTCACCGTCGACAGCCTCGAAGCCGCGCTAGCCAGCCTCGCTTCAAAATGACGCAAGATCGCACCGCCGATCAGAGACCTGCTTTCTCAAGGGCGGCGGCGACTTCGCGATCGGCCGCATCCGACCCTTGGGGTGCCAGCCGATTGAGCAATGTCTGAATCCGCTTCTGGGCGACTTGCAGGACCTTGTGGCGTACCTCGCGTTCGCGATTGGTCCGCCACGATCGGCTCTCCCCGAGCAGCGCCGCCCATTTCGCCTCTTCAGCGGCAAGGACGGCCAGGGCAAGCCGCAAACCGTCGCGTTGTCCGCGGGCATGATCGTCATTCATCGCAGCCTCCCCACCTTAACCTGCAACTGCAACGAACGGGCCTGCGCCAGATGTCTTGCTGCTCGCCGCTCCAAGAGAGGAACCTTTGCCGCGCACGCGGACTGTTTTACGGAAAGGAGAGCGACCATGAAAGACGAACCCAAGAAGGGCGACGAGGTGACGTGGAAGAGCCACGGCGGACGCGCCGAGGGCAAGGTCGTGCGAAAAGTGACGAAAGCAATGGACATCAAAGGCCATCATGTCGCGGCATCGCCGGCGAACCCCGAATATCTGGTCGAAACGGCCGAAGGCAAGCGGGCGGCCCACAAGGCCGGCGCCTTGAAGCGGAAAGCGCCGCGCTAAGGACGGCTGCCGAACTCGGCTCTGCTCCCGCCTCCGGTCCCGCCCGCGGGAGCGCCCGCACGCTCGTTCACGATGCCGCATCGATCATGATCTGTAGCGCTGCGGCCACGGCCTGATCGAGCACATTGCGGCGCCCGATATCGCCGAAATGAAAATCCATGACCCGCACCGCGTCGGCGTCGGCGGCGCCGATGTAGACAAGGCCTACCTCTTCGCGGCCTTCGCGAGGGCCGCAGAACCCCGTAATCGCAATTGCAATGTCGGCATGGCTTGTCCGAAGAGCGCCAGTCGCCATCGCGGCGGCGACCTCGGGATTCACCGCTCCATCTCGCTCGGCGTCTTCTCGGGCGACGCCGAGCATCTCGCATTTGGCGTCGACCGAATAGACGATGAAGCCGCGCTCGAGATGAACTCCGAGCGCGGCATCGGCTGCGAGAACCGCTGAGAGCTGACCGCCAGTGCAGCTTTCGGCTGTCACGAAACGCAGCGTCTTTCCGGCCAGATGCCGGGCCAGCTTGCGCGTCCGCTGTTCGATCAGCGTTGCAGCGCTCACCCTACATCGTGGCGAGTTCGGCGGGGGGAAGACCCGCGGTCTCGGCCTGACGCTTCAGCTCCTCTTTCCGGGCAAGCATCCTTTCGCCGAGTGCGTCGAGGTCGACGTCGGCGGCACGCGCCTGCTGGAACATATTGTCGTGCTGCTTTTCCTCTTCCTTCACATGATGCTTGATCTCTTCCGACAGCACCGTGACCTTCGCCTCGAAAAATTCGTCGTCGGGTCCCGAAGCGACGATATCGTTGATCAGGATCTTGGCGCCATCATGCTCGACATAGGCTTCCTTGAGGAGATCGTCGTCGATCTTTCCCTTGAGCGCCGGATAGAAGACCTCCTCCTCGATCTGCGCATGGATCTTGAGCTCGGTGCAGATCCGGTCGGCGATCTTCGCCTTGCGATCGGTGCCGCTGGCCTTCTCGAATTCCTCGAACAGGGCTTCGACGGCACGGTGATCGGCCGCGAGGATATGGGTGGCGTCGGTGTCGATTTCGGTCGGTTTCATGGCAGTCTCCATCGTCATGCCCCGCGCCTGTTCAGCGCGCGGCGAGCCCGAAAGTTGCGCTCGATCCGCTCAAACCGCGCCGTCGTCGGCATCGCGCTGGCGCGACGCGCCTTCGGACCGCTTGATGAAGCTGATCTTGCCCTGCGGCTCGAGGATCGCCCATTCCACGTCTGAAATGTGGGCAATCCCCGCGAGCCGCATCTCGGACTCGATCTCGTCGGCGGTAAGCCGGTCGCGGTGAAGATTGTCGCGGATGATCTCGCCCTGCTTCACCACGACGCGCGGATGGCCTTCGAGCAGATTCTTGAGTCGCGGAAAGAGATAGGTCGCCCAGCTCAGGGTGAGCGCCCAGAAGGCGAAGGTCACGATCGCGAGCAACGCGCCGGTCAGGCTGAAATCATTATGGGTGACGCCCTGCTGGATAAGGTCGCCCATCACCACAAGCAGAACCAGCTCGAAAGGCGTCATCTGCCCCAGTTCGCGTTTCCCCATGAGACGGAGGAGCGCATAGAGCAGGAAAAACATCGCACTCGCGCGAAGGACGATATCCATCAGGGCAGGACCTTGATCTCTAGCGGCATGCTGCCGAGCCGCTGCTCGCCGTCGAACAGCGCAATCTCGCCCTTGGTTCCTGCGAAGAGCGGCGGGTTGATCTGGCCATCGATCTTGACGACCAGCGTCTCGCCCGCGCGAAGCTCCCCATAGGAGAAACGATAGGCGCCGTCCTTGTAGCTTTCCTCGGCGGCGGCGGGGAGCATCGTGTTGATCGTCATGTCGGTCCAGAGCGACGGGGAGACCGCAAGCACCGCATCGGAAACATCGCGGATCGCCTCGACACGAATGCGGGTTTCGAAAAACTCGCCGTTGCGAATGACCGAGGGCGTCTTCACCTCGAGCCGCGCTGCTCCAAAATCCTCGACGCGCAGCGGACTAGGCTGGCCACCGACGAGGCCCGATAGCGCGACGGCGACGATGGCAGCGAGCAGGACGAAGGAAACGGGGCTCGCGTGGCGGTGCCAGCGCTGCCCGGAGATCATCTTCTCGCTGATTCCGTCCGGGCGACGGCTGTTCGCTGCAGCCGCGTCGCCGCCCGTCCCCTCGGGGCCCGCCGTCAAGCGAGGGGCTCCGGCCACGGCCGCGCGAGATAGGTACGAACCGCATCGGCGCGATCGCCGACTGCCGCGACCGCGATCAATATCTCGGACTGGCTGACGCCCAATATGCGCGCCCAGGCGAGCATCGCGTCGGGCGCGCTTCGATCGATGCGGTCAAGTTCGAACTGTTGGTGGATCACGCCCGTCTCCCGTCGATGATGACGGGCGAACGCCTGCAGGGTACAAAAGTTGCGGTTCGGCGACGATCGCCGAAGGGCGTTCGCAGGCGTCAGGGCAATGGCCAAGCCTCGCCGTCGTCACTCTTTTATTCGCGCCGCGAAACGCCGCGATGCGGCCAAAGTTGCGCACGGCGGCGAAGATAAATCTGGGCGATCGCAGGCAACTTTCGCCCGCGTCCAAGGGTTTCTTGGACCAGAACCCACAGCCAATGGAGAGTATCATGAGCGTTAAGGGACAGATCAAGGAAGCTGCCGGCTATGTGAAGGAAGAAGCCTTCGAAAACGGCGACAGCCCCGAGGCCAAGCGCAAGGCGCAGGAAGGCCGCGACCTTCGCAACGAAGGCCGCATCGAAGACGGCAAGCCGCCGAAGACGGGTACGCCCGGCACCGAAAACTAATCCTCCCGCCAAGTTGATGGCCCCCTTCGGGTCCGCGCATGCGGACCCTTTTTTTGGCTGGGCGCCCCGGAGCAGCTGAGGAGAATTCGCATTGACCCAGAGCAAGTCGGCCGAACTTCTGCGCGCCCGGAGCATTGTCGCAACATGACACCCCGCATAGCCTTTGTCGGAGCCGGCCCGACCACGCTCTACACGCTGCATGCGCTTCTCGCCCATCACCCCTCGCCCTTCCGTCTTGCCGTGTATGAAGCGCAAGCGAGCGCGGGCCGCGGAACGCCCTATCGCCCCGGCTGGAACGACCCCGCCATGCTGGCGAATATCGCCAGCATCGAAATCCCGCCGCTTGCCGAGACGCTGTGCGACTGGCTGATACGTCAGCCGCCGGAGCGCCTCGCCGATCTCGGCATCGATCCCGATGCGATCGGCGAACGGACCTTCTATCCGCGGGTCGCGCTCGGCGAATATTTCCGCGACCAGTTCGACGCCGTTATCGACATGGCGCGCGCGCGCGGTATCGAGGTTGAGCTGCGCACGCGATGCCGCGTCGAGGACGCGGTCAGCACGTCGGGCGCGATGATACTCAAGGTTCGCACGAGGTCGGGCGAACTCGCCGACGAGGCTTTCGATCATGTCGTCCTCGCGACGGGCCACCAATGGCCCTCCGAGCCCGAGGTTCGGCCGGGCTATTTCCTCAGCCCCTGGCCCGCCTCGGCTCTGGCCACGGTACCGCCCTGCGATATCGGCATTCGGGGCAGCTCGCTCACGGCCATCGACGCCTGTATCGCGCTCGCCAACATCCATGGCTCGTTTGACGAAACCCGGGACGGCGAGACGCATTATCGTCCGGCATCCGCCACTGATGCATTCCACATGACGATGATGTCGAGGAAGGGTCTGCTCCCCGAAGCCGATTTCTATGCGCCGCTTCCCTATGAGCCGCTCGCCATCTGTACCGAGGAGGCGATCACGCGTCTCGTCGCGAGCGAAGAAGACCAGCTGCTCGATGCCGCCTTCGCACTGTTCAAGGCGGAGCTTGCCGCTGCCGATCCCCCTTACGCCGCGGGCATCGGCCTGGAGAACCTCGACCTCGAGGGCTTCTGCGAAGCCTATTTTGCAAGGCGCGCAGCGAGCGACCCATTCGCGTGGGCCGAGGCCAATCTCGCCGAAGCGCAGCACGACTATGCCGCTAGGCACACAGTCGCCTGGCGTTACGCTATCCTGCGCATGCACGAAACTCTCGCGCTTCTCGTGCCATATCTGGAGGGAACGGACTACCGCCGCTTCGTCCGTTACTTCAAGCCGGTGTTCGTCGACGATTATGCCACCGTTCCCCACAAATCGATCCGGCGGCTGATCGCGCTCCACCGCGCCGGGAGGCTCGATGTCATGGCGATCGGCGACGATTACCGCATAGACACGAGCGGCGAAGAGGCAGGCGCGTCCCTGATCCTGGGCGGCGAGCATCGGCATTTTGAGGTGTTTATCGAGGCGATGGGCCAGCGCCCACTCGGCGCCGCAGCCTTTCCATTCCCCTCGCTGCGCCAACAGGGGATAGTTCGCGATGCATCCCCTGGCGCCGGCAAGGCGGAGGCGCGGGGCATCGCGATCGACGATGCCTTCCACCCGATTGCAGAGGATATCCCGGAATCCCGCCTCTACTGCCTCAGCCTGCCCTTCCTGCTCGGCCGCCACCCTTTCATCCAGGGAATAACAAGCTCGCACGAAATGGGCCTGGTGGTCGGAGAACAGCTCACAGCCGCGATCGGCGAGGCGACCGCTGAGGAGAAGGCCGCGTGAAGCTCTTCGCCATATATGTCGGAGGCGAGATGGCCGGCGCCAATATCGAGCTGCACGACATGCGCTTCGTCGCCGCGCCCACGATCACCGACACTTATGATGCGCTCCGCCGCCAATGGTGGGGCACGCCGGGCAGCCTCCATATCGACTGCTGGGCCGAGATCGATCACGCCGATGGCTATGACATAGTTTTGAAGACCGCGCCCTTCGAGGGTCCCGAACGGCTCTATTATGTCAATCTAGGCGGCTATGTCCGGGGCGAATTTCTCGAGCGCCACCGCAATCTTTTCATCGTCGCGGACACGCTCGCGCGGGCGAAGTCGCGCGCGCTCGCATCGGTGCGGCAGTGGGTGCAGCCGCACCGCGACGAGATGTACGAGGCCGAGCAGGCCTTTGCACTCGACGCGGTCGCCGCCGAAGCCCGGCTCCACATCCATCTCGTGCCCGCCCCGCGGCGCGAGCTCGCGATCACCTGCGAATATCGCCCGATCCGCGCGCCGCGCCAGCAAAGCCGGACCGCCGCGACCGGCCCCTGACCCAAGCCGCGAGGCGCAGCCCCCCTCCGCAACTCCCGCCTTCGCGGCGCATTGATGCAGATACAGACGCTCCAGACAAAAGGCTCCTCCCATGACCATGACGATCGAACAGCTTTCCGAGAAGATGAAGGATATCGACTTCGCGATGCTCGCCACGCACACGGCGGGCGGCGCCATCGGGTCGCGGCCGATGAGCAACAATCGCGAAGTCGATTATGACGGCGACGCCTGGTTCTTCACCGACGAGACGTCCCTCATGGTCGCCGATATCGCGGCCAACCCGAACGTCAATCTGAGCTATCAAGGCAAATCGGGCCTGCTCGGCATGCGGCCCTTCTTCCTCGCCGTCGAGGGTCACGCAACGCTCATCCGCGACAAGGCCGCATTCGCCGAACATTGGACGAAAGGACTCGAACGCTGGTGGCCGGACGGTATCGAGACGCCCGGGATCGTCCTCATCAAGGTCTCGGGCACCCGCGCGCATTATTGGGACGGGGAGGATGAGGGCGAAGTTCAGCTCTGACAAGGAAAGACATGCCGCCACGGTTCCCGGTCGGTGAAGGACAAAGAGAAGCCACCACCCCATCGGTCTGCCATTACCCTCTCCGATACCCGCGCCGCGAGAAAGGCGAGCTCCATGCCGAACGCTTCCGACAGCGACAATGCAAGCGCCGGAGAGGTTGCGTTCGAAGGGGGCTGCGCTTGCGGCGCGGTTCGGTACCGCCTCGAAGAAAAGCCAATTGATAGCGGCTGGTGTCACTGCCGTGTCTGTCAGCATGTCTCGGGGTCGGGCGGCATGGTCTTTACGACGGTCCATCTCGACCGGTACCGCATCGTTGCGGGCGAAGAGCATATCGGACGCTTCGCATCGACCAGCTTCGGCACGCGCAGCTTCTGCCGGACGTGCGGCTCGCCGCTAACGATCCATGTGCGCCACCAGGCCGATGAGATCGATATTGCGGCGGGGACGCTGGACGATCCCGAAGAGATTGCACCAGCCTTCCACCTTTATACCGCCGAGGCGCCGAGCTGGATGCCGATGATGGCGTTCCTTCCGAGCTACAAGGCGCTGCGACCGAAGACGCGGGGGCTCGACGAGGGGGTCACGGAGGCGGGCTGAGGCGTAAATGAAGACCGCGCCCCAGGAGCCGCACGTGGCAAAATCGCAACCGCTTTTGCAGCGGGGCGTTTCCTGGTCAGATCATGACGATTTCGAGTTCCGCCGCGTAGAACCGGAGCTCGATCCGCTACTGAAAGGACAAGACATGCGCATCCTCATCCTCGGTGCCGGCGCCGCACTTTTTCTCGCCGCTTGCGACAGCAAACAGGAAGCTGCCGAGGACAGGATGGAACGTGCAGCCGAGACCAGCGCCACGGTCGCCGGCCCCCTCCCTGCGGCGCTCGGCCTCAGCGAGGCACAACTCCTCGATGCCGAAATCGTCGGCGCGGACGGGAAGGATCTCGGAGACGTATCGCAGGTGCTGCGCGGCGCCGACGACAAGGTGGACCGTCTCCTCGTCGAGCTCGATGGCGTCGGTCCCGACCGCTATGTTCATGTCCCGGTGCAGGGCCTCAAGCCTATCGTACGTGGCGACGACACCGATCTTCAGACGAGCATGACCAAGGCCGACCTCGATGCGCTGCCCGAAGTGAAACTGCCAGCCCCTTGAGATCGTGACGCGCGAGGAGCATCGACTTGAACGGAGAAACCCTCCATCGGCGGATCGATGTCGGCGGAGTTGATATCTTTTACAGGGAGGCAGGACCGCCCGACGCTCCGGTGCTGCTGCTGCCGCATGGCTATCCCTGTTCGTCGTTCGAGTTTCGCAATCTCCTGCCGCGGCTTGGCGATCGGTGGCGGCTGCTCGCGCCCGACTATCCGGGCATGGGCTACAGCGATACGCCCGAGCATTTCGACTATAGCTTCGACGGCTATGCGCAGCTTCTCGACGGGTTCGTGCGTGCGCTCGGCGTCGAGCGCTTTGTGCTCTATCTTCACGATTTCGGATCGCCGATCGGCGCGCGTCTCGCGATCATGCGGCCTGAACGCATCCTCGCGCAGATCATCCAGAATGGGGACATTCCCTATGAGGATGCGCTGGGCGACAAATATGCCGAGATAGAGAAGAGCTGGTCGCTTCCCGAACCCGAGATGCGCGCCGAGATCGGCAAGGCAATCAGCGAGGATGTTTTTCGGGAGGAGTTTCTGAACGACGTGCGGCCCGATCTCGTGCCGCGCATTCCGCCGGACCTCTGGAAACTGCACTGGTCACTGATCAACCCGCGGCGCCGCGAAATCGCGATCGACCTTATCGGGGGCCTCAAGGCCAATCGCTCGTGGTTCGGCGCGCATCGACGCTATCTGCGCGAGCACCACCCGCCGACGCTCATCGTCTGGGGTCCGCAGGATTTCTATATGCCCGAGAAGTCTGCGCGCGCCTATTTGCGCGATCTCCCCGCGGCCGAGCTGCATCTGCTAGACGGCGGCCATTGGCTTCTCGAAACCAACCTCGACGAGGTTGTCCCGCTGATCAGGGACTTTCTCGATCGGACGCTGTGCTGAGAAGCGACGCCGAACCGCGTTCCCTTGCCTTATCCCAGCGGCGCCAACTGCCAGCAGCCTGAGCCGGGCCACCGCAACGATAAAGGGCGCCGGAACCGGCGCCCTTCACCCTGCCCTTAGGGAAGGCAGTCTTATTTCTTCTGGGTGTCTCCGACGCCGGTTTCGGACGGAGCGATCTCGCCATTGTCGTCCATCGCGTTGGCCTTTTCTTCGCCTTGCTCTTCGACGACATCGGCCTTCTGCTCCATTGCCTCTTTGGCGGGACCTTCGGGCATCGCGTCGGCCTGATCGTCGATCGCCTCGGCCTTCGCTTCGGCCTGATCCTCGACCTTGTCGGCGGCGGGGCTCTGGCAGGCGCCGAGCGCGAGGGCCGAGGTTGCGGCGAGGGTTACAAACAGCTTTTTCATCGAGACTCTCCCTGTTGATGACTGCCCTGCTAACGCGGCGAAGCCCACAGGGTTCCGCGGGCCTGCGCAATGGGCATCGTCAGCGTCGCGCTGCCATGATCCGAGCGATCATATCTTCATCGCGAAGCCGCCGCCAGCGGGCCTCGACGAAGCTGTGTACGCCGAACAGGAACAGCCCGGCGGCAACGAGCAGATAGAGCGGCGGATTGTCGGTGAGCGCCGAGAGCGCGTCGCCGAGGCCCTTGACCTCGCGGGCAGCGCCGAACCAGCCGCCGCGCACGAGCGAGGCGCCGATGACCGCGAACACGACCGCGCGCGCAGCAAGCCCCGCCCGCCCGACGGGCACGGTCCATGCAGGTGCTGCCGCATCGAGATCCTTCGCAAAATCGGTGGTCCAGGCCTTGACCGCCTGCTGCCCGGCCGCCGCGAGGAAGGCGGCGCCGACGAGCCCGAGGAGCAGGCCGCCAAGCGGCAGGTCGAGCAGCATGCCCGCCGCCTCTTTCTCGCGGCCGTCTTCGGCGCCGCCGCCTGAGGCAAGGCGAAGCGCCGCCCAGGCGAGAATGAAATGGGCGACGCCGCTCGCGGCATAACCTATCCGCACAGCGACGCCCTTCGCACCGGTTCCCTTGTTTTCGCTGTCGAGCGCCGCCCCGTACAGGCGATAGGCGCCGTAAAGCGCCAGACCCATCGCGAGAAGAGCAAGAAGGATCGAGCCAGCGGGCATATCGCGGACCGAGCGGAACACGGCTTGCGGACTGGCGTCGTCGGCCGACGAACCGGTGAGCGCTATCCATGCCAGCAAGCAATAGACGACGCCGCGCGCGAACCACCCCGTTCGCGCAAATGTCTCGAGCCGCCGCAACCTGTTCATAATGCCTGTCCCCGAATGTTGACCCATCAGGCCAACGCCCGCTGCACCCGACAGTTCCGCGCGGCTCCCACCCCGCCGCGGGTGCCCCCTCTCCCTTCCCGGCCACCCCGCGTCGCTCGCCGACGCCCGTGCGCCCGATGCCGCTGTGACGAAGCTGCGCGGTTCAGCCGCAGCTTTTCGCAAAGGCGCCGGTCACGAAGTCGCGGCCGGTCCGCAGTCCGACCGGGTCGACGCTGTGCGCGACGCCGTAGGAGATATGCGTCTCGACCTCGACGCCGAGCCGCTTCAACTGGCTCTCGGACATGTGCAGCGCCGCGATCGGCACGACGGGGTCGGCCGTGCCGTGCACCAGCAGGACTGGCGGTTTCGACGGAACATGATGCGCGAGATCGGCCGCGCCCGCGAGCATGCCCGAATAGCCGACGATAGCGGCAACGGCGCGGGGGCGGCGAAGGCCGACCTGAAGCGCCATCATCGTGCCCTGGCTGAAACCCACAAGGGCGAGATCGGCCTCGCTGAGGTCATATTGCGCGAGCTTGCGATCGATGAACGCGTCGATCGCCGGCGCTGCCGACGCAGCGCCTGCAGCCAGCGCCGCCGGGGCGAAACCCGACAGCCCCCACCATTGGTAGCCCCCGCCCATTATCGAACATCGCTGCGGTGCATGCGGCGCAAGAAACAGCGTGTCTGGCAAGGCCTCCTGCCACTGCGGCGCCAGCGAAATCATGTCGGAGCCGCTCGACCCGAAGCCGTGGAGCAGCAGCACGATGTTTTTGGGGGCGCCTCCGGAGCGAGGTTGCAGGCTGGCACCGTTCACGATCTTCGACAAACTTCTTCTCTCAGCTTCGGCGGCGCAGGGCGCGCGCCCGGGCGGTAAGGATTGCGACGCTGCATAGGTAGAAAGTCGGCCGCGCATTTCCAGACCACCGCCGCAGCGCAGCTCGGCATGAGCCAAGTGCTCCGCAACCAAGTGTAGGACCCGCCGGTTTGTCGATGACAGGCAGAACAGGAGGAGTCGGCAATGGCACGCAAATCAGAGGCCGGAAAGGTCGGAGAAACCGCGTCCGAGAAGCTCGGAAAACAGACGGCGGCAAGGAAACTGCGGAAGGAGGTCGGCGATACGAAGACGATCCGCACGCCGCCGAAAGACCGGGAATCCGATCTCGACCGCGCGCCAAAATGGGAGCCGCGCTATGCCGGTTCCGACCGGCTCAAGGACAAGGTCGCGATCGTGACCGGCGGCGACAGCGGGATCGGACGCGCGGTAGCCGTATTGTTCGCCCGCGAAGGTGCGGACATCGCCATCGTTTACAAGAGCAACAAGGCCGATGCCGAGGAAACGGCTTCGCTCGTAGGCGCCGAAGGGCGCACCGCGATCCTCGTCAAGGCCGACGTGGGCAAAACCAGCGCCGGAAAGACTATCGTCGACAAGGTCGTGAGCAAGCTGAAGCGCATCGATGTTCTCGTCAACAATGCGGGCGAACAGCATCCGGCGGACGATATTCGCGACATCAGCCCGGAGCAGCTGCAGCGCACCTTCGCCACCAATATCTTCGGCATGTTCTATATTGTGCAGGCTGCGCTGCCGCATCTCAAGAAAGGCGCGGCGATCATCAATTGCACGAGCGTTACCATGTATCAGGGGAGCGGTGGTCTGCTCGACTATAGTGCGACCAAGGGCGCCATTACCGCCTTCACGCGCTCGCTCAGCGAGAATCTGATCGAGAAGGGCATCAGGGTGAATGCGGTCGCCCCCGGCCCGATCTGGACCCCGCTCAATCCACGCGGCGGAGCGCCCGTCGAAAAAGTCGAAAGTTTTGGCGAGACCACGCCGATGAAACGACCGGGAGAGCCCAACGAGGTCGCACCGAGCTTCCTCTTTCTTGCGTGCGACGACAGCAGCTACATGTCGGGCCAGGTCCTCCACCCGAACGGCGGAACGGTCGTCAACGGATAGACCGCGCCGAGCGGCAATCATAGCTGGGCGCCGCCGCCGCTCGCAACGATTGTCACGCGGTGCCGACACGGCCAGCGCGCTCGTGTCCGTCTCCGGAAGCGAGGTCTTGCATGCCACGGATTAGCGTCTTTAGCGGAACCCCAAGATGTTCCGTTGGTTGACCAAAGGGGGCCGGATAGGGAGAATTGTCATGCCCCGTGGGGACAAATCGAGCTACACCGACAAGCAAAAGCGCAAGGCCGAGCATATCGAAGAAAGTTATGAGAAGCGCGGCGTCGGCAAGAAGGAAGCGGAGAGCCGCGCATGGGCAACGGTGAACAAGGAGTCGGGCGGCGGCAACAAGTCGGGTTCCGGCCGTGGCCAGCCCGATACCCATGAAGCCTCGAGAAAAGGTGGTCGCAAAAGCGGTGCGGGCAAGAGCAGCGAAAAGCGATCGGCGGCTGCGAAAAAGGGTTGGGAAACGCGCCGACGAAATACCAAGGGGTAGATGCGGCGCGGGTCGAGCTGCGGCCGAATATAGGGCCCCTACACGGGAGTTCCGGTCCAGGCAGCGCTGCCGTCACCATCATAAGATTTCAGCCGATCGACAAGGCTTCGGCGCTCCGCCGCTACCTCGCGCAGGAGGAGGATCGCGGCCTCCCGGTCGAGGCCGACAGGATCAAGACGGCCTTGATCGATCCTCGCGATGAGATCGGAGAGGAATTTCAGCTCTTGCCCGGCCAGCATCAGAAATGTGTCGCTCTGGTTCATGCCTGTTCAACGCCCCGGCGCCCCGGCGGGCTGCATCAGGCGGAGGTAAAGTCCGACCGGCAAGCCTCCCCAACCTTCGTCGTTGAAGCATTCTTCTCGCCGACTTCGCAATTTCCTGGCGCAACAGGACACGCTGGCCGCGTTCGATCCGGACCACCCATGCGAGAATTCGGTATAACCTGCGTTAATCCGCCCGGTATTTCGAGCCTTTTCGCGGAAACAGGGGCAACTCGCTCGCTTGCGCGGCGTTCGTGCGGACATGGTCCAGCCGGTCGCAAATTTCGAAAACGGCGGAGAGTCTCGGCGCGCTGCGATCGGGTCGAGTTCGCGCGCCTCCGCCCCGACCCTGGAAGGTTGATCCTATGTCTGCGACGATCCAGCCCGTCATTCTTTGCGGCGGCGCGGGTACGCGGCTCTGGCCCGCTTCCCGCGGCGCGCGTGCCAAACAGTTCCTGGATATCATCGGAAAGGAGAGCCTGTTCGCCCGCACGCTCGATCGGGCAACCGGAGCCGGCTTTTCGGCGCCGCTCATCGTGTGCGGCGACGAGCATGTCGCGATGGTGCGCGAGCAATCCGAGGGTCGCGATCTTCGGCTGATCGTCGAGCCTGCGGCGCGCAACACCGCCGCCGCCATCGCGCTCGCGGTCGCTTCGTCGGCCGATGACGTTCTGCTGCTCGTCATGCCGAGCGATCATGTCATCGCCGATGTAGCCGCATTCCGGGGCGCCATCGCCAAAGCCGCCGATCTGGCGCGCGACGACTGGCTGGTCACATTCGGCATCGCCCCCGATCGGCCCGACATCGGCTTCGGCTACATCGCCAGCGGCGCACCGCTCGGCAACGTGGGATTTGCCGTCGCCCGCTTCGTCGAGAAGCCGCCGCTCGCCGATGCCGAAGCGATGCTTCGCGAGGGTGGCTACAGCTGGAACGCCGGCATCTTCCTCTTCCGGGCCGGTCGCATGCGCGAGGCGATGCTCACGCATTGCCCGGCCATATATCGCGCGGCGGAAGCCGCGGTCGCCAATGCGCTGCACGATGGCGATGCCCTGCACGCGGCAAGCGCGCCGTTCGAACAGGCGCCGTCAGATTCGATCGACTCTGCCGTGATGGAGAAAGACGCCCGCGTCGCGGTCGTCCCCGTGTCGATGGGCTGGTCGGACCTAGGCAGCTGGCAGGCGGTGCACGCGCTCGCAGGTGCCGACGCAGCCGGTAATGCTTGCAGCGACGATCTTTTCGCACACGACAGCCACAATTGCCTCGTCCGCGCGCCCGGAAAACGCGTGTCGCTCGTCGGCATGGACAATGTCGGCGTCATCGTCGACGGCGACGATATCCTCGTTATCGCGCTCGACCGATCGCAGGAGGTCCGGGCCGCAGCCAAGGCGCGCGCCTGAAGTCATGCCCCGGCTCGCTTTCCCAAAGGGTCAGCGCAGCTGACTGTCCTTGCTTCCCCGGCGGTTGAAACCGGCCGGACGGCGTTCGGCGTCGCGAAGCGTCTGGCACCCGATGCAGGTACGGCTCGCGGGCAAGGCCTTTCGCCGCGCCTCCGGAATCCGCTCGCCGCAATCGTCGCAATAGTCCGCGCCCTTGCCGGACAGCAGCCGCAGGCGCGCCTCCTTGACGGCATCGCTCACCGTGTCGTCGATCTGCTCCTGAACGGCGCCGTCGCGCGCCCAGCCATTCGCCATGTTGAAGCTCCCTATCTCGGGGACGAAAATGGGAACGCATGGCGGGGCGGGCAAGTTGCCCCGCCACCGGGAACGATCGCGGCGCCGGATGGTCTTGAGTCCATGGCCAGAAAGACCGCCGCACCGAGCCCTGCAGACCGCGCCCCCTCTTCGAAGCGCGGCGAACGAAAGGCTGCGGCTCCCCCGCCCTTTCGTCCGGTCCAGCTGGCGACGCTCGTCGACAGCGTTCCCGCCGGCAGGGGCTGGGTTCACGAGATGAAATATGACGGCTACCGCCTGCTGATCGCGGTCGGCGGCGGCGAGGCCCGCGCCTATACGCGCTCGGGTCTCGACTGGTCGGAGCGCTTCGCGCCGCTCCTCGCCGAGGCCGTAAAGTTGAAGGTGGACAGTGCGTTGATCGACGGCGAAGCGGTCGTGCTCGATGCTGAAGGCCGCTCGCGCTTCCAGTCGTTGCAAAACGCCCTCAAGGCCACCCCGGACAGCATCGACTATTTCGCGTTCGATCTCCTCGAGCTCGACGGCGAGGATCTGACCCCCCTCCCCCTCCTCGACCGCAAGGCGCATCTCGCCAAAATCCTTCCCAAGGCCTCCAGGCATATCCGCTTCTCGGACCATATCGAGGGCAGCGGCGAGAAGCTGCTCGAAAGCTTCTGCGCCGCAGGTCTCGAAGGAGTCATCTCGAAGAAGGCCGACGCGCGCTATGTCGGCTCGCGCGCGGGAAGCTGGCTCAAGGCGAAGTGCATCAAGCGGCAGGAGTTCGTCATCGTCGGCTGGACGCCTTCCGACAAGTCGCGCGCGTTCCGCTCGCTCATGCTCGGCGTGCATGAGAAGGGCGCGCTGCGCTACGCGGGCAAGGTCGGGACCGGATTCGATACCGAGGAGCTCTTCCGCCTCCAGGCGATGATGAAGCCGCTCGAACGAAAGGAGCCGACGGTGAAGGCGCCCCGCACCGAGACGCGCGGCGCGCACTGGATCGAGCCGAAGCTCGTCGCCGAGATCGCTTTTACCGAGATGACAAACGAGGGCACGCTCCGCCACCCGAGCTATCTCGGACTTCGCGAAGACAAGAAGCCGGAGGCCGTGGTCGTAGAGAGCGAAGAAAAGGTTGCGGTGGCGACGAGCATCTTCCCCGTTCCGATCAGCAACTCCGACCGCGTCATCTTTCCCGAGGCGGGGCTCACCAAGGGCGAGCTTGCAGAATATTATGCCGCACTCGCGCCGATCATGCTGCTGTGGGCGGGTTCGCGCCCGATCAGCCTCGTGCGCTGTCCGCAGGGCCGCGCCAAGAAATGCTTCTTCCAGAAACATGATGCCGGAAGCTTCGGCGATTCGGTGAAGCAGGTCGCGATCGAGGAGAAGGATGGCGACAACCAGCCCTATCTCTACATGGACACGCCCGAGGGCCTGATGACCTGCGTCCAGATGGGCACGATCGAATTCCATGGCTGGGGCGCGCGCATCGAGGATGTCGAGAAGGCCGATCGGCTCGTCTTCGATCTCGATCCCGACGTCGGTCTCGATTTCGAGGCGGTGCGCAGCGCCGCCTTCCAGTTCCGCGACATCCTGAAGCAGATGGGCCTCGAGACCTTCCCGATGCTAACCGGCGGCAAGGGCGTCCATGTGATCGCCCCGCTCGTGCCGCGCGCCGAATGGCCCGAGGTCAAGGACTTCGCGCACCGGCTCGCCCGCGCCGTCGCGCAAATGGATCCCGACCGCTTCACCGCCGCCCTCCCCAAGGCGCAGCGCAAGGGCCGGATCTTCGTCGATTATCTCCGCAACCAGCGCGGCGCGACTGCGGTGATGCCCTATTCGGCGCGCGCCCGCGAGGGCGCGCCGGTCGCCGCGCCCATCAGCTGGAAGGAAATGGAGACGATCGACAAGCCGTCGCATTTCCGCATCACCGACGCGAAGGAGCTTCTGAAGCGCGCCGGCCTCAAGGCCCTGCAAGGCTGGGGCCGCGCCGACCAGACGCTGCCCGACCTGTGAAGATCGCGACCTATAATGTGAACGGCATCGCCGGCCGCCTCGACATTCTGCTCGGCTGGCTCGCGCAGGCCGAGCCCGACATCGTTTGCCTGCAGGAATTGAAAGCCCCTCAGGAGAAATTCCCCGAGAAGGCGATCCGCGACGCGGGCTATGACGTGATCTGGCACGGCCAGAGCCGCTGGAACGGCGTCGCGATGCTGAGCCGCGTCGGCGAAATCCACGAAACGCGCCGCGGCCTCCCCGGCGATCCCGGCGACGAGCAGAGCCGCTACATCGAAGCGGCGGTCGGCGGCATCCTCGTCGCCGGCCTCTATCTTCCGAACGGCAATCCCTGGCCGGGTCCGAAGTTCGATTACAAGATGCAGTGGATGGCGCGTCTCGACGCGCATCTGACAACGCTCTTCGATCTCGACGCCCCCGTCGTCATTTGCGGCGACTTCAACGTCATTCCCACCGACCTCGATGTGTACAAACCCGAGAATTGGAAGAAGGACGCGCTCTTCGCGCCCGAAGCCAAAGCCGCCTATCGCCGCATCCTCGACCAGGGCTGGACCGATGCGATCCGCCACCTGCATCCCGATGAGCGCATCTACAGCTTCTGGGCCTATTGGCGGCGCTCGTTCGAACGCAATGCCGGCATCCGCATCGACCATCTGCTGCTGAACAAGCCCGCGGCGAAGCGGCTCGAGGCAGCCGGCGTCGACACCCGCCCGCGGGCGCTCGACAAGACGAGCGACCATGCGCCCGCCTGGATCGAACTTGGCGCGGGCTCCACAAAGCGAAAGCGCAAGGCGTCATGACGCGCACCATCGCCGGCTGGAAGCTGCCACCAGCCGAGAGCGACCAGCTGCTTGAACGGTTCGAACCGCGCTATGCCGAGCTGGTTGCCGACCATGTGACGCTCCGCTTCGGGACCGCCGAGGACACGCCCCTACCCGCCGCGCACGCGGGCGAGATCGTCGGCGAAGTCGACGACGGCGCGGGCGTCCAGGCGCTCGTCGTGCGCATCGGCGGCACCACCGATCGCGGCGACGGCAGCCATTATCATATCACCTGGTCGCTTGGGCCGGGCCGCGAGGCGAAGGAGAGCAACGACGTGCTCGCCGCAACGAAATGGCAGCGGGTGCATCCTCCGATCGCCATCGCGCTCGCGCCCGCGCGCTGGACCGTCTGACAAGCTCGGATCGGCAAGTCGCGGGCCGCGAAAACGGCAGGCGCGCGCGTTCGCGACTGTCCGGCCATTTCCAGCTCCCGCTTTCGATCCCGTTGCGGCGATCGGGCTTCCCTTCCCATCGCCGGCGCGGAACGCTCGGCGACCGCGCGCATTGAAGGAGCATTGGCAAAGGAGTGAGTGACGATGGCTGCGCGCCCTTATTGGAAAGGCCAGATCCGCCTGGCGCTCGTTTCGATCCCGGTCGAGATCTATTCGGCGACGAAGAGCGGGGCGACGATCGCGTTCAACCAGATCCACGAGCCGACCGGCAAGCGCATCAAATATGAAAAGGTCGTCCCCGGCGTCGGCCCGGTCGACGTCGACGAGATCGTCAAGGGATTCCAATATGCCAAGGACCAATATGTGCTGCTCGACGACGAGGAGATCGAAGGGGTCAAGCTCGAGAGCAAGAAGACGCTCGAGCTCACCCAGTTCGTCGAGGCCGAGGATATCGACGAGATCTATTTCGAGAAGCCCTATTATGTCGTCCCCGCCGACGACCTTGCCGAGGAAGCGTTCATCGTGCTGCGCGAGGCGCTGCGCCGCACGGGCAAGGTCGGTCTCGGCCAGCTCGCGATGCGCGGCCGTGAATATGTCGTCAGCATCAAGGCGTGCGGCCGGGGTCTCGTCATGGAGACGCTGCGCTATGCCGACGAGGTCAACAAGGCGGCGAGCTATTTCCGCGACATTGCCGACAGCGATCCCGACGAAGACCTGCTCGACCTCGCGACGACGCTGATCGACAAGAAGACGGGCAAGTTCGACGCGAGCGACTTTCACGATCGCTATGTCGAGGCGCTGAAGGAGCTTATCGAGCGCAAGAAGAAGGGCAAGACGCTCAATCTCGACGACGGGAAGGACGAGAAGGCGCCGAGCGGATCGAACGTCGTCGACCTGATGGCGGCGCTCAAGAAATCGATCGGCGACGGCGGCGGGAAGGCCAAGGCCGCCAGCGCCAAGAAGGCGCCGGCCAAAAAGACGCCGACGAAAAAGGCGCCGACCAAGACCGCCGCGCGCAAGCGCGCATGAGCTGCACCTTCACAATGCCCGCATTCGCAGTCGGGCGCTCAGGCACCGGGACCGAACCGCCGGCGCGCCGGGTTGCGCTCGCACCGGAAATGATCCTTGATATGCGCGTTGAAATAGGCGCCGAGCGAATCCGCAGCGCAGAGCCCGTCGTAGATCGCGCGCGGGACGCCATGATAAAGATATCTGCCGGTGCCCCGGAAGCTGATGGAAAGCACCGACGCCGCCTCGTCATAGGCGACATGGTCGATCATGGTCGAGCGGGTGAAGCGGCGCGCACGCATATGGGCAGAGCGCGCCGCAGCCGCACCGGTTCCCGCCAGGGCGCAGGCGAGCGCGCGCCGGCGGTCCGGGCGAGAGCCCTGTCCCCGCAGACCCGCCCCGCCCGTCCTTTCCGGCCCTGATCGATGGCGAAGGAGCCGACAGCCGACGAGCTTCGCGCAATCGCCGAACACCGCGGGATGAAACTCGTCCGGTCGCGAAAGCGAACGCCTGGCGCCGGCGACTATGGGAAGTTCGGCCTCACCGATGCGGCTGGCAAGCCGCTCCTCGGGATCGGCGAACAAGGGCTCACGGCAAGCGCCGCCGACATCGCGCACTATCTTCGCGGCGGCGCGGCCGACAGCTGGAAACTCTCGGCCGAACGTGAACCCGCGGCGAAGCCTGCCAAGAAGGCACCCAAAGCCGCCGAACCTATCGAGGAGCAAGTACCCATACGTCGACGCGGAAAAACGCGTCCGCCACCGTCACCCGAGCCTGTACGAAGGCGGCAGGATCCGCCGCCGCCGCCGAAAGCCAAGCCGGTGCTGAGGATCGTCAAACCCGAAGCCCTGCCGGAGCCCGAGCTCAGCCTGCGGCCCGCGACGGGCAAGGACCGAAAAGCTCTCGCCCGTCTGCTCGCCCAGCTTGCCGAGCCGCCCAAGCGCATATCGATCGACGCGAATATCGAGGCGATCGGCAACGCCAAGGCCGGGCTTCTCGTCGCCGATGCCGGCGGGCTGGTCGGATGCTGCGCCTGGGCGGTCGTTCCGACCTTGCAGCACGGCCTCGTCGGCCGCGTCACCCTGCTGCTTGTCGACGGCGAGCGTCGGCGGCGCGGCATCGGGAGGGCGCTCCTGACCGCCGCCGAGACGGCTCTCGCCAAGGGCGGATGCGGCACGATCGAGATCATGAGCGACATCATGATCAACAACGCCCACAACTTCCTGCGCGCGCGGAACTATGAGCAGAAGAGTTACCGCTTCGTCCGTTCGGCGGGAGGGGCGCCAAAGGCCCGGCGAGACTGAGCGCGCCCCCTACCCGATTATCTTCCGCTACCGGCCATGCGCCTTCCCTTGCCCCACGACATCGGGATAAAGCATCACCGCCGGAACAACGAGGCGGGCGCCGTCGTCTCTCCCCAGGCGATCGGCTTTCCCTCCGAAGGATCGACCAACGGATGATATCATGTTCGAGCGCCTGACAATTCTTGCCCAGCATGCGATGCCGAAGCGGCGGCTGACCGAATTCGCCGGCCGTGTTGCCGCGTCGTCGGGCCGGCTGACCCCGCGACTGATCCAATGGTTCGTCGCCAAATATGGCGTCGACATGAGCGAAGCGGAAAACCCCGACATCCGCAGCTATGCAAACTTCAACGACTTCTTCACGCGTCCGCTGAAAGCCGGCGCTCGCCCGCGGGCGGAGGCCGATTTCATCTGTCCGGTCGACGGTGCCATCAGCCAATTCGGCGCCATCGACGATCATCACATCGTCCAGGCCAAGGGCCACCGTTTCACCACCACCGCGATACTGGGCGGCGACGCTGCCCTCGCCGCGACGTTTCGCGACGGCAGTTTCGCCAACCTCTATCTTTCGCCCAAGGATTATCACCGGCTGCACATGCCGTGCGACGGGGAGCTCAGACGCATGATCCACGTCCCGGGCTCGCTCTTTTCCGTCAACCCGACGACCGCGCGCGGGGTGCCCGGCCTTTTCGCGCGCAACGAGCGGGTCATATGCCTGTTCGCGTCCGCCACTCACGGCCATTTTGCGATGATACTCGTAGGTGCGACCATCGTCGGCAGCATCGCAACGTCATGGCATGGCGTGGTGAATGCAAAGCGATCGGGCAAGATATCGTCATGGTCCTACGCCCCCGATGAAGTCTCGCTGCGCAAGGGCGACGAGATGGGTCGCTTTCTCCTCGGCTCCACGATCGTGATGCTGTTCGAGAAGCAAGCGATCGCGTTCAACCCCGACTGGTTTCCCGAACGGCCGGTGCGCCTCGGAGAGGAGATGGGAAGCGCCGTAGAAAAAGCCTCGGGCGGATAGCCGATCAACCTTGTAACACGCGCGGCAGCCGACGCGCCTCGCTAGGCGTCTCGGGCGGCAGGACGGTGCCAGGCCAGTTGGCGCAGGCGGATCGCCCTCCATCGGTGACGCGCCAAGGTTGCGCAAGGCGTCAAGGCTTGTGCCAACCCGCCAGAAAACGCGCGCCGGCTCCGGCCTCGATGGTAGTGACGTCCTCGGCCCACAGGCACTCGCCCGCCTGCGCGGTCACGCCGTCAGTTGCGACCGTGCCGCCGAGGGGGACGATCATCGCGCCATCCCTCGCATCGGCAAGCGGCGAAAGGTCGTTGGCGTTCAGGTGCGCGACCACGAGATGACGGCTGTCGAGCAACAACGCGCTCTCTGCGATATCGACTTGGCGGCAGAGATCGCGTGACATTGGCGCGGCCTTCGCGACCGCCGTCCCATCGGCGAGGTGCAGCTCGCGCGGGCGGCCGTAATCGTAGAGACGATAGGTGACATCGACATTCTGCTGAATTTCGACGAGTGTAACCCCGGCGCCGATCGCATGGACGGTTCCGGGCGGAACATGAAAGAACATGTTCGCGCGCACCGGATGCCACTCCATGAGCGCCTCGATAGCACCCGAGCGGGCGGTATCGGCGAGTTCGCGCTCGCCGAGCGCGCGAAGCGTGCCAATTCCGAGCACCGCATCCGGCTCAGCGTCGAGAATGTACCAGCATTCCTCCTTGCCTGCGGGAAGTCCGCGCGCCTGCGCCTGCCGGTCGTCGGGATGGACCTGGATCGACAAGCGCTCGCTCGTGAAGATATATTTCACGAGCAGCGGATTGGATTTGGGCGGACGAAACCAGATTTCGCCGACGCGGCCACCAGTCCGTGCATCGAAGGGCGGAGGAAGCCGATCGACGCCCCAGGGTTTCTCGACCCTGATCGTCTCAAGCTTCTGTGCTTTCATGGTCACATCCATCACTCCCATTCTGAAGCATATGCCGGGTTGGCTCCGGCGCAGCGCATATTCCCAGGCGCGGCCAGGAAGGCGAACAGCGCAAATGGCGCCGGCGACGCGCCGTAAGTGCGGGTAAACCTGTTCCTCGCGAATCGGCATGCTACCGAAACAATGGTCGCCGGGCCGGGTTGCAGCGACTAACCCATGTTGTGACGATTTAGCTGTAGCGCGCCGACCGCCTCTACATCTTTGCTTCCCAATGCCGCCTGTCGTGCCTTCCCGCGGGGCGCCGCGCGATGCTCTTCACAGCTTCCGACAGTCTCCCACAGGCGGACACTTCAACCCCTTGAAATCCTGACCATAGCTTTCCTACATCCACGCCGCAGCCGCTCGGGCTGCAACATCCTCAACTTGGCATGGAGAAGAAGATGTCCAGCAAACATATCGATTATCTGCGGCGCGAGCATGCCCGCCTCGACGCCGAAATCGATCGGGAGGCGCAGCGCCGCCAGCCCGACGAAGTCCTGATTGCGCGGCTCAAGAAGCTGAAGCTGGCGATCAAGGACCAGATCGCGGCATGGAGCCGCGATACCGGCGACAGTCGCGTCGCCTGACCCGATCGCGGAGCCGCGCGCGTTGCGGCTCCGCACTTTGGCGCTGCGGATTTTCGGAACATGGCGCATCCAGAATCTTCGCGCGCGCGACCTCTTGAAATCGAAAAAATGGCTTCCTAATTTTTTCCCGGATGCCGGATTTTCCGGGTCCTGAGGACATAGAGAGCGCCGGCTCTGAGTCCCGGCGCATCTCATGCCCGAATTGCTTCAATCAGGAGGATTTGGAAATGAGAACCGACTTTGACTTCACCCCCTACCGCCGCTCGACGGTGGGCTTCGATCATCTCTTCGACCTGCTCGAGAAGGGGCAGCGCGGCGAAACGTCCGATGGCTTTCCCGCCTTCGACATCGTGCGCGATGCCGATGACCGCTTCCGCGTCACGCTGGCGGTCCCGGGCTTCAAGCCCGACGAGATCGAGATCGTCGCGCAGCAGAACCAACTGAGCGTCACGGGCAAGCCCGCCGAGGAAGACGCCAAGCTCGTCTATCTCCACCGCGGCATCGCGCGCCGCGCGTTCGAGCGCCGCTTCCAGCTCGCCGACTATATCGAGGTCGGCGGCGCGAGCTTCGCCGACGGGCTGCTCTCGATCGAGCTCAGCCGCGTCGTCCCCGAGGCGATGAAGCCGCGCAAGATCGAGATCGGCGGCGGCGACACCGAGCCGCGCCGGATCGGATCGTCGAACGAAAAGACGCTCGAAAAAGCGTAACAACGGGCGGGGCCGCCGTTCAGCGTTGGCCCCGCCCTTCAATATCAAATTGCATTTAAACGCCGGACGGTGGCGGCCGCCGCCCCGATCTCAATCGAGCGAGCGAATGATATCTGCCGCACTCCACTCGGCGGGTCCGATCAGCATATCGTGCGCGATCCGCACCGAGTGGAGTGCGGCTTCGATCTGCCGCCGCCACCTGGCAAGAAAGTCGAACAGCACCGGGAAATCCGGCGGCAGATCATAATCCTGCCAGACGAAGAGCTGGAGCAGCGAGGGATGATCGGGCCGGTAATAATGGATCTCGGCGGTCGTCAGCCCGTAGCCGTCCAACTGTGCGATCAGCGCGCGGTCGGTCACGGCGCGCGCGTCTCGCCGCCATCGAGCGACCGAAGAGCCGCGAGCACATCGTCGACTGGCACCGCTCGCCTCGCCCCCGGGGGTTTGCGAAGCGCGGGCTTGTTGCGGACCGCCGAGCGATCCGATGCCCAGGATGCGAGGAGGGCGCGCTTGACCTCGGGCTCGAGGCTCGGGTGACGCGCCACGTCGAAGGGATGAAGAAAACGGGAAAATGGCTCGGACATGTTCGTGCCTCCTTCCTTGTAGCCTTTCCATTCTCGTCGTGCGGCAAAGCGCCGCAGGGATAAATTTTGGGAGCGAAGCGAGTCGAGTCAAGAGGGTTCAGCCCCCTGATATGGGGCGTAAGTTTCGCGCCAGCGCAGCCATCAAAAAATTTTTGCCGGACCTCTTGAAGCGAAAAAAATCGCTTCCTAGCTCATCCGCGCCGCGCGTCCCGGACAGGCGCGCCGGCTTATCATATCGTTATGCAACATGGAGGTTATGCATGCATTTCCGTCCCTTGCACGACCGTGTGGTCGTCCGCCGCATCGAAGCCGAGGAGAAGACCTCGGGCGGCATCATCATCCCCGACACCGCCAAGGAAAAGCCGCAGGAGGGCGAAGTCGTCGCCGTCGGCCCGGGCGCCCGCGCCGAGGACGACACGGTCACCGCGCTCGACGTCAAGGCCGGCGACCGGATCCTGTTCGGCAAATGGTCGGGCACCGAGGTCCGCATCGACGGCGAGGAACTGCTCATCATGAAGGAGAGCGACATCCTCGGCGTCATCGAGCAGGCCGAGGCGCTCAAGCAGGCGGCGTAACGCCCATCCATCACCCACTGAAAGGACAGCAAGAAGGAGGTAAAAATGGCTGCCAAGGAAGTGAAATTTGCGTCGGACGCGCGTGATCGCATGCTGCGCGGCGTGGATACGCTTGCGAATGCAGTGAAGGTCACGCTGGGCCCCAAGGGCCGCAACGTCGTGATAGACAAAAGCTTCGGCGCACCGCGCATCACCAAGGACGGCGTCACCGTCGCCAAGGAAATCGAGCTTGCCGACAAGTTCGAGAATATGGGCGCGCAGATGCTGCGGGAGGTCGCAAGCAAGCAGAACGACAAGGCCGGCGACGGCACGACCACCGCGACCGTGCTCGCGCAGGCGATCGTCCGCGAAGGCTCGAAGGCGGTCGCCGCGGGGATGAACCCGATGGACGTCAAGCGCGGCATCGACCTTGCCGTCACCACCGTCGTCGAGGATCTCAAGGCGCACGCCAAGTCGGTCGAGGCGAACAGCGAGATCGCGCAGGTCGCGACGATCTCGGCGAACGGCGACGAAGAGGTCGGCAAAATCCTCGCGGAAGCGATGGAGAAGGTGGGTAATGAGGGTGTGATCACCGTCGAGGAAGCGAAGAGCCTCGCGACCGAACTGGAGACGGTCGAGGGCATGCAGTTCGACCGCGGCTATCTCAGCCCCTATTTCATCACCAATGCCGAGAAGCTGAAGGTCGAACTCGACGACCCCTATATCCTCATCCACGAGAAGAAGCTCTCGAACCTGCAGGCGATGCTGCCGCTCCTCGAGAGCGTCGTCCAGTCGGGCCGGCCGCTGCTGATCATTGCCGAGGATGTCGAGGGCGACGCGCTCGCGACGCTCGTCGTCAACCGCCTGCGCGGCGGGCTCAAGGTCGCAGCGGTCAAGGCGCCGGGCTTTGGTGACCGCCGCAAGGCGATGCTCGAGGATATCGCGGTACTCACCGGCGGCAATGTCGTCAGCGAGGAGCTTGGGATCAAGCTCGAGAGCGTCACGATCAACATGCTCGGACGCGCCAAGAAGGTCGTCATCGACAAGGATAATACGACGATCGTCGACGGCGTCGGCTCGAAGTCGGATATCGACGCCCGCATCGCGCAGATCCGCCAGCAGATCGAGACCACGACCAGCGACTACGACCGCGAGAAGCTTCAGGAGCGGCTCGCCAAGCTCGCGGGCGGTGTCGCGGTGATCCGTGTCGGCGGCGCGACCGAGGTCGAGGTCAAGGAGAAGAAGGACCGCGTCGACGACGCGCTCCACGCGACCCGCGCGGCGGTCGAGGAAGGCATCCTGCCCGGCGGCGGCATCGCGCTGCTGCGCTCGCTGAAAGCGCTCGAAGGCCTCAAGGCCGCAAACGACGACCAGCAGTCGGGCATCGACATCGTCCGCCGCGCACTCCGCGCCCCGGCGCGCCAGATCGCCGACAATGCCGGCGAGGACGGCGCGTGGATCGTCGGCAAGCTCCTCGAGAGCGACGATTACAACTGGGGCTTCAATGCCGCCACCGGCGAGTATCAGGATCTCGTCAAGGCGGGGGTGATCGATCCCGCCAAGGTCGTACGCACCGCGCTGCAGGATGCCGCGTCGGTCGCGTCGCTGCTGATCACCACCGAGGCGCTCGTCGCGGAGCTGCCGAAGGAGGAGAAGGCCGCGCCGATGCCGGCGATGGACTTCTGACATATCGAGGGCGGCGGGAAACCGCCGCCCTCACCTGCCATGTTTCTGTGCGGAGCATCAAGGAGATCGGCAATGCCGTTCGGAGGTCATAACATTCGAAATTGTGTGTCGGAGATCAAGCTGCGGCATGGCAAACAGGCCGACTTCATCGTCTCCAAGCAGGTGCAATGGTCGCGCGACCGGGGCAATGACGAAGAGATCGCATTCTGGAACGCCGTGCTGACTGACTTGCATCGAACCGCTTCTCCGCATTGAAAAGGTGGCCGCCAAGGGGCGCTCCGATCCGGGCGGGCGACCGCTTGCCAACCCATGCTTCCTATTCAGTTCGTTCGACCGGTCATGCCGCGGCTTTGCGCCCAGCCGTAAAGATCGGCGATCATGCCTCGCTCGATCTCGGGTTGCAGATAGATCACGACGGCTGTTTCGGCTTCCCTGTCGATGAAGCGCATAGTCGCGTAGAAGACACCCTCTCGCTCGGTGTCGCCGCCCTCGATTTCGTCGGGCCATATCTCAATCGTTCGCACGGGCCTCTCCTTCCCATTCCGCTGTCCGCGATCGATGAAGGGAGAATGCCAAAGTGCTAGGAAGGTTGCACCTGGAATGGGCGCAACCGGGGAATAGAAAAGGCCGGGCCGCATCGAAGTGCGGCCCTGTCCCGAGAGGGTGCCTCGGCGTCACTCTTCTTTCCGACGTCAGCGGTTCTGACGATTCTCGTCGTCGCGGCCGGCCTGGTTGCCCTGGTCCTGGTCATTGTCCTGACCGGGCTGGCGACGCTGCAGATCCTGCTGTTCCTGCTGGCCGGGGTTCTCGTTCGGATTGCGATCGGCTTGGCCGCCCTGCTGGTTGTTCTGTCCCATGTGGGTCATCCCCTTTCCAAACTGCCTGGGCGGCAAGCTTGGAAACGACGCGCCATAAAGCAGCGAGTTCCCGCCGCTTTCAACAGCTTATCGCAAGAATCGCCGTGCCCGCACGCGATCGCCTTTCCACAACTCAACAGTCCCGTGTTGAGCTCGGCACAGCTACGCCCGCGCCTTGCGATCGGCCACCGCTGCGACGATCGCATTGCAGAAGTCGGGCAGGTCGTCGGGACAGCGACTGGTGATGATATTGCCGTCGACCACGACGCTCTCTTCGACCACCTTCGCGCCGGCATTGGCAACATCGGTGCGGATCGACTTGTAGCTCGTCATTCGCTTGCCCGATGCGAGCCCGGCTTCCACAAGAAGCCACGGCGCATGGCAAATCGCGGCAACCGGCTTGCCAGCACCTGCGAAGGCCCGAATGATCGAGATCGCCTTGTCCTCAACCCGCAGCAAGTCGGGATTGATCTGGCCGCCCGGCAGGACGAGCGCGTCATAACGGTCGGTGTCGACGTCGGCGATCTTGAGATCGACTTCGACCTCGTCGCCCCAATCGTCTTCGTCCCAGCCGGTGATATCGTCATCGTCGATCGATGCGATTTCGACCTCCGCGCCGGCGTCCTCCAGACGCTGAAGTGGCACTTCAAGCTCGGATTGTTCGAAGCCATCTGTCGCCATGATCAGGATCCTGCAGCCGGCGAGTATATTGTCCTTGGTCATCGGAAAGCTCCTTTGCTGTCTAACGACCAATGCGCCGCGGCTATCGTCGTTCCCGACCTTGCCCGCGCGCGCTGCTCTTCGTCCTCCTCTATCGACAATGGCCGCACCGATGCTGGGGCCGCGATCGCGTCGAGGACGGCTTCGACAGTATTCCAGAATGGCGGCGACCTTCCGCCCCATCTTTGCAACCTTTCTTCGCCAACTGCATTTCAACGGCGCACGGGCTTCGACGGTGATCGTTCGGTCTGCCGCCGCCATGTGCATCGCTTCGCGTATCGCCGCGGCTGTTCGATCCCACGTCTCAGTCGAATTGCCGTCGGCGTACGCATCCAATCGTCGTCCGCGCCGCTCCCCTACGTTGTCAGAATATCGGTGCGCATATCCGGCTCAACGACATATCGCTCAGTTTGGCCGTCGGAGTGTGCTACGCGCCTAATGTTTGAGGCAAGCGGATGCTGCAATCAAATCATCGGATACCCGATCAGCATTTTTTCTGTTTGGGTATAGTCACGCCGGGGTCTTCCCCTCCCAACTTCCCCCACTTCGCTCGAATAGGCTGACCGGTAGCAATCTACCTTTGCCCGTTCATGAAGATCCTAGGTTGAGACGTGCGATGCTGCACGCGATCCGCAGCGGCGCGCGCGATCACGCGTTCCTCACCGGTTGGTCGCACCCGAGCGCCTGAGCGCTGCCTAGGTGATCGGAGGTTGGTCGATGATATTGCCGGGAGCGTTTTCTGTGCCGGGTCGTTCGTATCCGTATGCAGCTTTGCCGCGATATAAACCTCGATCGGCCGAGCTTCCGCGATAGCGGCCACACGTCGCTCAGCCGTGAGACCGACATGGCATGAAACTCTCGCGCGCCTCGGAAGACCCGGCGAAAGTGGGCAATGTCGGCTCCTCGATAGCCGCGCACCGGATTGCCCTTCTCTACGCCTTGCGTCATCGACGCCTGCCCGACCTGCTCAATCCGACGCGCTTCACCGAGCTCGTCCAGCTCCGCAAATTGAATGATCGGTCACCGTTGCAAACGACGCTGCTGGATAAACTTGAGGCAAAACGCTTGGCCTCGGAGCAACTCGGTGCAAACTGGATCGTACCGACGCTCTGGCAGGGCCAGATGCTGCCGCGCTTCATTCCGTTCGCCCTCCCATCAATCGTCAAGGCGCGTCATGGGTGTAACCAATATCAAATCCTGGAGACGTTTCCGGATTGCGAACGCTGGAAGCAGGTCCAGCGAGCCGCGCGCCGGTGGCAGCGCCGGGAGTACGGCCGCTGGCTCGACGAATGGGCATATCGCAAAGTGCCGCGTGGCGTTTTCGCCGAGCCGTTGCTCGGCGGCGCACGTCCTCTCCCCATCGACTACAAGATCTACGTCTTTGGCGGTGTCGCGACGCACGTCCAAGTACATTTGGGGCGCGGTGTCCGTCACCGCTGGATATTGCATGACCGCAACTGGCGGCAGCTCGTGCCTGCCGCCGATCGACCTTCCAGACCCTCCTCCCTCGGGGCGATGCTGCAAGCTGCAGAGACGCTTGCCGGGAACCTAGCCTTCGTTCGGGTCGATTTTTACGAAATCGACTGCCAACCGCTTTTCGGCGAGTTTTGCCTTTATCCCGGCTCTGGCCTGGATCCGTTTGCAGCCGACTGGATCGACGTTGAGCTGGGAAGGCTTTGGAAAGATGCGCTGGAGAGATCCGGTTCCCCAGCAGCCAGTTCGCCGGACGCAAAGCACGCGCGGCCCACTGGGTATGATCCTTTCCAGATTTGATTCTACATGAGAATTCGGCAGGCCGGCGACGCCAGCCGCCCATTGGAGAGATCGGGTCACATTCGTCGATGCGTTGACGTCGCAGCGCGACATATTGCGCCCAGTTCGGGAACTTGCCCCCACTCCATGCGTCGGTTCGGCGGGACGGGGGGTTGCCTCCCTTCCCGGCAACCTGCCCGCCACCCTCAACAAATGGAGATGGATCATGGACAGGTTCGACGACCGCACCCCGCTCTGGGATTATAGCGACAACAGCAGCCCCGACACCGGCGCATCGCCGGGTCGCTACAACCGCGGCCGCGCAGAGGATGCGTCGCGCGCTTATGTGGCGATCGAGGAAGACGAGCGCGAGCAGCGCCGCCCGCGCCGCGCCTATCGCGAGCAGGAATATCGCCGCGATAATTGGGAGGATGAGCGCGCGGGCGACTATCGCCGGCCGGTCCGCCGCGCTGAGCGCTCCGATTGGCCCCGTTACGACAGCACGCCCCGCCGCGACGCCTATTACGATGCTGCCGGCGAAGCCCGAGGCGAGGATCGTTCGCGCGGCGGTAACTACTGGCCGAGCGAGTTCGGCTATCTCCCGGTCGAGGGCTATTCGCCTTACGGCAAATATCCGCGGACGCGCAGCCCCGATTATGACCCGGACGAACGCGGCTTCCTCGACCGCGCCGGCGACGAAGTGCTTTCTTGGTTCGGCGATCGCGACGCGCGCCGTCGCCGGGAACTCGATCATCGCGGCCGCGGTCCCAAAAGCTATATCCGCTCCGACGAGCGCATCCGCGAGGACGTGAACGACCGTCTTACCGAGGATGTCTGGATCGACGCCTCCGAGATCGAGGTCAGCGTCGCAGATGGCGAAGTCACGCTCTCCGGCACGGTCGAGGATCGCCGGTCGAAGCGCCGCGCCGAAGATGTCGCCGACGACGTCACAGGCGTCAAACATGTGCAGAACAATCTGCGCTACAGCTCGGGCGTCGTCAGTCCCAAGCTCGACTGACCCGGCAAGCCGACAGGAAGGGGCCGCTTTGGCGGCCCCTTCTTGCTGCTCGCGCTCGGCGGCACCGATATTTTCAACATGAATTCCCTGTCGGAACTCGCCCAAGGCGCGTCGAGAGCGGACGGTCTTTCGAGTACGCCGCCAGTATGACATCGGAACCAACCGCGACCGGCGCGCGCTTCACCCCGGCGGGGTAAAGGAGACGATATGGCCCCGATTACCGCTACCGCGATCAATTGCTCGCTGTCGGCGCGTGGCCGCAAGAGTTCGACCGATGCCATGCTTGCGGTGCTTACCGAATATTTCGAGGCGGAAGGCGTCCGTGTCGGCAAGCCCATCCGTATCGCCGCGCACAGTATCAAATGGGGTGTCACCTCGAACGAGGGTGCTGGCGACGAATGGCCGAAAATTCGCGAGGCGATCCTCGCCTCCGATATTCTCATCTTCGGCACACCGATCTGGATGGGTCAAGCATCAAGCGTCGCCAAGCTTGTGATGGAACGAATGGATGCCTTCCTGTCGGAGACCGACGACAAGGGGCGGATGCCAAGCTTTTCAAAAGTGGCTGTTGCAGCGATCGTCGGCAACGAAGACGGCGCGCATAATGCTTCGTCGCAAATCTTTCAGGCGCTGAACGATGTGGGATGGACGATTCCCGCCGTGGCCGCCTGCTACTGGGTCGGTGAGGCGATGGGTTCGGTCGATTTCAAGGACCTTCAGCATCGCCCCAGCAAAGTGACCGAGACCGCCAAAATGGTCGCCGCTAATGCCACGCATCTTGCCCGACTATTGACGGAATCGCCTTATCCTGGCTGAGCAGTTCGATCGCGCGAGCCGTCCGACCTCGTTATCCTGCTGCCTTGGCCCGCACATGCGACAAGACAATCAGCAAGCGCTCTTTAGCGCGTTAACCGCTTGTGGCCATTTAAGAACGGTCCGGTTTTGGCGGGAGACCGAGAGAGGCGGACATCCGCGGCGCGCCGGATAGCCACGACCGGAAGCGACCGATTGCGGACACCGGCTTTGTATGTATCCTCCACTATATGTTTGGGGAGCGACCGATGATCGGGAGGCGGAAGGCAATCACAGCGGTGGCGTGCGCCACGTTTATGCCGGGAACGGCAATGTCCTGTCAGATATCATCGCCTCGCCCAGACCCTGTATTTGATAGGCAGGCGCAAGAAAAACGTTTGAGACTCGTCGAAAGGTTTTTTGAGAAGATCGGTCAAGCGGGGTCGTTCGAAGAAATCGAGCGCTCGACCGAGAGCATGCGACGGGCCAGTTTTCGGTGGCCCGCTCCGCAACCGTTTCAACTGCTGGAAGCCACGCCAGTGGGCGATCTGGTGATCGCGCGCGCACGAGGGATTGAAGCCACACCCGAGAATGAGTGCAATCCGTTCGTCACGGTCCACGCTTATTACTCGTTCCATTTCGACCAAGACCAGATCGCTCTGATGAATATGATTAGTTATGGCGCTCTGTGGCCGGCCCAAGAGATACCGGAGGCTATTTTTCTGGAACGAGACTAACTCGCTCTTGAGCAGCCGACTGTTGCATCCGCTTGCCATCCCATTCAGCCACCTGTTCGCTGCGAGCCAGCGCCGACGCTTGACCTGGCCGGTAGCAGACTGGCGGATTCAAGACCAAATTTGCTCTCAGCGGACGTTTGGAGGGCGACCTGAACTCATAACGCACTGCGAGCACCCGAACTCCCGCTACCGCACGCCCCGGTCGGTGGTCCCGACAAACACGAGCGGCGCCCAAACCGCCGGAGACGAGGTATCGTCTTTTGCGCGAAGCGCCAGTATCGCCTGCCGGAACGCAGCCCCCGGAGCGCCGGGATGCTTTTCGATGCCTGCAAAGAGATGCGTGACGATTTCGGCCCCGGCCTCATCGTCGAGCGGCCAGTGCGACACCAGAAGCGAACCCGCGCCAGCATAAAAGAAAGACTGCGCCAAGCCCGACAGCCCGTCCGCTTCGGCGCTGCCGTTCGAACTTGCCGTGTTGCACGCCGACAGTACGACGATATCCGCTGCGAGCTTCAGTTGCGCGGCTTCCGAGGCGGTGAGAAGACCATCGTCCCTGTCGGACTGCGCCCCCGCTAATGGCGGCGTGAAGACGAGACCCGGCTCGCCATCGAGCCCCGTCTCGCTCGCCAGCAGACCGTGCGTCGAAAAAAGGACATAGCGTGCATCGGCCAGACCGGGATTCGACTTGACCGATCCCTCGGTCGCCGCGGAGCCCATAAGAGCAATGGTCTGTCCGGGATCGAATATCGATCGCACGCCCTCGATCTCGCGGCGCGTACCTGGAAGCGAAGGCATCGCCATGATCCGGGCCGGGTCCGCTATGCCACGCTGGAACAGTTCCGAATATTCCACGATACCGCGGTCGTCGCCCGGATGACCCTTGAGCGCCGGATCGCCCGCAGCGAACAGGATCGTCTGCGATGGCGGACGATTGCGTCCGGGTCCAGGGCCGCAACCGGCCGGGCGATCACCCGCAGGCCGAAGCAGGCAACGCAACGAGTAAAGGCTTGAAACCGACGGCAGCGTCGAAATCTAGTAACGATCGATCAGAAATTGCGGCTTCTGCGTGTCGGCGCCGGCTATGACGAGCAAGGTCAACGGCAGGCTGCTCAGCGGACCTGGCGTCACGGTCATCAGACGTGTTGCGCCGCCGAGGGACGTTTCGATGGGCGCAATGAGCTCCTGATACAGATTGCGCGCAAGCTGCTCGTCGAAATTGTCGACGCTCCCGGCCCAGCGCTCGCGAAGGTCGCGCTTGATCTGACCGCGCAGCCGCTCAACACTCTTCGCCAAGGCATCGCGGGTCAGGGTCGAACGATGCCATGTAAATCCCGAGAGCGTCAGAACAAAGACCGACGTGCCCCGCTCGTCAGAAAGGAAGAAGAGAACGGCCTCGTCCTTGTCGAGCAGCGCCTGCAACCGTTCGGCGGCGATCGGCCGAGGCTTGACGAGCTGATCATAGGCGGGGTCGATCGCGGCGATCTCCTCGGTCGACATCTCGTCCATCACGGCATCAACGTCGCGCAAATAGAATCTTCCGAGCAACTCGCGATCGGTATCGGGGCTGCCGGGAACCGATAGCCATTGCGCGATCTCGCGGTTGAGCGACGCAACGCTCGCGCGCACCTCCTCGCGGAACCGCTCCCTTTCCGCGACCGGGCCGTCGCTGCGCGATGTGCGTGCCGAAACCTTGGCGAGTGTCGCCGCGGTCTCGCCGATCGACGACCATTGGGCCGCCTCGAACGCTTCTCCGCGCGTGAGCGAGCTCGCCGCTTCGGGAAGAAGGGCGCCGAGCAGTCCCTCAAAGACGGGACGGTAGCGCCGGACGGCGCGCACAAGCCCCTCGGTTGTGTCGGCCGCCTCGACCCGCGCCACCGCGCCTGAGACGGCCTGCCGATATTCGGCCGCGGCATCGGCGCGCTGCGCCGGATCGAGTGCGAGGATGGCAGCGCCGCGCGCCGCATGCGCATCGATGCGCCGGTCGTCGCTCCTGTCCCAGGTCGTATCGACGACCGGCATTGCCTCGGCGAGAATCGGGTCGCCTTCGTTAGCGCGCCCCTCAGCGACGAGCGCAGCGCCGAGCCGGGTCAGAAATTCGAGACGCGACGCGCCTCGCCCGCCGCGGAGCAGGTCCGGCTCGGCATCGAAGCGCGCCACCGCCTTTGCCATGTTCCCGCTCCGCGCGAGAAAAGCGATCTCGTCGCGGGCGAGGCGACCCCGGACTGCCGCCCAGTCATCGGGGTCCCATCCCTCACCTTTGTGCTCGCGTTCCCATTCATACCCGGCCGCCGCCTCGATATAATCCGCAGCGCCACCGGCCGCTTCGCCCGGCACCAGCGCCGCAACCGCCAGAAAATCGGGGAGCGCGCGTTTAGCTTCGGGGGAGCCCATCATGGCCAACGTCGAGAGCAGGCTGTCGGCGGCAGCGAGATAACCGCGCGCCTCCTCATTGCGGCCCTGCAGCGCAAGGTTGCGGGTCAACCGCAGGAGCGACGTGCGGAGCGCCGCATCGGAGAGTCGCTCGGTTCCCTGGAACTCCATCGCCCGCACGATGTTGTATCGCAGCCCGTCCCGCAAATACTGCTCGCCTTCTACCGGCCGGCCGTAGAGCGACAGCATCTCGCCGAGGTTGCCGAACGCCGACGCGAAGATCGGCCCATCGAAGCCCTTTAGCCTGTTCACCTGGGCGTGGAGGAGGCGCGCGGTGCGAAGGGCCATGCCTTCGCGCTTTTCGTCGCGATCGAAATCACCATGATCCACCGCCCAGGCGGTCAGCGCATCGCTTTGCAAGGCGAGCAGTCCGACGCAAGGATCGGACCCCTTGCCCGCGACGCAAGCTTCATGCTCGCGGCGTGCCAAAGTCATCGCCTCGTCATAGCGTTTGGCGGCGAGCGCATCGTTCAGCTCGGCACTCGCGGGAACGGGGTCGACGGACAGCTTGGCGGAAACCTCGGGCGCGGCCAAGGCAAGCGCCGCGAAGAGCAACCATGATTTGCACCGGATCAATTGCACGCCCCCTGCCCTAGCGCGACCCCTGACCGACCTACCGCGGCGCGCGGAGGACGCAAGCAAGATCGCTGCGCCTTACCGGCCTCGCGATCGCCGCCTCGGGCGCCAAAGCAGTTTTCGAACACCCGCAACCGATATGTGCAAGCTAGGCAGCGGCAGACGGCTACATTCCGGGTACGGCTCCGCCCGTCAGCGCTTCTTGCACGCAGGCCTGCTGGAAAGCGCGTGCGGCGCCCGGATCGGCGCGAGCGAGCGCCGTGACCGCCGACGTGGCCGCGGCGCGGCGTTCCTCGGAGAAATCCTCCGTCCGGATGTTCCACCAGTCGCGCACCTGCCAGCTCGGCCCCGATACCTGTCCCTCGGCGGCGAGCTGGCCGACGAACATTTCCACATGCGCGCGGCAGACGGCCTCGTGGGCGCCGCTCTCGCTGCCGGATGGCGCCCAAGCGGTCCGCTGCGCGCGTTGCGCGCGGTAGCGCGCGAGCAGCGTGCGGCCGTCGATTGCGGCCACATGCTTCACCTGCCGGGCTGGATCGCGACGGCAGATCATTCTCAGACTATGGTCTGCAAGGTCGTTAGCCGGCTTCGCGGCCTCACCCTCGCCGAACGACCGCAGCTTCGCGCCTGAACTCGAGAAGGCGGCGCCCTCGAGCAGCTGCGACTTGAGCGTAAGGCAGTCGGCGCGGTAGGTCGCCGTCGTAAACGCCGCGCCGTCGGCATCGTCCTGCGGCAGCGTGAAGGCGGCCGCGAAATCGAGCGTCGCGTTGCCGCGGTCGACCCAATGGAGATCGAAATATTTGGCGCCGTTCGGACCCAGTGTGTCCGGCACGGCAACGGCAACCCCAGCTTTCGCAAGAAGCGCTTCAAGCTCTTTGCCGAGCGCCCTGGCTTCGTCATCAGAAGCCCCCGCCAATGCTAGCCGATACTGCCCCTCGGCACCATCGGGCAAGCCGAGCGCGACGTAAGCGCGTGCCAGATCGCGATGCCACTCAGGCAGGATCGCGAGCATATGATGGCGCGGGGCCACCAGCGTTTCGAGGATGCCCGCCGCTTCGGCGGGGTGACCCGCGTCGATCGCTTGCGCTGCGATCCGAGCGGCGGCGGCATCCCTGTCGGCCTGGCTGCCGTCAACGGCTGGAGGCACGGAAGCACCGACTTCCACGGAAGGGCCGACGACCGCGAGGAGGAACCCGGCGATGACATGCCGGCAATGGGTCGCGCCTCGCTTCGCCTGATGCCTCACAAGGTGAGCCTTTTTCCCGCCCGGCTGCGGCGCATCCATTCTCATCACCGATCCCCCATGATCGTACTGCCCTGGTTCCCTCACCCGCGCCCGCTTCTCGCATCGCGGCCGACAGAACAAAAAGATCGGAAACCTTTCATTGGAGCAAGCTGGTTCGCCTGTTTTGCGGCGAGAACTCACATGCAAAAATCAGGCCGGATTTGACGTGAGCGCTGTCGTTTGCCGCGCAGCGACTAGCCTTCGCATCTTTCATCGCTCACTTGCGATATTGCCATTGATATTCGGGAATATTGCCTTTGCGAAGGAAAGCGGCGGTCCAGAAATTGATCGTCAATCCAGGCTTGCCGTCATAGGCTGCCGACTGCACGAAAGCGTGCGTGGGACAAGCTATGGTGTCCGACCGCGAGGTGTCGATCAACTCGAGGCATTGCCCGACGAACCGAGCCGACTTGGGTCCGGTCGATTCCACGTCCGTGATGCGAGCGATGACGGTTCCAGCAGGTGCCGCGATCTTCTTGAGGTAAGGATCAACGGTGTCGTTCTCCACGATAGTCACAACGCCATTTGCCACGGACAGCTTGATCTTGTGGTCGACGCCATACCATTCGCCATCGATCGCCTTGACCGGATTTGCCGGCAAGTCAGGCACCGTCTGAGCCTGCGCCGGTACTGCCATCAGCGCCAACGCCACCATCATATTCGCAGTTCGCATCTGTTTTCCCCCGTTTTGAGAATTGAGGCTGCAGCATTCCGCCCAGCCTGGCAATAGCCGCGATCATTGAGAGGGTCGCAGTGCTTCCTTCGACACACAATTTGGCCCGTCGCCTCCCATGAGCGACGAACGGTTGGGCGCATCTCGTGCCTCTCCGCAACCTTTTGTTAACCTCGAAACCGCATTTTTGCCGCGGGGGGGCACTCATACGGCAGCAGCCGAGCGAATGGAGAGTTCGCAGTGCTCGAATTTACGACGAGGCCGACATCGGTCGCCGGGCCGGTCGGGCCGCTGACAATCGACGATCTGCCTTCATCGACGGCAGGCTATTGGGTCGCGCGCCGCAAGGCGGAGTTGCTTGCCGCGATCGATGGCGGACTGATCGGGCTGGCCGACGCCTGCGCAAGATACCGCCTCAGCGGCGAAGAGCTGGAATCGTGGCGCCGCACTATCGACCGCGCGGGCATAGCCGGTCTGCGCGTGACGAAGGCACCTCGCCCGCGGGATCAGACTGTCGGATAGATTCTTCGTCACCGCCCGCACCCCCACTGCGTGCGGTGTCCAAGGGGACGGCGCGAGCAGACTGGTCCCTCTCGCGCCGTCCTTTCACATCAGCGGCATTTCAGTTCACCGCGATCGATAGCCCGCCCGAGCAGCCCGCCGCCGGCCGCGCCGATGATCGTGCCGACCGTGCGGTCACGCCCGCCATCGAGTTCGCGCCCGACGAGCGCACCGACGGCGGCGCCAATGATCAATCCGGTCGTGCCATTCTCGCGGCGGCAGTGGTAGCGGCCATCCTTGCTCCGCCAAATGCGATCATTGTGCGAAATGCGGCGAGGCTCGTAATAGCGCCCATATCCGTCATAGAGGCCACGATCCTTGGCGCGCTTGCCGTGCGCCGGCGCCCAGGGCGGCGGATCCGCCAGCGCCGGGCCGGCGGGAACGGCGAGCGCAGCGAGGACCGCAGCGGCGATATATTCTTTCATGACCCGTCTCCTTCAATCAGGCACCGGACGTAGCGGCGCGCAGCCGAACACCGGCTGAACAAACCGCATGAGCGGCCGATTGCCTACCGAACGGTTCCTATCTGAAGCAACCGGTGGTCGTCGTCCAATGCGCGCCAGGGCAGCTCTTTTGGCGCAGCGGTACAATAATTACCCGGCCCTCGACATTATCTGCGCCGTGCGACCCAGGAGACCTCGTCCTTTCAGGAAACCGAGATCTTCATCTGACGCCCGCACGGTTTCGGCCGCGCGGGCGTCTTTTTTGGCGCTTGCCGGTTGGCGATTGGAATGGCCGATTGGGTCGGGCGGCTTTCAACTCCAATTCCAGATATGCGGACATTCCGTCGCAGTACGACAGTGCCGTGGCCCATCGTTTCTTGGCGCGGCCTGATCGGTACACTGCGCTAGATCAATCTCGGACCTTTCTTCCGATCCCATTCGACAGCATTCGGTCCACCGGCATTTTTTGCGCGGGATGTCACAGCGGAAGAATCCCGCTCGTCAGGCATGGTGACGCCGATTTTGGCTCAGGAAGAAAGGAAGATCAGATGAACCGGTTGAATTGGTCCGAAGTGGCTCCCGCTGGAGCGAAGGCGCTCTACGGTGTGCACCATTATGTCACCACCAGCACGGCCCTGCCTGAAGAACTGATTCACCTCGTCTTCCTCCGCGTCTCGCAGATCAACGGATGCGCTCACTGCATCGATCTGCATACCCGGGACCTTCTCAAGACCATGCCGATCGACAAGATCGCGCTGCTTCCGGTGTGGCATGAAGTCCCGCATCTGTTCCCAGACCAATATCGCGCGGCTTTGGCCTGGGCGGAGGAAGTCACGCGTGTCAGCGAGACCCACGCTTCCGACGAGGCCTATTCAGCAGCAGCCGAGGCATTCGAGCCGAAAGACCTCGTGGACCTGACGATCGCGATCGCGGCGATGAACGCCTTCAACAGGCTTGGCGCACCATTCCGTCTTCCGGTTGCGGTCAAGCCCTGAGGCGCGAGAGCTGCTCCCTTTTTGGCGTCGCGGTACAATATCAGGTCTACCAGCGAAGCTAGGCGCGCCATGCGACCCAAGAGAGCTCTTCCTTTCAGGAAACTCAGCTCTTTATCTTACGCCCGTCCGATTTCGATCGGGCGGGTGTTCTTTTTCGGCAAATCGTTCGTTGTGGCCGACCGGAGACAGTCTGCTGATGGCATCAGAATGCAAGGAGCTGCCATTAGGTCCGTTGCGGCAGATTGCAGCTCCGGCTTCGTTGGCGAGAATGGTCAGCGACGGTCCGGCGGTCTGGACAATTTACAGGTGCGACACTGCAAGTGCGCTTGGGTGCGAGGTCGCAACGTCAGCCGTTGAGGCACTGACCGAGACCGGGGGCTTGGTTTCTGAAGTGCAACAGGCCGTTTACCCACCGGGCGATTGAAACGATCATTCCTCGGCAGCACCGAAGTCAGACGGGCGTCGCCGAGCAGAATTTTCATCCCTGTGCGCCAGCGCCTGTGCGATGCGATCGAGCAGGTCGGCCCGGCGATAGGGTTTGCCCAGCACGTCACGCTCGCTGCGAAGTGGTCCTTCGACGACTAAGTCCTCGTTATAGCCCGTGGTCATCAACACCGGCACTTGAGGCGCGAGCCGCCGGACTGCTTCCGCGAGCGCAATGCCATCCAGGTTTCCGGGCATCACCAGGTCGGTGAACACAAGATCCACCATGTCTGTGGCAAGCAGATGCTCAAGCGCCACGAGACCCGCGTCACCATTCTCGGCGACCGTTACGCGATAACCAGCATCCTCGAGATTTTCGCGCGCCAGCGCGCGGACTTCGGCATCGTCTTCGACCAGGAGAATATGGGCCTCGCCGCGTTCGACAGACTGTTTCGGACCCGCAACCGGCAATTCGGCATCGTCAGATGTCGAGACGGGGAAAAGAATGCGTACGGTGGTGCCCTTGCCGACCTCGCTCTCGATTTCGAGCCGCCCCCGCGATTGCAGGACGAAGCCGCTCGCCATCGCAAGGCCCAGCCCTGTCCCCTTTCCGGTAGCCTTGGTCGTGAAAAACGGCTCCACCGCCCGCGCGATCACATGCTGCGCCATGCCTTCGCCCTCGTCGACTAGCTCGACCGAGATATAGTCACCCGGAGAAAGTCCCCGGGCCGGTGCATCGCCGTTTAGATGGACCTTCGCCGTTGCAATCGTCAGGACGCCGCCTCCCGGCATCGCGTCGCGCGCGTTTAGCGCAATATTGAGGATCGCCATTTCGAGCTGCTCGGGATCGACGACCGCCTTTGGAAGGCCGCGCCGGAGCGACAGGTGCAGTTCGATGCGGCCGCCGAGCGAAGCCTCAAGCATGTCGGCGAAGCCATTGATGCAATCGTTCACATCGACAGCCCTGGGCGTCAGCCTCGTCTTGCGCGCAAACGCGAGGAGCTGGCCCGTGAGCTTGGCGCCACGCTCCGCTGCGGCCCGCGCGCGTGCCAGATAGCCTCGCTGCTTTGCATCCTCGATACGGCTCCCGAGCAATTCGAGGTTGCCGTTCACGACCTGAAGCAGATTGTTGAAATCATGCGCGAGCCCGGCGGTGAGCTGACCGATTGCCTCCATCTTTTGGGCCTGCTGCGACGCCTGTTCGCTCTCTCGCCGCCGCGTCACATCGAGCTGGCTTGCGAAGAAATGCAGAAGCTTGCCGCCAGTGTCATAAACCGGTCCGATAAAGACCGCATTCCAGAACGGCGTCCCATCGCGCTTGTAGTTCAATATCTCGAGGGCGATCGACTGGCGGTTCGCGACTGCAGACCGGAGGTCCGCGACAAGCTCGCGATCGGTTTGCGGCCCTTGCAGGAAACGGCAGTTCCGCCCGAGAACCTCGGTCTCTTCATAGCCGGTCAGATCGAGGAAGGCCTTGTTCGCGAAGACGATCGGATTATCGGCAATGTTCGGATCGGTCAGGATCATCGGCATCCTGGTCATCTCGATTGCGGCGAAGAAGATATTGCTTCGCTCGTCGAGGCCAGAATGGGTCAGCGTGGTTTCGCGTCGATGATCGCCAAGAGTGGCCCCAGCCGAAGGTTCGGTCCCGCTCGCTCCGGCGTCGAGCTCCTCATGATCTGTCACGCGGTCAACAGCCTCCATTTCGCCCGCTTAGCGGGCGGCTCATCGTGATACCCCATACGCCCCCGTGCGGATTTTGTTGCAAAGTGGCGTGGCTCTTACCGGAACGAAATCGTCCCTATAACGTTCATCCGCGGGGAAATTGTCAAGGGTCGGCCACGGTGGCGGATCGTCCCATGCGAACGGGAGACGCATGCCACGATCCGATCAGCTAAGTCGCGAGGAATTGCTTGAGCGTCAGGCTTTTCAACTCGCCCTGCTTACGGAACTGCGCGATCTCGCGGACCCCGTGGCGATCCTCGCGGCAGCCGCCACGCGGCTCGGCACCCAATTCGGCGCGGCACGGTGCGGATTCGCTTCGAACGCCGGCGAGGCCGGCATGAGAATCGCGTCTGAATGGACGAAAGACGGCGCGTCGCGCAGCGGCGAGGTTTCACGATTGCAGGGGGCGACGAACGGCGAGCTCGCCCAAGGTGACACCGTAGTCACGACAGGACACAAATCCGATGACCATTCGCGGCACGACATTGCGGCACAGATTCTCTGTCCCATGACACGTGAAGGCGTGCTGGAATCGGTGCTTTACGTCGAAAAGGACGCGCCGCACGCATGGACGACGGGCGAAATCGCGCTCGTCGAGGATGTCGCGCTTCGCATTCGCGAGGCGGTCGATCGTGCGCGCAGCGACGCGGCGCTCAAGGCCAGTCGCGAAGAACTCAAGCTCGCGACACGCGCCGCCGAGCTTGGTCGTTATGATTATCGCCCGCGCGGGATGAGTCTATCCTGGGATGACCGGTGCCGTGCACTCTTCGGGATGTCACCGGGAGTTCCGGTCAGCTACGAAAGCGCATTTCTCGCCGGCCTTCACCCCGATGATCGCGAGCGCGCAAACCGCGCCGTCGCTGCGGCTCTCGATCCCGATGGAAGTCACCGGTTCGATGTCGAGTATCGCACGGTCGGCATCGAAGACGGGGTTCTTCGTCACATTCGTGCGCAAGGCCTCGCATTTTTCGACGGCCGAGAGCCTGTTCGGCTCATCGGCACCGTGCAAGATGTTACGCGCGACCGCGAGGCCAGCGCCAAGCTGCGCGAGGTCGAGGAGCGCCTTCGTCTCGCGGGACGCGCCACGAACGATGCGATCTGGGACTGGGATTTTCGCACCAATCATGTGACGTGGAATGCCGCTCTCGAAAGCGCTTACGGTCACAGGCCCGACGACGTTGTGCCGACCGGCGAATGGTGGCTTGCGCAGATCCACGCTGAAGACCGCGCGCGGATCGATGCGAGTATCCATCATGTGATCGACGGAGGCGCGAGCGATTGGACTGACGAGTATCGCTTTCGCCGTGCGGACGGCAGCTACGCCGACATTCTCGACAGGGGCTATGTCATTCGCGGTGAGGATGGCGCGCCGATCCGGATGGTGGGCGCAATGCTCGATGTATCGGCGCGCAAAGCGGTGGAGCGCCAGCTTCAACAGGAGCGCATGCGGCTGGTTGAAGAGGTCAGAGAGACTGCCGCCGAGCGCGATCGTGCCGAAGAGGCGCTCAGGCAATCGCAGAAGATGGAAGCTGTCGGCCAACTCACAGGCGGCATCGCGCATGACTTCAATAATCTGCTGACCGGCATTTCGGGGTCGCTCGAAATGATGCAGATCCGCATCGCTCAGGGGCGCGTCGCCGAGATCGACAAATATTCGGTCGCCGCGCAGGGCGCGGTCCGGCGCGCCGCTGCGCTCACGCACCGCCTTCTCGCCTTCTCGCGCCGTCAGACGCTCGATCCCAAGCCGTGCGACGTGAACCGGTTGATCTTCGATATCGAGGAATTGGTGCGCCGAACGGTTGGCCCCTCGATCACGGTGGAGACGGTGGGCAAGGCGGGATTGTGGTCGACGCTGGTGGACACCAATCAGCTCGAGAACGCTATTCTCAACCTGTGCATCAACGCGCGCGACGCGATGCCCGAGGGCGGACGGATCACGATCGAGACAGCCAACAAATGGCTCGACGGACGCGGCGCAAGGGAGCGCGATCTCGAACCCGGCCAATATGTGTCCCTCTGCGTGACCGACACCGGGACGGGCATGACCGACGAGGTCGCCGCGCGCGCTTTCGATCCCTTCTTTACGACCAAGCCGCTTGGCGAAGGAACAGGCCTCGGCCTGTCGATGATTTACGGGTTTGCGCGTCAATCGGGGGGACAGGTTCGTATCTACAGCGAGGTCGGGATGGGAACGACCATGTGCATCTATCTTCCGCGCTACATGAGCGCTGAGGAGCCCGACACGGTCGATCCCGACCCGCCCGCGCCAACGTCGATCGATGGCGCCGGGCCGGCACGCGGCAATGTGCTGGTCGTCGACGACGAGCCGACGATCCGCATGCTCGTCGCCGAAGTGGCCGAGGAATTGGGCTATCAGGTTCTCGAGGCGTTCGACGGGCCGAGCGCGATGCGGATTCTGCGGGAGAAGGAGGCCATCGATCTCCTGATCACCGACGTCGGTCTTCCCGGCGGCATGAATGGACGGCAGATAGCCGATGCCGCTCTCAGCCTTTGCCCTAGCCTGAAAATTCTTTTCATCACGGGCTATGCGGAGAATGCTGTCATCGGAAGCGGGAGGCTCGCGCCTAACATGGCGCTCATTACCAAGCCTTTTGCGATGGACGCGCTCGCGCACCGGATACGCGAAATCATGGTTTGAATTGGCATGCACAAGTGTTGCTCGCCCAGTCGCAACGCTGTTTTGATGCCGCTGTGTAACGGTGCGCTATAAGCTTCGCTGCTCGCCGCCTCCGATTTTCCAGATATAGCGCGACGGCATTTCGCCGTCATCGAACGAACTGCGTTTCTTGCGGCGCCGCTTGGCCGCTTGCCGTCGGTCTGCTTCTGGCACAATATTCGCTAAAGCGGACAGGCAAAGAGGCGGAGCCTCTTGAAGCGCCTGCTGGCTCGTCAATACGGGATAGGCCTTCTATCCCAGCCGTAGAACCCGCCGCTATCCGTTGACGATAGCTGATCGATGACGCCTAGAATGTGCATCGCGCTATTATTCGCACTAAAGAGCGATGATTCAGCTACTCGCGCCTGAAACGGCTCCGAGAGCGGCGTGTCGACTGTTCCGGGGTGCAGTGCCGCGACTATCGCTTCCGGATTGCTGCGGCCGAGCTCTATCGCGAAGCATCGCACCAGAGCATTGAGCGCCGCCTTGGAAGCGCGGTAGCTGTGCCATCCGCCAAGTCTGTTATCCGCAATCGAACCAACGCGAGCAGAAAGAAATATGGCGACCGCCCGTCGCCTCCGGGCAAGCAGGGGAAGAAAATGCTTTGCAACGAGTGCGGGCCCGATGCTGTTGATCGCAAAGACCTCTGCCATCGCCGAGACATTGAGCTGCCGAAGACTCTTTTCGGGGCGGATGTCCGTCCCGCGGTGCAGGATCCCCGTCGCCACGATCAACAGGTCGAGAGCGCCCTCTTGGGCAATCTGTCGACCTGCCTCGGCCAGCGTGTCCTCGTCCAATATGTCGATTGCCAGCTGAGTCACATTGGATTGGCGCGCCGCATGGGGCCGCCTGCTCCCGGCATAGATGCGGTCGAATTGACCAGACGATGCCAGTTGATCGACAAGCGCGGCGCCGATGCCGCCGCCGCTTCCGATCACCAAGGCGCGCTTGCCGTTCAAATGCCTCTCCTCACGGCCACAAAGCCGGTCCGGCTTCCAGAGGCTCTAATCGGCGGCGGCTCGATACCCAATATGCCTCAAAGGGAAGTCGGAGCGGTGCCTAGAAGCTGGCCTCGACCGCGAGCCGGATCGCATCGGCCGTCGTTTCGACGCCAAGCGCGCGCAGCAGCGCGGCGCGGTGCATCTTGATCGTCCGCTCCGACAGGGAAAGCGTGAAGGCGATCTGCTTGTTGAGCTGTCCGCTCGCCATCAGCTTCAGCACCTCGCGCTGCCGCGGCGAAAGTGCCTCTATCTGGGCACGCGCCCGCGCACTCCGTCCCCCAACGGCTTCGCCGGCCTCGTCGACCTCGATTTGCGACCCGAGAAAATATTCGAGAGTGCCGCCGGGGCCAAAGATTGGCGCGACCAGCACGGCATTGCGGAAGGGCGTTCCGTCTTTCCGGTAGTTGAGGATCTCGACGAGCGCCGGCCTCTGCTCCCGGATGGCGGCGCGCAAGGTCTCGGTCAGTTCGGGCTCGGTGCCCTGCCCGGCGAGAAAGCGGCAATTGCGTCCAAGAATTTCGTCCGACCCATAGCCGGTGAGCGCCGAGAAGGCAGCGTTGCACTCGACGATCGGATTGTCAGGCAGACGCGGGTCGCTGATCACCGCGGCGATCGGGCTGGCCGCGATCATTGTCTTCAATGACATAGTATCTGCCTGCTCTCCCCTAGTTGCCCCAAGGGACATGTTGCGACACTTCCCCTCGCTCATGCAAGCCTGCGTCGATGACAATTGCGACGAACCGGAAAAATTACGTATGACGCCCAGCAGATTGACGGCACAGTCATGCCTACGGGCGGGCGTAGGACATTGTGCGAGCCCCCTTGGTGACCGCGAGGCCATGGTCTGATGCGGGTCGCGATCATCGGAGCCGGCATTGCGGGGCTCGCCTGTGCACGGCGGCTGCACGACGCCGGGATTGAGGCGACACTCTTTGACAAATCCCGCGGCCTCGGCGGCCGCCTCGCGACCCGCCGCGCGGATACGGGCACTCCGGGGGTCGCATTCGATCATGGCGCCACGCATTTCACGGCGCGCTCGGAAGGCTTTACCAGGCTGCTCGCTGCTTGGGAGAAGGCAGGCCTCGCGGCGCGTTGGCCGGCCGCGGGCGCGGACAGCTGGGTCGGCACGCCGACAATGACCGCGCCGCTGAAATCGCTCGCGAGCGATCTCGATGTCCGCCTGTCGCGACCGGTCACGGCCCTGACCAAATCGCGTGCCGGCTGGACGCTACACAGCGAGGCAAAACGGCTCGGCAAATATGATGCGGCAGTAATCGCCATTCCGGCCGAACAGGCGGCTCCGCTTCTGTCGCTGCATGATTTCGAGATGGCGCGCGCCGCAATGGCGGCGCGCTATAACCCATGCTGGACCGCGATGTTCGCCTTTGAGGAGCGGATCGAGGAGCTCCCCGATTTCCTCCGCGGCTCGGGTGCCATCGTGACCGCTGCGCGCGACAGCGCGAAGCCCGGCCGCGCGCCGGGCGAGCGGTGGGTCGTGCAAGCCGACTGGACCTGGTCGCAGACGCACCTCGCCTCCGACAGCGCGAGCGTGGCGCCAGCGCTTCTCGCCGAGCTGGGAAAGGTCGCGGGCCGCGACCTGCCCGCCCCGAGCCATATCGCCGCCCATCGCTGGCTATTCTCGCAGCCCTCGGGACAGGATCTGAAGCTGCTCTGGAACCCTGCCATAGGCCTCGGCGCTTGCGGAGACTGGCTCTATCACGGCTTTGCCGAATATGCGTGGCTGTCGGGCCATGTACTCGGCGCGGCGATTGCGGCAGAGGCGCCGCGATGACGCGCGCGATCGTGATCGGAGCCGGCATCGGCGGCCTTGCGCTGGCCATCCGTCTCCAGTCGGCGGGCCTCGATACGCTGCTCGTCGAAGCGCGCGACCGGCCAGGCGGCCGCGCCTATGTCTTTGAGAAGGATGGTTTCACCTTCGATGCCGGGCCGACGGTGATCACCGACCCGGCCTGCCTCGCCGAGCTCTGGGAGCTCAGCGGCCAGCGGCTCGAGCGCGATGTCGACCTCGTCCCGGTGTCGCCCTTTTACCGGCTGAGCTGGCCCGACGGATCGACCTTCGATTATGGCAATGACAAGGAGGCGCTCGCCCGTCAGATCGCCGCGCTCGATCCCGCCGACGTGGCGGGATATGAGCGCTTTCTCAGCTATTCCGCGTCGGTTTACGAGGAAGGCTATGTGAAGCTCGGCGCCGTGCCCTTCCTCGATTTCCGCTCGATGCTGAAGGCGGCGCCCGCTCTTTTGCGGCACCGTGCCTGGCGCTCGGTCTATAAAACCGTCGCGAGCTATGTTCGGAGCGAGAAGCTGCGCGAGGCGCTCTCCTTCCATACCCTGCTCGTCGGAGGCAACCCGATGGCGACGAGCAGCATCTATGCGCTCATCCACAAGCTCGAGCAGGATGGCGGCATCTGGTATGCGCGCGGCGGCACCAACCGGCTAGTCGCCGGCATGGCCGCGCTGTTCGCGCGTCTCGGCGGTACGCTGAGGCTCGGCGATCCGGTTGCCCGCATCGAAACCGAGGGCGACCGGGTGACGGGCATCGTAACGCGGAGCGGGTTTACCGCACGCGCCGATCTTGTCGCCTCGAACGCCGATCTCATGCACAGCTACCGCGACCTGCTCGCGCATCCGCGCGGCAAGCGCGAGGCGAAGCGCCTTGCGCGCAAGAGCTGGTCGCCGAGCCTCTTCGTCCTCCATCTGGGGGTTCGCGGCGCCTTTCCCGAGATACCCCACCATATGATATTGTTCGGTCCACGCTACCGCGGGCTTCTCGACGACATCTACCGGAACGGGACGCTCGCCGAGGATTTCTCGCTTTACCTTCATCACCCGAGCGCAAGCGATCCGGGCGTGGCCCCCGCGGGTCACAGCAGCTTCTACGCGCTCGCTCCGGTTCCCCATCGCGGCCACGCCCCGCTCGACTGGGAGGTCGAAGGGCCGAAATTGGCGAAGCGCATCATCGCCGAGATCGAACGGCGCTTGATTCCTGACCTTGGCGAGCGGATCGTCACGCAAATCCAATATGCGCCGCCGAACTTCGAGCGGGATCTCGCCGCGCATCTCGGGAGCGCCTTCAGCCTGACGCCAACACTGCTGCAGAGCGCCTATTTTCGTGGGCACAACCGCGACGCGCGCATCGAGAACCTCTATTTTACCGGCGCGGGCACGCATCCCGGCGCTGGTATTCCGGGGGTCGTCGCAAGCGCGAAGGCGACGGCGAGCCTCATTCTCGGCGACTTCGGCATCAGAACTGCGGCAGCCCGCGATCCGTGCGCTCGCGACCGGATAGTCTCCGGGCCCAATGAAGCGGCAGGAGATGCCTCGTCCAGCTGATCGCACGGACGTTCCGATTCTGCCGGCGGCCAGCGCCTTGCGACCCACGCCTGGCCGCGGCGGGGGGCGGTGATTGCTCAACGCCGGGCGGTGCGACGCCACGTCGCACCGCCCAATCCCCGCATATACACGCCCGCCAATGCGGTTCTGCATGGCTTGAACTTCCCGAAAGGTCATCTTTTGCGGAGGTCGGAGCCTGCCAGATGAGGAACCCCGCGCTCGCCCGCACCATAGCCCACCAAAAAGGTAAACGCCGCCATGCCGCCCGCCATCTTGTGGCTCCGTCAGGACCTCCGCACCACCGACCATCCGGCGCTTCTCGCGGCGATCGCCGAAGGTCCGGTCATTCCGCTCTACATATTGGACGACGAGAGCCCCGAAACGCGCGCGATCGGCGGCGCGCAGCGCTGGTGGCTCCATCACAGCCTCGCCGCGCTCGATGCGAGCCTTCGCAAACGCGGCAGCCGGCTCGTCCTGCGCCGCGGCCCTGCCGCCGAAATAGTCGAACGCGTCGCGGCGGATGCCGGGAGCACAAGGGTTCACGCGACCCGCTGCTACGAGCCTTGGCGGCGGCGCTACGAAAACGCGCTGGACGCCAGGCTTGCGCTGCGGCTCCATGACGGCAATTATCTTGCGCCGCCCGAGAGTATCATCAATGCGCAAGGCGCGCGCTACCGCGTCTTCACGCCATGGTATCGCGCGCACCTGGGACGCATGCCGCCCGCCCTTCCCTATGCCGCGCCCAACCATATTCCGGCTCCCGACGTCTGGCCGACGTCGGACAATCTCGCCGATTGGGGTCTGACCCCGACCAGCCCCGACTGGGCCTCGGGATTTGACGACTGGCACCCGGGCGAGAAAGGTGCCTGGCGCGCGCTGCGCGACTGGCTGCCGCTTGCCGGCGACTACAAGGCCCGCCGCGACTTTCCTTCGCTCCCCGCGACATCGCGGCTGTCGCCGCATCTTCATTTCGGCGAGATCAGCCCCCGGTCGATCTGGCATGCGCTCGGCGAGCGCGACGATGCGGGCGCCGAGACCTTTCGGTCGGAGCTTGGCTGGCGCGAACATGGCATCAATCTCGTCGACCAGATGCCCGATTATGGCGATCGGAACGGGCGCCCCACCTTCGATGATTTCGGCTGGCGGAGCGGCCCCGAAGCCGACCGGGACTTCACCGCCTGGACCCGGGGAAGGACCGGCTACCCGGTGGTCGACGCGGGCATGCGCGAGCTCTGGCACACGGGCTGGATGCACAACCGCGTTCGGATGGTCGCCGCCTCCTTCCTCGTCAAACATCTGCTGATCGACTGGCGCCGCGGTGAGCGCTGGTTCTGGGATACGCTGCTCGACGCCGATCTCGGGTCGAATGCAATGAACTGGCAATATGTCGCGGGCACCGGCGTCGACGCGCCGGTCTTCTCGCGCATCATGTCGCCGCTGCTCCAGAGCGAGCGGTTCGCGATGGGCGATTATGTCCGCACTTATGTTCCGGAGCTTTCGCATCTGTCGGACGCCGAGATCACCGCCGCCCATGGTCAGGATGCGCGGGTGCCCGCCTATCCCGCGCCGCTGATCGGTCATGAGGCGGCGAGGGCGCGGGCCCTCGCTGCTTGGGAAGCCCTGCGCAGCTAGCGAGCAGGCCCACCAAGCTAGTCGAAGGCGGCGCTTGCCACGCCGTGGCTGTTGTAAACAGGGCCTTCGCGCGACACCGCGAATTTGCGGCTCGACGACGCGCGCACGCCAAATGCGCCTATATGCCCCAGCATTCCCCTGTATTGCGGCCCGGCGAGATGCGCTGCGAGCGCAGCTTCGCCGTCCCATTCCTCGAACACGTGGATGCGCGTCGCCACATGCGGATCGAGGGTCCAGGCGTAAGCGAGACAGCCCGGCTGGGCGAGCGCGCCTTCGATCCAGCCGCGCGCACCCGCCAGCGCCTCTCCGCGCGTCTCGGGATCGATATCGATGACCGCCTGGATCAGGATCTTCATGCCTGCACCTCGCTTGCTGAAAGCTGAGGCAACGGTCGAAACCGCCGCTCTGTAAACAGCCACCGACCATCAATTTGGCGGCAGACGTCGTCATAGATGCCAAGGGTCCGGTGAAGGGCGCCGTCGCGCAGGAAGATTTCCTCGGTGTAGGACCGCATGGCCGCGGTCTCGCCATGGACCTCGATCGAACCCGGCCAAGCGCGAAAGACGATGTCGGGAAAGGCGCGCATCGCCGCGCGCCAGGTGTCGACGATCTTCGCCTTGCCCTCGAAGATCCCGAACCCGGGAAGCGACCATCGGCCGCCTTCGTCCCAGGTCGCCGCCCAGGCTTCGCTGTCGGCACGGTTGACCGCGTCGGCGTAGGCATCGAGCAGGTCGCGAAGCGCCAGCCGGTCTTCGAACGATCCCTCAAACGGCATGGATGCCCCCTTCTTGCCCGGCTGCGTCGATCGCCAGCCTGCCGCCTATTTGCCTGCAGCCGATCGGAGGGAGAACTGCCGTTATCGCTAGCGGCGATGGGCCACCGAGTGCGGGCCGGATAACCCGCCCCAAAGGACAGGTCGCCGAGGCGGAGCGGCGCGCCTAAATCCGTACCTGTCCTATCCCCCCGGGACGAACATTCGAAAAGGAATGACCAATGGCTATTTCCCGTATCTCTCTTTCGCTCGCCGCAGCAGCGCTTGCGCTCGCCGGCGGCATTGCAGCCGCCAAGAACCCGATGGTCGGCGGCGCCGCGATGTACGAGACCAACACCATCGTCGAAAATGCCGCCAATTCGAAGGACCACACGACACTCGTCACGGCGGTCAAGGCCGCCGGCCTCGCCGAGACCCTTTCGGGGGCAGGCCCGTTCACGGTCTTTGCGCCCACCAACGCTGCCTTTGCCAAGCTTCCCGCCGGCACCGTCGACACGCTGCTCAAGCCCGAGAACAAGGCGATGCTGACGGGCATCCTTACCTATCATGTCGTGCCGGGCCGCCTGACCGCGACCGATATTGCCGCGCAGGCCAAAGCCAATGGCGGCAAGGCCATGCTTACCACGGTGCAGGGTGCCAAGCTCACCGTCTGGGAGAAGGATGGCAGCTGGTATGTGAGCGACGCCAAGGGTGGCACGGCGAAGATCGGCCCCGCCGACGTTCTTCAGTCGAACGGCGTGATCCACGTCATCGACGGCGTGCTGCTTCCCGCCTGACACGGTATCGGGGCCGCGCGACACTTGTTGGCGCAGCGCGGCCCCGATAATCAAAAGCCCTCAAAGCCAACCGGAAAGTTCGCTCCTTATCAGCGCGGCGAGCATATCCATCCCGACATCGCTGTCATTCAGACAGGGCACATAAGCGAAATGGCGTCCGCCGGCGGCAAGGAACTGCTCGCGGCCGCGGATGGCGATTTCCTCGAGGGTCTCGAGGCAATCTGCAGCGAACCCCGGCGCGATCACGACCACCGACCGGCCTTCTCGCCCGAGCGTTTCGAGCGTCATGTCGGTTGCCGGTGTCAGCCACTTGGCCTTGCCGAAGCGCGACTGAAAGCTCGGAACGACACTCTTCCCCAAGACCTCGCCCAACCGACGCGCGGTCTTGAGGCACATGCAGTGATAGGGATCGCCAAGATGCAGAGTGCGCTCGGGCATGCCGTGGAAGCTCGCGACGATCGTGTCGGGTACAAAGGCGAGGCCGCCGATCGCACGTCCGAGCGACGACGCCAGCGCCTCGACATGGCGATCGTCATCATAATAAGGAGGAAGGATGCGCAGCGCCGGCTGCCAGCGCAGGCGCGCCATATGCGCCTGGACCGCATCACCAACGCTTGCGGTCGTCGCGGCGCAATATTGAGGATAAAGAGGCGCAACGAGAATGCGGCGACATCCTGCCGCAAGAAGCGCGTCGATGCCGTCCGAGATCGAGCCGCTGCCGTAGCGCATCGCATGCGCGACCACCGCATCACCTCCCAGCGAAGCCTGAAGCGCCCTTGCCTGGCGGCGGGTGATCGCCGCGAGCGGCGAGCCCTCTGACGTCCAGATTTCGCGGTAGACACGCGCGGATTTCCGCGGCCGAACGGCAAGGACGATCCCGCGGAGGATCGGCTGCCAGATCAGCGAGGGCAGTTCGACCACGCGCCGGTCGGAGAGAAATTCCGCGAGATAGCGCCGCACCGCACCGCTCGTCGGCGCGTCGGGCGTGCCGAGGTTTACGAGAAGCACGCCGATGCGGTCGACCGGCACGGCGGGGTGACCCGTTGGCAATCGGGCGGGATCCGCTTCTTCGTAACGGTCGCCGATTCTGACCGTTAGCAGAGGCCCTTCGTCATTCATTGCAATCTCCGCGGACAGGACGCCTTGCGGCGACCGTGCCGCGCGATGTTGACCGCATGTCTCCGACTTTTCCCGCGCCGCCAAGCTGCACCAAGGGGCAGACTGGATGCGAGTATCAGGACCTCGTCAAGGCCGGCGTGATCGATCCCGCCAAGGTCGTTCGCACCGCGCTGCAGGATGCCGCGTCGGTCGCGTCGCTGCCGATAACCACCGAGGCGCTCGTCGCCGAACTGCCGAAGGAGGAGAAGGCCGCGCCGATGCCGGCGATGGCCTTCTGACAGGCCGGGGGCGGCGGGGCCACCGCCGCCCCCGCATTTCCGTACCGCCCTATTCACCCAACCACCGCGCACCGTGCCACGCCTCGTCAAGCGAGCGAACGGCATTTCTGCATTCCGGGCTCGCCCGAGGTCCGTGCACCCAACGCGCTTCCAACCGACGATCTGCCCCAAGGGACATGTTGCGACGCCATGCTGCGCTCGGGCATGCGCCGATCCGACGGTCCACCTCCCTCTCCTCCCCTCCCGGACCGCCAACCCTTCGCCGTCAGGAGGCCAGGACCATGCTTCACGTGCCCCCTTTCAGTCCCACAGTTGACGGCGCGATACCCCCCGAGGTTCTCGCGTCGGTCGAGACGCTGCTCCGCTGGGTCGGCGAGGACCCTCAGCGCGAAGGCCTGCTCGACACACCGCAGCGCGTCGCACGTGCCTGGAGGAATTATTGCGAGGGTTATGACGAGGATCCGGCGGTGCACCTGTCGCGCACCTTTGCAGAGGTGGGCGGCTATGACGAGATCGTCTTGCTGCGCGACATCCCGTTCCAGTCGCATTGCGAGCATCATATGGCGCCGATCACCGGAAAGGCGTCGATCGCCTACCTTCCCCGCGACCGCGTCGTCGGCATCTCCAAGCTCGCGCGCGTACTGAACGGCTATGCACGCCGGCTGCAGGTGCAGGAGCGGCTGACCGCCGAGGTCGCCCGATGCATCTGGGACAATCTCCGTCCGCACGGCGTCGCCGTGGTGATCGACGCCCAGCATGGCTGCATGACCGGGCGCGGCGTGCGCACGCCCGGCGTCGGCATGGTCACGAGCCGGCTCCTCGGCTGCTTCCTCGACGACCAGCGGAGCCGCAAGGAAGTGCTGGCACTGATGGGCTATTGATGCGCCGGTCGAGAATCCGGACCGGTCTCGCGGGATTTATCTGCCGGCGTGAGGCGCGCGCCGGGATCCTGCACGCCGCCGCCTCGCGCCGGTTTCCTGCCGGGGTTGCGCCGACATGACTCAGGGGTCGCAACCCTCCGACGATCCTGGCCATCTTCCGAACAGCTTGCGCAGGCAGCCGGACGACGGGGGGCATTTCGGGAAATTCGGGGGCCGCTTCGTCCCCGAAACGCTCATGCCCCTCATCCTCGATCTGGAGCGCGAATATCGAGCCGCAAAACGGGACCCGGCCTTCCAGGCCGAGTTCGACGATCTGCTCGAACATTATGTCGGCCGTCCCAGCCCGCTATACTTCGCGCCGCGCTTGACGTCCGCGCTCGGCGGCGCGCAAATCTGGTTCAAGCGCGACGAACTCAACCACACCGGCGCCCACAAGATCAACAACTGCGTCGGGCAGATCCTGCTCGCGATCCGAATGGGCAAAAGGCGCATCATCGCGGAAACGGGCGCGGGCCAGCACGGGGTGGCTACTGCAACCGTCTGCGCGCGCTTTGGCCTGCCCTGCGTCGTCTATATGGGCGCCGCCGATATCGCGCGCCAGGCGCCCAATGTCTTCCGCATGAAGCTGCTGGGCGCCGAAGTCGTGCCCGTCACGGCCGGCGCCGCGACCCTCAAGGACGCGATGAACGAGGCGCTGCGCGACTGGGTCGCCCATGTCGAGGACACCTTCTACATCATCGGCACCGCAGCCGGTCCCCACCCCTATCCGGAGCTTGTGCGCGATTTCCAGAGCGTGATCGGCAGGGAAGCGCGGGCGCAGATGCTGGCCCGTACCGGCCGCCTGCCCGATCTCCTGGTCGCCGCGATCGGCGGCGGATCGAATGCGATCGGTCTCTTTCACCCGTTCCTCGACGACCCGATGGTGAAGATGCTCGGCGTCGAGGCGGCCGGGCATGGCCTCGACGAGGCGCACGCCGCGTCACTGGCCGGCGGGCGTCCCGGCATTCTTCACGGCAACAAGACCTATCTGCTGCAGGATGACGACGGGCAGATCGTCGAAGGCCATTCGATCAGCGCTGGCCTCGATTATCCCGGCATCGGCCCCGAGCATGCATGGCTCAAGGACATCGGACGGGTGGACTATACCTCCGCGACCGACGCCGAAGCGCTGGACGCCTTTCAGCTACTTTGCAGCACAGAGGGTATCATCCCGGCGCTTGAGCCCAGTCACGCCGTCGCCGCGGTTGTCAGGATCGCGCCGGCGATGCCGAAAGATAGTATCATCATCGTCAACATGTGCGGACGCGGGGACAAGGACATATTCTCCGTGGCCCAGCATCTTGGCGTGGAACTTTGAGCGCGACGAAAGGTAGGGGCACGGGACGTGTAATCGAAGACACTGGCGCTACAGATTTCGGATCTATGAGGGACGGATGATGATAAGGGTGCTTCTTGTTGAAGACGATCCGCTGGTGGCGATGATGCTCGAGGGGTATCTCGACGTGCTTGAACACGAGATCGTGGCGGCCGCAGCGACCGTCGCGGAGGCGCTGGATCTCGTCGCGAAGCGAGATTTCGACCTCGCAATATTGGATGTTCACCTTGCCGATGGCAAAACGAGCGAGGCGGTCGCTGCCGCGTTGAGCGATGCCGGGAAGGCTTTCATAGCGACGAGCGGAGATGCGACGATCATGGCGGCTGAATTTGATGGCCGGCCAGTTCTTCGCAAACCTTTCAGGATTGCCGAGCTCGAACGGGCAATCGCCGCTATAACGGGGTAGCCCGCGGTCACAGGCCGGAGCCTGCTCGACGGTCGTATTCGGGCGCGACTTGGTGACGGGCCATGTGCGGCATGAAATCCATCTTGCCGATGGCAAGACCTGCGTTGCGCAGCGGCGCGTAAGCCATCGTCGCATGAAAGTAGAAATTTGGCATGATCCAGTCGCGGACTCAAAGCCGCGATTGCAGCCGCAGCATTCTCCTGGCAGATTGTCGTCCATGGGGTCGTTTCGTACTTTTTTGATCATCCTTTGGCTGGCGCTGGCCGCCTACACCGCTGTAGTCATTTCCCGCCACGGCCTTGGATTGTTACCGATCTTTTTCGGAGACGTGGCGAAGCTGGGATGGCCCGGGCAGTTCAACCTCGATTTTCTCTGCTTTCTCGTCCTCTCTGCGCTTTGGACGGCTTGGCGGAATGGATTCAGTGCGATCGCCCTGCTCCTCGCGCTCATCGCCTTTTTCGGAGGCGCGGGTTTCCTGCTTCCCTACCTCGTCTTTCTAACAGTTCAGGAACGAGGAAACATGCCCCGGGTGCTGATCGGCGCGCGAACCCGAAGAGATGAGCCTTACAGCGGACGATGAGCGCGACGGCATTTCGCCGTCATCGAACGAACTGCGCTTCTCGCGGCGCCGCTTGGCCGATTGCGGCCGGTCAGCTTTGGCCTGGTGAACTGAGGGAAGCGGCCGTCCAAACTTCACTGCCGGAAGAGATCGGCTCCCGTTCGGCGGTGCTGACAGGCGAGCCCCCATGCCCGGGTTCATATCTATCCGAGCTTGTCGAAGAAAGGGTCCCGAATGTTTTCTATCTACCGGATTTGCGTGCCTAGGGCCGCTAACGAAATGGGACCAATCCCATGTCGAAATCTTTCCATTTCACCTTCATCGCACGCGAATTTAGAATGTTCGATCGGGGCCGCTGCCGACAAGATGAAGCCATGCGCCCGTCTCGATGTCCTCGTAGGTTCGCGCGTCGATCAGACGCACGCCGCCGCCGCCCATCAAGGCGAAGCGGCGCGCGCCTGGATATTCACGGTCTCCGGCGGCGGTCTTCTGGATGTCGAAAAACTGCAGTTCAACGACGGTAACCACTTCGCCACCGTCACTGCGGCATTCGATCCTGCGAAGCTCGCGTTCCATTGAAACCGCCTCCCCTCAACAAGCCGATCGACCGCGCGCCTGACGATCGAGGCCACTCATGCCGCGAGCAATTCGTCCGCGGGGCCGAAAAATTCGTAGTGAATATGGTCGGACGGCACACCGGCAAGCGATAAAGACGATACTGCGGCGCGCAGAAACGCTCGCGGTCCGCAAATATAATAGTCCGCGTCGCCGACAGGCGTGTTGTCGACCAGCCATTCCTCGGTAATCAGGCCCGCGCAATCATAGTCTTGGCCGGCGACTTCGTCCGCCAATGGCGTCTGGTGGAAATCGGTGACACGAACCGCGACGCCGCGCGCGGCAAGCTCTCGAACATGATCGCGCATGGCGTGCGTCTCGCGGTCGTGCGTGCCATGGATATAGTGCACCGGGATATCGCCGCCGCTTTCAACAAGCGCTTCAAGCATGGCGATCATAGGGGTCAGACCGACACCTCCCGACAACAGCACGACCGGCAGCTCTGGCTTGTCAGCGAGAAAAAATTCGCCGGCCGGCGCTGCGACCTTGAGCACCGTACCGACGAACGCCTGGTCATGAAGCCATCCCGAGGCGAGACCCTGCGGTTCTCGCTTAACCGAGATGCGATAGGTCACTCCATTGGGCGCCGCCGAGATCGAATAGTTGCGCTTGACCGGCGGATGTCCAGGCACCTCAAACCAGAAGGTCAGATATTGCCCAGGCTTATAAGCCATGACCGGCGCCCCATCGACGGGGCGCAGCACAAAGGATTTTATGACGCTGCTTTCCCGGATCACCGCATCGACCCTAAATTCGCGCCAGCCGTTCCAGCCGCCAACGGTCTCGCGCTGGACTCCGTAAATCCGTTCCTCGCGTGCGATCAATATGTTCGCGAGGAACCAATAGGCCTCACCCCAGGCACCGAGGATTTCTTCGGTCGCCGCATCACCCAGCACCGCAGCGATCGCGCCGAGCAGTGCCTCGCCCACATGCGGATAATGTTCGGGGTGAATTTGAAGGCCGACATGCTTCTGGGTGATCCGTTCGACCGCGGGCGCCAGAGCGGCCAGATTGTCGATATTGCTCGCATAGGCCAGGATCGCGCCGGTCAGCGCTCTTGGCTGCGAGCCCGCGTCGCCATGATGCGACTGGTTGAACAGGTCCCGGATTTCCGGATTCTGAAACATGCGCGCATACATTTCATGGACGATCTCAAGGCCCCTTGCCTCGAGAGCGGGAACCGTGGCCTTGACGAGCGCGATCGTTCGGTCGCTCAGATTCTGCGACATGCTAAACTCCTTTATATCGTAGGAATGGAATTGAAAATCAGTCGCCAGGCGGCTGGTCGTAGAAATCGACCCGGATCTTCATCGCGCCGACAGGAGTCACGAAATGCACTTGTTCGGGCAGGATGAGACCCGGGCGCGAAGGATCGAGCATGACCTCGGATGACGGGTTCACATAGGTGAGCTTGAGTTCGCCCTCGATCACCCGGATCAGACCCCACACCCCGGCCTTGGTATTGTGGCGGTTGCGCAGTGCCTTGGGCAGCGTGTCCTCGTCAAACAGAGGGGTCGAGCGATATGGGACGGGTCCTGTCATCTCAGGCGACCATCCGGATGTCATCGGCGTGCTCCGGATAGGGTGCGGTGCTGGCGGCGACGGCGATCCCGGCGAGTTCGTTCGCGAACCCGTGGTTGACGTCACGATGATGGGCTTCGTCGGCACGCACGACCAGAACGACATCGCGCAATGTCGCGTCGTCGCCAAGCTTCCAATAATGTTTGGCGATCGCAGGCGCGGGCAGGTTAGCGCTGCGGCCCTTGTCGATATCATCGAGGTAGAGCGTGTAGCTGATCACGGCTTCTTCCTCGAAATAACCGACGACGCGGTGCGCCGTCTTGGAGCTGACCAGATAGAGCGCGAAGAACGCGAGGTAGAAGACCCACTGGACCCCAAGAATGACCATACGCTCGAACACGGAGGGTTTAGCGACTTCGATGAACGTCATGAGGTGCATCCGCTCATTCTCCGCCTCTTCCATCAGGGTGCGGATCCAGCCCTTGTCGTCTTCCATCCGGCGCAGGCATTTGAGATGGGTCAGCGTCGCCCCGACCATACCGGGGACCGCCGCAACGGTTTCGAGTACGATCGCCCGGTGCCCATAGCGCTTGGCAAAGAAAGTATCGGCGCAGAAGCGTAGCATCTTGGTGAAGCCCAGCGCGATGCGGTCGGAGATATCCAGGGGGCGATGATGGACATTGAGATGGGCAAACGTGGCTTCGGTCATGCTCAGGTGCTCCTTCGGAAAATCAGTTGATCCCGCCGCGCGCGGCAACCGGATCTTCGAGGCGAAAAAACAGGGCGAGGCCGAGGCTCTCGGCAATGCGCGCCGCCTTGTTCTGGAGCGCGGCTGCGGCCCGCGCCGACATCAGTTCGTCGGTGGTCGCCGTCCAGATTGTCAGCCAGCGATCGAACATCGCCGGTGTGATCCGGCTTCTGTGCTTGAGATGCGCCGCCATCGGGCTGCCCTTGTAGCGCCCGCTCGTGAGCATGACGGACGACCAAAAGGCGACGAGCCGTTCGAGATGCCCCGGCCAGTCGGCTACCGCGTCATTGAAGATCGGGCCAATCTCGGCATCGGCGCGAACCCGCTCGTAGAAAAGCGGAATCAGACGCTCCAGTCCCGCCTCGTCGATTTCGTCACTCTCGATCACGACTCGCTCCAATCATGCATGGTCCGCGCATGTATGATGGCGGATTGAAACATGCAACAGAAATGCATATTAAACTCGCGAGCCGGCGGGAGAGGTTGATGCGACTGACGCACTACACAGACTATGCGATGCGCGTGCTGCTTTACCTTGGGGGCAAAGCGGGCGAGCAACTGTCACCCATAGCCGAGATCGCGCGCTCCTATGGCATCTCGCAAAATCACCTCATGAAGGTAGTCAATGATCTTGTGAACGCGGGCTATCTGGAGAGCGTGCGCGGACGCTATGGTGGGGTGCGGCTCGCGCGTCTTCCGAGAGACATCAATATTGGCGAAGTCGTCCGCCACACCGAAGACGGCTTCAATCTCGTCGATTGCGCCAGCTGCGTCATTGCGCCCGCTTGCGGTTTGACCGGTGCCCTGAACGAGGCGCTCGCCGCCTTCATGAAGGTGCTCGATGGATATTGCCTCGAGGATCTGTTGACCAAGCGGCGCGACTTGCAGTGGATATTTGCGGCTGCCGACGATGATATTGACAAGCAAGATGCGGATCAGGCCCAAATATAATAGAAAATAGAAAACTATTCCGGTTCCCAGCTTGATTAATAATTTTGCGCCTCTATCTCGGATCCATGGCTACCGAAATATGTTCCCTTTGGCTCCGTAGCACGGAAAAACTGCTAACGCTGTAGCCCGCCCCACCCGGATGATTTGATATCCGGGAGCTCGGGGCCATTTTATCAAGCAATGAAGCGCGAATGATCATTCGGCCTGCTTGAATTTTCAAATATGCAATTTCCATTGAAAGAGGCGCGTCTGATGCGCTTTCTTTCTCAAAGACCATGAACTCCGTACCGCTTCGAGGGAGAGGTCGGTCGTCTTTCCCTTCCGAGTGACGATAGGCCGCATCCGCACGCGGGCGCGGATTGAAAGAGATGATGTTCGTGCCAACCTCCTTTTCGCAATCGCAGGACGATATAACTGCCGCCGATCGAGCTCAGGAATCTCACCAATTCAGGTTGAGGTTAAAAGTACTGATTTTCTTCTCTGTCGCGTCCATCAACATAGCTCTCATAGCTATGTCTTCGGCAAATCCATGATCCTCCTTCGTTTCAGGATCTGACGATGAACTACAGGAAAGCCAATCTGGTGCCGTCACAACCGCTTGGATCGGCCTGATCCGGATGCGCAATATCTCCGGGTCAGGCGTGCGACCGTCAGGGCAACGCCCTTTGGATGAACTGATCAAACGGAGCCATCGACATGGCAAAGAAGAACCAACGAGGAAACCGCGAGCCGCGGAAGCCCAAGAAGCAGAAAGACACATCCGCCGTCGAAAATTCGGTGTCAGCGGCGCTGCGCAAGCAGCTGCCGGGCCAGCGAAAACACGCCTGACACTATCTTTCAGGTCGTGAGGACAGGGGCTATTTCGCCTCCCCCCAGGCAATAGAGCCCCTGTCTGATCCCTGCCGTCCGCGCGAACTGGCCGTCAAACGTCTCGAGATTGTTGCGGGACAACCCGTTTCGCACATCCATGGCGGATCGGAGACAACCGCACCGAATTTAACGGAGGACAATGATGTCAAAGTCGGTAAATCGTCGCCTGAAGAAAAACCACGAGCTGGTTTCGCGTCTCATCGCCAAGCGGCAGGGTTCAAAGGGATATGATCCCTTGATGCTGGGCGAGCTCAAGAAGACGAGGCTGTCGATCAAGGACCGGATCGCCCGAATTGAAGCGGCGGAGCGTCACCACGCGCCAGCATTTTAGCCCCCGCGGCGGAGCCGCGCTCTGTGGCTTCGCCGCGATATTACAATAATGACGTGACGAACGGTAACAGTGTCGAAAAAGCGGTTTCGGTTTTGCCCATTCGATCGAGGCAGTTCCAGCGAATTGGGATAGTGAAGGCGGTGCGAGTTGTCGGTTGGCCGGTCGCCGGGCCAACCCTGATCGCCCTGTAGCGCGCACGCGCGCCGGCGGCTGACCGCGCCAACGGCCGCTCGAGCGATATGTCTTGCACAGAAGAGTTCAAAGACGAGAAGCAGCGACGCGGCCAATGCGAAGAGGCCGAAATGCCTTGAGAAGATTTGACTTTGCGATCTGCTTTGGCCAATCTGCCCCTATGCAATCCGGCCCGCACCCTTCCCGCTTCCGTGTTCATGGGGGACAGCTTCTCGCGGGCTTTTAGCCCCGAGCTTCGGTGCAGCACGCCCCGGGCTCGGGGCGAACATTCCAGATCGACGAACCGCGCTGCCCGGTAGCGCGACCTCACCCAATTCACGCGAAAGTAGTACCATGTCCAAACCCAGGGCCGGAAAACGTCCGGCAATCCATATGATCGACAGCGAGGCGGAAAGTCTCTCGAATCTGGCAATGGCGGTCGAAGATCGCCTGCCGCAAGTCAGCGCCATGCTTCTCGGCGAAATTACGCGCGCCGTCCTGCATAAGGCGGATCGCATTCCGCCCGATGTCATCACCATGCATGCCAGGGCGAGCTTCCTCGATGAAGCGAGCGGCCGCGAATATTCCTATGAGCTCGTCTACCCGAAGGACGCCGATATCGCGGAGTATCGCATTTCGGTTCTGACCCTCGTCGGCGCCGGGTTGATCGGGCTGCGCGAGGGACAATCGATCCTCTGGCCCGATCGTGACGGACGCGAACGAAAGCTCAGCATTCTCAAGGTTCAACAGCCAGCGAAGGCCGAATGAATCAAAGCATGGGGAGCGCAAGGACGCTTGTATGAACGCAGATCAGCCTCCCCCCTTTGATTCCCCATCCCGCCGAAAGATTTCTGGATGAGCGATTATGGCCTGTTGGCATGTGCCGCATTTTTCGCCGGCGTCTTGAACACCATCGCTGGCGGAGGAACATTTCTGACGCTGCCCGCGCTGGTGTTCACCGGTGTGCCCTTGGTGACAGCCAATGCGACCAGCGCAGTCGCGGTGTCGCCGGGCTATCTTGGCGGCGCAGCGGGGTTCCGAAGGGAAATTTCCGCCTATCCGCGGCGCCAGCTTCTGAAGATTGTCGGAGCGACGCTGTTCGGCGGATTGGTGGGCTCACTCCTGCTGCTGGTGTCTTCCAACGAGGCCTTTTCGTTCGTTGTTCCCTTCCTGCTGCTGATTGCCACAACCGCTTTCGCCTTCGCGGAACCTGTCCAGAAGTGGGCCCAGCGCCATCGATTTGCCAAAGCCGATAACATGGCGTCGCTGATCGTGGTCGCCATTTATGGAGGCTATTTCAACGGCGGTCTTGGCATCGTCTTGCTCGCGCTGTTCGCGTGTTGGGGCATGCGCGACCTTGATCAGATGAACGGCCTGAAGAACGCGATATCGCTATTGATCTCCGGCACCTCAGTCGCGACCTTTGCCCTCGCCGGCCTGGTAGCCTGGCCGCAGGCACTGGTGATGATGGCAGCCGCGACGATTGGCGGCTATGCAGGCGCGCCGCTCGCACGCAGGCTGCCGACCGCCCTAGTCCGCGCCGTCATCATTATGGTCGGCACGGCCATGAGCTTGATCTTTTTCGCAAGGCTTCTGAATTAGCCGCGATACCAACTTTTCTTCACAAGGCAGGTGAGCGCAAGACCTCGCTCGCGCTCTCATGGCTGTTTTCCCGAACCGCTCACACGGCCAACTCGAAACTGTCCGGCCGCGCCAGACGCCAGGCGGCGCTGTAAAAATCCCGTTCCGAAGCGCCGGCCAACAATTCGCCTTCTTCGAGGAAGATGTGCAACTGTGAGAAAAGCCGGATTTCGGTTAGGCTCACGCGCCTGACCAGATGGTGAGGGCTGAGTTGCGCGGGATGATCAAGCCCAGCCGCCGCAATCATTTCCGACAGGCCAAGCAATGTGTTGCGATGGTAATGATAGACCCGGTCGCCCTTGTCGCCGACGTCCAGGGCGCGCTGACGGACCGCATCCTGCGTTGCAACCCCCACCGGGCAGCGGTTCGTGTGGCAGGCCAGCGACTGGATGCATCCGATCGCGAACATGAACCCACGACCGGCATTGGTCCAGTCGGCGCCCAACGCCATCGCGGTCGCAATATCGAACGCGCTGATGATTTTCCCCGCCGCGCCGACCTTGATCTTGCCACGGAGCCCGGCGCCGACGAGCGTATTGTGCACGAAGAGCAACCCCTCGCGCATGGGCATGCCCAGATGGTCGGTAAATTCAAACGGCGCCGCGCCCGTTCCGCCCTCCCCGCCATCGACGACGATATAATCAGGCAGGATATTCGTCTCGAGCATGGCCTTGACGATGCCCATGAACTCCCAGGGCTGTCCGATGCAAAGTTTGAAACCGACGGGCTTGCCACCCGACAATTTTCGCAGTTTGCCAATAAATTGCATGAGTTCGATCGGCGTGGAAAAGGCGCTGTGCCGTGCTGGAGAGATGCAGTCGCGGCCGCGCGGGATGCCGCGCGTCTCGGATATTTCCGCGGTGATCTTCGCTGCGGGGAGGATGCCGCCCATTCCCGGCTTGGCACCCTGGCTAATCTTGAGCTCGATCATCTTGACCTGGGGATCGGCTGCCTGCTCGGCGAAGCGAACCGGATCAAACCCGCCCTCGTCGGTGCGGCACCCGAAATAGCCGCTGCCGATTTCCCAGATGAGATCGCCGCCCTGCTCGCGATGATAGCGGCTGATCGAACCTTCGCCCGTATCATGGGCAAAACCGCCCAACTTCGCGCCCTTATTGAGCGCCCGGATGGCGTTGGCGCTTAGCGCGCCGAAGCTCATCGCCGAAATGTTGAAAATCGATGCCGGATAAGGCCGGGCGCAATCTGCCCCGCCGATGAGTATGCGGAAGCTCGCCGGGTCGGCGACGGCCCCGGGCCGCGTCGAGTGGGCGATGAACTCATAGCCGTTGCGATACACATCGACCAGCGTTCCGAACGGCCGGTCGCTGATCTCATTCTTGGCACGCGCATAGACGAGCGAGCGCTGGCTGCGCGAAAAGGGCGTTTGTTCCTGGTCGCCCTCGACAAGATATTGCCGGATCGCTGGACGAACGCTTTCGAAGAGCCAACGCAGTCGTCCGACAAGCGGATAATTTCGCCGGACCGAATGTTCGGGTTGAGCGAGATCCATTACACCCGTCAGCGCCAGTCCGCCTGATATCATGATCATGAGGATTGCCCAGGGGTGCGGCAGGAATAGCGTAAATGCCACTGTGGCGGCGACGCTGATGAGCAGCGGCGAATAGCGGTTGATCAGCACGAGAAGCTCCATTCATGTCCGCGCTGCAACCCGGACGGCTCGGGAAAAAAGAAAAATGCCGCAAAAGTGCTGTGCCTCCGCGGATGACGCGCCGGGTCGGCGCCGATGGTTCACCAGTAAATCGGGTCGCTCAGGGGGATGGGAGACTCAGGACAGAAAGGGCGAGAACGATAATGACGGGCAGCAGCCGCGACCATCGGGCGGCGAACGCGTTCCGATGAGCCAAATAGAAGGCATCGAGCTTCTTCGATAAATGCTCGTCAGCCATGATGATCGCTGTGTCGAGCAATGGAATTGATGGGAGGAGTGCCAGCAGGCGCGCATTTTCATCGCTCGTGAGCCGCGGGTAGCGCACAAGTATGGCCTCTACGTCACGCGTACGGCGCGCTACAGCTTTTGAGCGAAGGCGGGCGCGGATGCCCATTTGGATTGCTCCCAACTCGAAATAGGTGGCGAAGAGTATCGGCGTCCATGCGCCGCAGCTGGCTGTTTTCGCGGCTTCGTCGCGCGTGAGAGAGTCAATCGAGCCCCCCGACTAGTGCGTCATCGTCCGACCAAAGTGTCGGTGGGTGGCTTTGCTCGCCGAACTGCGTCGACACGCTAAGTGTATTATCTATCGCAGCGCCTGTGGCAGAACTGCTACCTATTGGACTTGTCCAGACGATCGCGATCACGCCAGAGAAACAAACGATAGCAGCGGTCGCCCAGCAAATCCGCCGGCGCCGCGTGAACGCGAAAACCAGACAGTAGAGCCCCGCGACCATCAGGACGAAGATAATGCCTGACATCGGTTCGGAAACGGCGAGCGTCGGCGCGAGCGGATCGGCGAGTATTGAGTACATCGAATGTCTCGCCGCTTATGCGGGCTGGGCGATGAGCGAGCCGACAAACCAGCATGCCAGGATAAAGAGCAGGACGAACGTGAAGACGTAAAGCGCCTGCGCGCGGCAGCCGAGTTGCAGAGGCGCATTCGGGTGATCTGAAACATCTCCCCTCACGACACTGTCTCCAGACGGCCGGATGATACGCTCGATGCGTTCGATCGCTCGGCAAAGCCTGTCACCATCGCGAGCATCATACGGCGCGTCGCCGATGGGGCAGCCGTTCGCGGATCGCACCAAAGATCGGAATAAAGGGCGGCATAAGCTCTCAGTTCGGAGCGACGAGATCGCTCGCCGTCGATCATTCGGCTTTCAAAGGTTGCGACTTCGCGCCGGGCTTCGTCGAGAGGCAGGCCCGCTCGCTCCTGCTCGGACCAGATCGACCGGCGTAAAGCTTCGACTTCGATCGAAGGCGCAGGGATGTGAAAATATTGCGCCATCCGCGCTACCAATGGCTGACCGGCGCCGCGGCAGGCATCGCTCAGGCGCAAAGCGACGGCGACAAGTTGGTCGTCGGCGAACGGCGATAATGCCAGCCGCTCGATATCGTTATAGCCATCGTCAGCGATCACTCGCACGCGGGCCGCACCTCCCGGTACTGACAATAATTCGTTAGCTCGCAACGATGCGCTGCGAAGCAGACGCGCAAAAAGCGCGTCCGGCGGCTTGATTTCCATGATAGTCTCGATTCTTCCAATAGCCCTGACGACGATTAAGCGGCGCGTGGCGGACCCGGCGGCTTAGACGGCGGCATCGGCGGAACCGGTCGCGCTCCCGTTTCACGGGCAGGGAATTTGATGATCTTGTCATCGCCGGATTGTTCGCGCGGCTGCGCAGAAACATCCTCCGCTCGCGCGGAAGATTTTGTATCGATGCTGTTCATGGTGTCACTCGGACCCGCTGGGGTCGTTTTGCTTGCTAGGTCATAGCTGTGCCCCGCCCCCGCCGGATGCGAGTTCGGGGCGGCTAGCCTTCGAGAAGCCGGCCTGCGTGGTGCGCCGAGCGCCGCAAGAGGAGTGAATTATTCATCGCCGACCATCATGGCCATTGCCCACACTAAGTCAACTTCATTAATTGGTAAGCGTCGCGCCGGGTCGGCGAGACAGGATAAAATGGCAGTAACGCATGCGATCATGATCGGTCAGTCCCAGACATGCCAAGACATGCGAGCATCGATGCCTCGTCCGGGCGCTTCGCAACCTTGATGTCCAACCCTCTCCCATTTCGGAAGGACGAGGCAGCAGCTTCGGATATACAGACGACGGCCCCCCGCCACGCGGGTTGGCGGCGGTCGAGCCACGCCGCGACATGCGCGCCCGCACGCGGCGAGTGGATCAGGGCCGCGGCAAGCCCCGCGGGACTGGCGACCACTCTTCTCATCCCTGCAAGGTTGCTTTCAACGACATCATAAACCGGATGGCGGCGTAGCCGCACCCCGCCAGCAGCCAGCAAAACCTCAAGATCGCCGGCAGGTTGCACCGCCCCGATGTGCAGGACCGTCGATCCGGGCACGCATTGTGCCACGATCAACTTCGCGAGGTCCGAGACAGCACCGCTCGCGGACATAACGCGCCGATAGCCTATGGCGCGGGCAAAGCGAGCGCTGTGGTCGCCCACCGCAAAAACCTGGCGATCGGCAAGCGCCGGCAAGAACCGGTGAAGACGAATGCCGTTGAGACTGGTGAATATCAGCGCGTCCGGCACTGCGACGGGAACATGCGTCGCAACGGGCACGACCCGCAGCGCGGGCATGAGCAATGTCTCATATCCTATCGCTGCGAGGCGCTTGGCGGTCAGTTGGTTGAATGGCGCGGTGCGGGTGACCCACACCCGGCCGGCGTCAGGCGGCATGCTGAAGCACGTGACGAACGCCGCGCCAATAGCCGTCGATGCAGTGGGCAAGAAAGCCGATCGGGACATCGTGCCCTAGAATATCGCGCAAGATTGGAATGAGCTCGTCGCCAAAGCGGCTGACGCAAGATTTGTCGAAGATCTTTGCGGCGGCAGCGTGAAGGCCCTGCTTCTCAAAGGATCGAAGGATGATATCGAGAAGCTGCGACGCTATTTGTCGCGGATCGCCTCCCGCGTCAGCGCATGCATCGCCAAGGCGTGCCGACATTTGATTTACGAATTCGGCGCGCTGTGCAATCAGCGCAGCGAGACTTGGATTTTCTTCCATGTTCTGCTCCATGGGCGCGCGGCTCCGTCGGCGTAAAAACGCCGACTTTCGGGCCGCAAGACTGCCCATTCAATAATTTGGGGAACCCTGACGAGCGGTCAGGGACGCGGCCTCGGTGCCCGCGTACCGCCTTAGCGGTACGGCGGTCCCGAGGGGCGCAGGCGCGTCGGAAGCTTGCCTCCGCGCGTCATGAAGCGAAGATTTTCAGAACTCAATCGCATGTGATCTCTGTAGCATGAATAGACAGCTGTGGCCATGGCGCACCAAAAAGCTGGTGGAACGCGGGTGCGCGCACGCGCGTCGGACCAATGAGGCCATGTGACGAGCAACGGCGTAAATCCGCCGGACATGACACTTCAGTTTATTTGTTCTCCGCGCAAAATCTGTAATAGCCCACGCCCAACACATTGATCTGGTGTGTCGGCGAGCGTCACGCCAAGCCCGGTTTGCGCTTCGATCATGGTGCGGATCGCGGGCAACGCAGCGCCGCCGCCGGTCAAAAAAATGCCATGCGTGTGGATATCGTCGCTCAGTTCCGGGGTGGTCGCGCCGAGCACTTCTCGCACGAGATCGACGATATGCTGCGCGTGCTTCTCGGCGACGCCTGCGATTTCGGCGGACGGGATCCAAAGGCTTGTCGGGAGCCCCGACACAAGACTGCGCCCCTTGACCTCGATCAGCGAGCATTTTCCGTTTGCAGATTGCGCCGCGGTCTCCAGAGCCCGCTTGATCCGTTCAGCACTTCGGCGCCCGACCAGCAGTTTGTGATGAAAGTGAAGATGGTCGATGATGGCCTGGTCCAGCTCGTCGCCGCCGCCGCGGAGCGCGCGCGTCTGGCAGATTCCGCCAAGCGACAGCACCGCCACTTCCGTTGTCCCCGCCCCGCACTCCACGAGCATGGTGGCCCTGGGTTCTCGAACCGCCAGGCCGGCTCCAATCGCGGCCGCAAGCGGTTCGGGTATCAGGTCTAAAGGATTGAGCCCGGCGTCGTGCGCAGCGGTGAGCATGGCGCGGCGCTCGGCCTGCGTCGCATCGGCCGGTAACCCGATAATCACCCTCTGCGTTCCGAACAAGTGCCGTCTGCGTACTTTGGGGACGGCATAGCGGAGCAGCTGCGTCGCTGAACCGATATCCTGAAGAACGCCGCGTTTCAGGGGTCTCCGAACGCGCAACCCAGAAGGCGTTCGTTCGCTCATCTCGCTCGCGGGCAAGCCGGCAGCGACCAGCGCGGGTCCCCACTCCCCGTCCGCGAGGCAACAGAGCGAGGGTTCGTCAAAAATGACGCCATCGTCACGATGGATCACTCTCAAATTCGCGGTTCCGAAATCTATCGCAAATTCGGCGCGGCTGTTTGCAAAATTCACGCTCATCGGAGGCCCGTAGCAAGAAGTCTGTGCAAAGTCGCCGATTTAAGCTGAAGCCGGAAGCGGGTCAAAAATGCTCCACCGCAGGAGTGGGCAGAGATGAGCGGCCACATGAAGCGCAGCAGGGCACGATGAAATGCGTCGCATCGGGATCAGGCATTCACGGTCATTTCGCTCAAAGCCGCGAGATGCGATCGGCGGAAATAGCGAGGATAGAGCCCTGAGCAACATTCAGGACCGATGGTTCGGATCTTTGCCGTTGAAGGTGCCGCCGGCGATATCGAGTTCCACCGCGACGGCGAGCAAGTGAACAAGCTTCTTGCGGATCAGCCCCTGCGCTGCTGCCTCGCCTCCGCTTGCGGCGAGGTCGATCTTGGGGAGGATTTCGAGCGTGCAGTTGTTCGCAGCGCCGATCCGACGACCTGCTGCGCCCTGAGCGCGCTATCAAGAGTGTCACATCCTGCGGTGGCTGCGCATGGCGAAGCTTGAGCTAATGCGGGCGACGCCGGGCAATCGCGACAATACATCGCGATGAAACACGCCATAATCGTCGATCCCACCGATCTGCACACGCAGAATATAGTCGCCATCGCCGGTCATCAGGAACCACTCCTGGATTTCTGCATGCCGCCGGAGCGCCGCCTCGAAACGCAGGAGATATTCCTCCGACTGTCGCTCGAGTTCCACCTGCACGATCGCGATCGTGCCTTCCTCCGACGCGCCAGCCGCGACGATCGTCGTATATCCTCGGATCACAGCTGACTGCTCCAGAAGCCGCACACGCCGCAAGCAGGCGGAGGGAGACAGTCCGACCTCGGCAGCAAGATCGCTGTTCGTGATCCGTGCGTTCAGCCGCAAAACGTTCACGATGCGGCGATCCATGTCACCGAGGCTCGGCATGAAGATTCCCCAAAAATATCGCAAATAATGTCAAGAAAGACCGATTTTAGCATCAATGTTGGTGAATTCGGCGAAAAATTTCGCATGACGCGCGCTATCCTCGTTCGCGAGGGAGATCAAATTGGAACCGCCTGCCCCGCCCCACTCGAGCCGCCTGATCGTCAATTGCGATGCGATCGCGGCGAACTTCCATCGTCTTTCAAAGCGCGTCACGCCTGCAGAATGCGGCGCGGTCGTCAAGGCTGACGCTTATGGTCTGGGTATCGATGCGATCGCCACCGCCCTTCTTGATGCGGGCTGCCGCCTTTTCTTCGTCGCGCGGCTGTGCGAGGCGCAAAGGCTGCGACCTATCGTGGGTTCCGGTTCCGAAATCACCATCCTCAATGGCCTTGATCCGGGCAGCGAAGCGGCATGTGCGGAGGCCGGCTTCGTTCCGGTCCTGAATTCGGCCACGCAACTCGCTGCCTGGCGGGGGTACGCCCGGTCTGCCGCGCGGCGATTACCGGCCGCGCTGCAGATCGACACCGGCATGTCGCGTCTCGGCTTGTCGCCCGACGCGGCGCTGGCAGCTGCAGGAGATCCTGCATTGGAGAGTGAGCTCGAGCTCAAGCTTTTGATGACGCACCTTGCCTGCGGTGACGAGCCAGCCCGCGCAGCGAATAGCGAACAGCTCCGCCGGTTCGAGGCGGTCGCCGCCCATTTTTCCGCGGTGCCCAGGTCTGTCGCGAACAGTGCCGGTGCCTTTCTGCCGCGCGACTTCCACTGTGATGTGGCGCGTCCAGGCATCGCGCTGTTCGGGGTCGCGCCGGTCGCGGCGGCGGAAGGCTTGCAGCCCGTCGTGCGCCTCGATGCGCGCATCCTTCAGATCCGCATGATCGAGCCGGGCACGGGCGTCGGCTATGGACTCGATCATATCGCGATCGCGCCTCAGCGGCTGGCGACGGTTGCGATGGGCTATGCTGACGGCTGGCCGCGGAGCCTGGGCGGCAAAGGCGCGGCCTGGCACCGAGGCGTGCGCCTTCCGGTCGTCGGGCGCATATCCATGGACAGCCTCACGATCGACATCGGCGGTCTTGCCGGTGACGCTATTGCGGAGGGCGATTTCGTGGAGTTGCTGGGGCCTTCGCAATCGCTTGAGGATGTCGCGCGCGATGCGGGCACCATCGCCTATGACATCCTGACCGGACTTGGACCGCGGCACGCTCGCTTCGCCATCGAGAACGGGCAGATGCGGGCTGCACACGAAGGGGCAGCGGCATGAGGGTCATCGTCCTCGGCGCGGGGGTGATCGGGGTTGCGTCGGCCTATTATCTCGCCGAGGCGGGGCATGAGGTCGTGCTGGTCGACCGGCAACCAGGCCCCGCGCTCGAAACCAGCTTCGCCAACGCAGGCGAAATTTCGCCGGGCTATGCCTCGCCCTGGGCGGCGCCCGGAATTCCGCTCAAGGCGATGCGTTGGCTCTTCGTGAAGCATGCGCCGCTGATCGTGAGCCCCCGCATCGATACGGCAATGATCCGGTGGATCCTGGCGATGCTGCGAAACTGCACGCCCGGGCGCTATGCCCTCAACAAGAGCCGGATGGTGCGACTTGCAGAATTTAGCCGCGACGAGTTGATTGCGCTGCGCCAGCGGCTAGGGCTGGACTATGACCAGCGTTCGCAAGGCACACTTCAGTTGTTCCGGACCCAGGAGCAGTTCGACGCCAGCGCAGAAGATATCGCGGTGCTCGAAAATTATGGCGTCGCATACACCCTGCTCGGCCGCGACGGCTGCGTGGGCGCCGAGCCTGGCCTTGCAGCCGCGCAGGACCGCTTCGTCGGCGGTCTCCGCCTGCCCGGCGACGAGACCGGCGATTGCCACCTGTTCACGCGCCAGCTTGCCGGTCACCTCCCGGAGATGGGCGTCGAGCTGCGCTACAATTCGCATATCGCCGGGCTCGAAATGCACGGCGGCCGTGTCGCGGGCGTCCGGACCGATGCCGGTCTGGTCCGCGGCGATGCCTATTTGGTGGCACTCGGTAGCTACTCGCCAGCGCTGCTTCGCCCGGCCGGGGTTTCCCTCCCGGTCTATCCCGTAAAAGGCTATTCAATCACCCTGCCGGTGGCCGACGCGAATTGCGCGCCAGTGTCGACATTGCTCGACGAAAGCTACAAGATCGCGATCACCCGGCTCGGCGATCGGATCCGGGTAGGCGGGATAGCCGAGCTGTCTGGCTTCGATGCCGCGCTGCCGCCCGAGCGCGAGGCCACATTGCGTCACTCGCTGAAGGACCTGTTTCCAGACGGTGCCGACATGATGGCGCCATCGCATTTCTGGAGCGGATTTCGCCCGATGACGCCCGACAGCACGCCGATCATCGGTGCCACGCCGATCCCGAACCTGTTTCTCAATACCGGGCACGGTACATTGGGTTGGACGATGGCATGCGGATCGGGACGGCTTATAGCATCGCTGATCAGCGGCGAGCGCCCCCCGCTCGACCCCGCCGGTATCGGCATCGATCGCTACATGTGAAGGCAAAAGGAAAGGACTATTATGACTATCGAACGACTTCATTCGGGGCCGCGGATGAGCCAAGCGGTGATCCATAACGATCTGGTCTATCTGGCCGGCCAGGTCGGCGCACCGGGGGAAGACGCGGCGGCCCAAACCCGCGCGGTTCTCGGCAAGATCGACGCGTTGCTCGCCGAGGCGGGGACCGACAAATCACGCATCCTGACCGCGACGATCTGGCTTGCCGACATGAGCGACTTCGGCGCCATGAACGCTGTCTGGGACCAATGGGTAGGCGGCGCCGACGCGCCTGCCCGCGCCACCGGCGAGGTGAAGCTCGCGACGCCGGACTATCGCGTCGAAATCATCGTGACCGCCGCCCTTTCCTGATCGGGCCCATGCGGCACCCGTAGACGGAAAGGACCATTGGCCGGACAGGACCGAACAGCAAAGATTTCTCCAGCTTGTGAGTGCCAGCGACGCTCAATGGCAGAATCGAAAGGCCCAGTCCCGCCTCCGAGAGCGTAGCCGCCGCATATCGATCCGTTTTGGAGCGCCAGATGGCCAGAAAGCCGATCTGAGCGGCCCGAGCAACAAATAGAGCGTGCGAAGTTGGCCGGTTGCAGACTGTCCGCAATTGGGTGTCAAACAAGGAGAGCGGACGTTCAACGAAGAACCGGAGAGCTCGCTCAACGGGATAGCGAGATTTACTGGCTAAACTTTGATGTTTTCCGTCAGGGTCAGCGCATCTTCAACGTCGACGCCGGGGTAAACGCCCTTACATAAGTCATCTTGCGGACAGGTCGAGCGCTTCTCGCGCGCGCTGCGAATGTCGCTTGATCGGCAACGTGACAATCAGAACGTCTCAAGCTATCGGCGTCTTGGGTCGCGCCGCTTTTCTTCTCTCGCCGAGGCGACACGATGCGCATACCTGTTTTATCCCGACTATCCACTTTGCTGATGCTGGCACTTGGCGCGGGTGCAGACGCGCAGGCCCAAGCCGGTCTCGAAAGCTGGACCTGCACCGCGGTCGTAGAAGGCGCCCATTGCATTGAAAGGCTGGACGCCGCCGATCTTGCCGTCGCGGTTCAGTCGTCAGCGCGCGATTTGCGCAAGCTCAAGGCCTACAGCGCGGAGGAATGGCGCAAACAGCAGCGCGGCGCGCAGGGCAAAGGCCCGATGGGTCAGTATAAGCTCGGGATTGCCGACGCATCCGGAGCGGTCGTCTTGCCCCCGCTCTACAATCATGTCGCGATCGTCGATGACAATACCGCCTACGCCGTGCTGCTGACGATGAATGGCAAGGCTGCGCGGTACGACAATCTGATGATCGACCTCACGACCGGAGTATCTCGGCCTGCCGACCCCGGTCTCCCCACCTTCTTCCGTCCTCAAACCTATTTGACCGCGTCGGGCCATCGCTATGTCGTGGGTTACAATGACAGACATTCCGAGGCCGCCGTGCCGTTCAACCACCAGCGTTTCCGGGCGTGGGACGGCAACAGGTTTCGGGTTCTCGGTGATGTCAGCCTCGAAGGCGGGGGCTCGAGCGGCGCCAACCTCCTGCGATTGTACGGCGAAGTGCTGGTGCTCCGACAGACGTCGTTGAGCCACATCACCCCTGTGCGCATCTTCGACCGATCGCTCACCGAACTTCACAAGGACCGCGACCTTGTCATCGCACGTGACGACAAATGGCGGCTCACGACCCTCGCCGCAGTGGAACCGATCGATGGCAACCGGGTCTACCGTCCGCTCACAGCGAACGGTGAGTTGGAGACGCGGCCCGATGGTTGGATCGGGTTCGTGGCCAGCCACCCCGATCCGCAGTGGGAATTGTACGACGGGAATTTGCGCGTCAGCGTTTATCGGACGCCGCGCGGGATCCGCTACCGTTACGCTGGCGGCGAATATGTGTCGCTCGTCACCGATCCAGCGCTGATACCGGCTTTCTTCGGCAATTTCCGCGGTCGCACCGGGCGCCAGACGGTATTGGGACGGCTCGAGACCGGGCAATGGACCGCAGTCGAAGATCCGGCGCGCCAGACCTATGCGAGCGTCGCCGACGCCGTCGCCGACCTGCCGCGCCGTAACAGTAACATCGGTGCCGCCGCCTACGCAGCCGCTCAGGCCGCGCGAAGCAAAGGCGACCGAGGCCAGCTAATCGCGGATTTCCAGGCCCATCTCGACACGCCTGCCTATTCACCCGACGGCACGAGCCTGATCGCCAAGGCACGCAGGCTCGGCGGAGACTATCTTCTGACCTATGCGCGGCGCTTTCCGCTGGAACCGCAGGACCTCGCCGTTCTGTGCACCGGTGGCCGGAATGCAATGATTTGCGACAGTCAGCGCTCGCGTCTCGCTGCGCTCGATGCCGCCAAGGCCGCGCGCGCCGAGCGTGGCGCCGAAGCCGCTGCATTCGCGAATGCCATGGCGGCAGCGGCCAGCCGCCCGAGTGATCCGTCGCTTGTCACGGTCCGCACCTATGACAGCAAAGGCAATTACCTCGGCGATCGCCTGATGACCCCGTCTCAGGCCCAGACGATCGGCGCCAGAGCCTATTGAGGGCAAAGCATATCTACAATGCACCCGCACATCAGGAAGACAGCCGGTACCGAGGTAAGGTTTTAAGGATCGAACGGCTTGAACCGCACCCAGTCCAACGGTCGAATATCGATGAGCAAGCAAAGGGAGACCGACGATGGCAAAAGGAAACTATCTTATCACGGGTGCCGCCATGGCGGCAGTGGTCGTCATGACATCGGCGGATGCGAAGTCTCCTCCACCACCGGCTGAAGTGGCTTCCCGTTGGGAAAGCTATTTTGCTGACAGCAGCTATAGCTATTATCGCGACCCGGCGATCGTCCGCGACGGAACGAACGCAAGTTTGTGGAAGGTATCCGTGCCGACGCCGTCCATGAGCAAACTCGGCGTTCCCACGAGCTATGAACAGGTGACCTATGATTGCGTGGGCAAGCGCAAGAAGATCATGGAGATAAAACGCTTCAAGGCGGATGGATCGATCCAGCCGCCGCCTGAAAAGGATGTCAAACTGGACAGCTGGTTTCCGACGCTGAGCGCGTCGGATACATTGCTTCTACGCGAAGTTTGTTCATCGATTTGATGGTCGCGCAACGTCGTCGCAGAATCGCCAATGACCGCGACTAGGTAGAAGCCGCGACTTCGTCGTCGCATGCAAGCCACCGCTATCGATCGGCGACAATTGAGCTCGCCCAATGCGCGGGGGCGCTGATCAAGGTTGGCCGGAAGCGGTCAGACGGGTATTGGCGAGAATTCATTTGATGCGGACGTTCAGGCGCGGAACGGTGGACCTTCGCCCCGCTGAAAAAGAATTTCTTGGAGCGCCGTTGTGGTGAATCCCGATATTTCCGCTGACATTAGGACGCCCTGGTCACGCCATGCATATGACAAGCACTCGGCGGCGCGCTGTTGAAGCATGCCATCTGCATTGTCGTCCCGAGCAGTCGCTAGCAGAGCATCCCGACCCTCTTCCAATTCGCCAATCATTTTCGCCGCGTAATCGCGCTCCCAATCCTCTGAATTGGGATCGGTATAGATTGCTAAGGCTTCTCTGGCGTTGGTTGGAATGGGTTGCATGGCCAGCTCCCATATTCCCCGGTCCAAACGCCAAACATTCCATATGAATGTTGCGATTATTGCTTTCTGCCTATTCTCGGGACCCCAAGCTTTTCACAAGAACGGGCCGGGGGCACCTAAAATTCTTCGCGCCCCTTCATGAAAGTGATCTACACGCGGTTCCTTCAACCGGAACTGCCGCATCACGACCTCGTCGGCCGCCGCACTCAATCGGAAATTGCCCCCCTCTAGCAATCCAGCGATCCATTCGAGAAACTGACCGAGGGATTCCGCGAGTACGACCTTTACATCTTCATCCCGCCCATAAAGGATCACTTGCCCAACCCGACCGCCCGGCCATGGGTCGAAGTCGAGACCGACATGATTGCCAGAGCCGTCATTGGTCAGAGGTATCCAACGAGGATTAATATAGGCTGGGTCCACTGCGCCTTTGGGCCACGCTCCGCCTGGGATGGCGTAACGATTGCCTGCAAACCCGGCCAATGTGCTCGCCCAAGACTTCCAGTCTGCCGCTGCGTGTTTGAGCGACAGCAGCGGAAGTCCGTAGATTTGACCCCAGCGATCGTCGTTCTCGCCATCATGCCACTTGTAAAGCTGGCGATACGAATTCGGCATCTTCAAGCCGACAAGCTGTTGAAAGGCATCGAGATCCGCATCGTTGGACGGTGGATTGAACACATATTTATCCGCCGCCAGATTGGCGCCATACCAAGCGTCGAGACGCGCGAGCACCGGAGCAATGTCTTCCTCCAGCATCGGCTTCGCTTCGCCCTCTGGCCGCTAGGGGATGCTGCTCATCGGCATCGCTGGCTTTTTCGCGATCTGAAGCATGGCACAGGCAGAAGGCAGCAGCCCGCCGAGGGCAAAGACTCCGAAAATGGAGCCGCCGATCAGCAGGTTGCGCCTAGTGTGGTCCATGACTGTTCATCGGCCGGTCCAGTGTGATGTGAATATCATCCGCGCGCTCACCTTTCCGGCCTCCCACCGTCAAACGCCCTTCGGAGACGACAAAAGACTATTCGGCTCCACATCTCTAAACTCGCGCTGTTCGAAGTGCGGCCCACATTTCAGGTCTGAACCAATCACAAATTAGGTTGGGCTTTGCGTTCTTGAGCCGGTGAAACTCGGACTGAGGCGCGACGCAGGCGATGCCAAGATACTCGAGGCGCGGGCAATTTATCAAAGGTTCAAGGCTTTGGTCTGCAAGCCTCGTTGACACGCCGAGAAAGGCGCGCAGCGAACGTAGTCCCGCGAGCGGCGCGAGAGTGGGAATATTATATGGGGTCAGCATTCCGCCCTCGATGCCGATGACCTCAAGATGGTGGGCACCTGCGAGCCAGCTTAAATCTGCCATTTTGTTCGGATTGGTGATGATAAGCGTCCGCAGCGCAGGAAGCTCGAGCAAAGCGCGAAAGTCCGAGATATGTCTTGGACTATCGATGCTCAGGTAAGTCAGGCCTTTCAGGGCAAGCAGCGGGCTAAGATCCTTGGCGACCATCGGCCACTCCAACTCGAGCCGCTCGAGACCGATGAGACTGCCAATTTCGTTCAGGAATGATTGGTCGACATTTCCGCTGATCAGGTGGCGTAAGTTCTGCCGTCCACCAATGCCCCGATAGTTAAGCTTTTGCCGACCTATCCATGCGTTTTGCGCATCGGCCGGGACATCGCATGCTTGCGTATATGCGTAACATTCTCCCCACACAGAAAAGTCTCTGTCTGCATGCCCGCGAAAACGGTCATTCATCGCGCCGCCTAAGGTGGGGAAAGACGCAAAATTCGGCACAGCGCAGACTCTCGATTTCGACTAACGCATTGCAATGGCAGACAAGGGTTAATGGTCCATTTCCCTCGGTATTCCGGTCATTTCATTGTCCGGAAATCCGCGAGGCCGCCGGCGCTGAATGGCCGCTAGCGGCCAGACTGCTTTCGGCGTCCAAATGAAGAACCTGCCAGGACGCCAGCACGCCGCGAAAGCGGGCCAGAATTAGCATATTGTTAACCATTGACGATCATTCTCACGCCCAGAAACGACCGGTGCCGTCATCCCCCACCTCTGGCGGCACCGACAAGGGCGGCGGTCGCTGGTCCCGGCCGCCGCCAATGTCGCTGGTCGCAAATCATGGTCTCCATAGCGGACCGGGGTCTTCCGCTGAGCAAGGTCTATTCTGTCGGTAAGGCGATTCTGACGCATCGCCGAGCGGGTACCTTTTGCGCGAAGTCGGTTGGCGGCAGTTCCCCCGCCAGGCCAACAAGATATCCTCGAAGTCGATCATCACGCCCTCGTGAATTCAGTCGGCATATCGCGCTGCCTCGTCAAACGGCGCGGCAAATGGCCTGCTTTCGGCCGCTAGGAACCTTCCGCCGAAATTTACGGCCAGTCGGCAGGGCACGACTGCGCGCAACCTTGCGGCGACTACGGTAAACCGGAGACCACCTAAAACACGCGAGGGCCGTATGTAACAATCACGTGAAGCCCAAAAGTATTAGAGTATTGCTCGGATTTGAATCTCCGACGCGGAGCCTGGATCGTCAGGCATCACAAGCTCAGGCGACGCGACCGAGCCTCGCGGCCGCTGCGTGCCGCAAATGAGCGGCCGGTCGCAAATCTCGCAAGACGTCCTGCTGAAGCCAGGTAAGAAGTGCCGGCATCGTCATTGGGCGGGCAAACAAATAACCTTGGGCGTAGCGATATCCCATACGGCGGATTTTCGTCAGTTGGTCGTCGCTTTCGATGCCCTCAAACACACACTCCAGGGCAAGATTGTCGCAAAGTCCCAAGATTGCGGCAGCGATGTTACGGCCGGAGACACTGTCTAGGTCCGCGGCAAAGCTGCGATCGACCTTGATCTCGTCGGGGACGAGGCGGCGTAGATAGTTCAAGCTGGAATAGCCCGTGCCGAAATCGTCCAAGGCAATCTTGACGTTTAGGGATCGCAGTTTTCCGATCGCGGCTTCTGCGGCGTCGAAGTCGCGCAGCAATGCGGTTTCCGTCAGCTCCAAGGTGATGCGGCCGGAGGAAATTGCACCTTCCTTGATGATGTCCACCAATGAGGTGATTGTCGCGGGGGACGTAATGTCATTCGCTGAGAGGTTGAACGACAGGCCGATGTGGCCGGGCAGGCACAATGCGCGGTTGAGCGCCTTGCGAAAGAGGGTGAGAGTAACGGCGTGGATCAATCCCGTGCGCTCGGCCATGGCGATGAAGCTGTCGGTGGGTACCCGCCCCAGCTTCGGGCTGGTCCATCGGGCCAAGGCTTCCACGGCGATTACCGTTATGGTGTCGATATCCACGATCGGCTGAAATTCTATATCGAGCTCGGCGTGAAGATCTGCTTCCCTTAGAGCGCTTTCGAGCGAGCGTTCCGAGCGTATGGCGGTCTCGTGCGCCAACGAGAATAGGCCGCTTCCGCCCTTCCCCTCGGACTTTATATGGTAGAGCGCGTAGTCTGATCGATCGAACAGCTCATGCGCGTTAGCGCCTGCTTCGGGATAGACCGAAAGACCGCAAGAAGCGCCAAGAGAGACGTGGAAGTCGTCGAACTTGAAGGGCTTGGCGAGGAGATCGCAAAATTGCTGTCCGATCTCAGTAGCGCGGTCGACTTCATTGACGATCAACAGCCCGAATTCATCGCCGCCCAGCCTTGCGACGATGACGCTATCGTCGGTTGCCGCTTTCAGGCGCGCCCCAACCTCGGCGAGAAGACGATCCCCAACCGCATGGCCATGATTGTCATTGAGTGTCTTGAAGCGATCAAGGTCCAGGATACCGACGGCGAACCGACCGTGCGCCGCGGCTTTGGCGCGCAGCAATTCATCCAGCTTCGTGAAGAAATACCGGCGATTTGGCAGGCCGGTAAGGCTATCTGTGAGAGCGACCAACGCGTTCTCGCGGTTCAATTGTTCAGTTTCGCGCTGCTTGGCAGCAAGCTTGTCTCGCGACTGCACCAGGCTCGTGAACCCGGCAAAGCTGTTGAATAGCACCCATATCATCACCACGGTCACGAGCGCGACGTTGAAAGCGATTGCAGTGAAGACTGAATTGTCCGCGCTGATATAGTGAATGAGGTAGGGCACCATTACGACTGCGGTCAGCAGCAACGCCGCCTGCGGGAGATGCATCAGGCAAAAGATGCAACCGATCACGGTCACGGCGATAAAGACAGCGACATGGCCCTGTTCGTACGCGCCTCCGTACCGATCGAGAGAAAGGGACCAAGCAATATATGCGGCGCCGAGGATGCCCGCGTGCACTGTTGTGCGCCGGAGCCGCCCCACAGCATATTCCGGTGTGACATCGTTGATGTCCGTAGCCCGCAGCCACGTCGCGATTCGAACCAGGCACAGCAGCGTCAGCGCAGCGGGAATCCCGATCGTTAGATAGGCGGGGGCAAAAGGATAATGGGTAGAGGCAACTGCGAACGCGTTCATCGTTAGCAGCACGTAAAGGAGAGGGACCTGACGACGAAGTTCACGAAGCTGCGCCACCGCCACGTCGGGCGGCGTATTCGTCAGCCAAAGCCATGCGATCAGACGAATGCCCATGTGCCAAGATATGCCCTACCGGTCATCTGAGTGACTTACGGCCTTAGCAATAACATATCCTTTAACCGTAACCGAAAGGCCAAGTGATTAAGCTCGGCAGCCGCCCTGGCTCGCCAGCGCATTCATAAGCGCTTCATTCTCATCGCGGCGGCGGCCGCTTGGGCCTCGGCCTCCGTGCTGTATCCTTCTGCGAAAGTGGTTTCCTGTTCGCCATCAACAGCCACCAAAAACCAGTCGCCACGCTCGTCGGGTCCCCGAACCTCTATCTCCGCCATGACAGTCCCTCGGATCGGCGCAGTCCCCACTGCTGGCCGTCTCGCGTCCACTAAGCTGTTCGCCAGCGATAGCGACCCGGAAATTTCACTATCCGCGCATCTTTTTCGAAAGTCGCGCGATCAATCGCGAGGCCCGCCTGGCGTTCTGCAACCCCACCCTTCGATTCCGGGCGGGCCTCCCCCTCTCGAAATGCGTACTTGCCAGGTGTCGGTGAAATTAGCCCGGCGCAAAAGACCGCAGGCGGCGCAGGCGACCACAACGATCAGGGCGACATAAAATTTGGGCCTCGTGAACGACCCAATACGCCCTTTGCGACTCCAGCACGGCGATGCTAAGCACGGCGCGCGACCCAATGGAGAGCTTTCTCCATTTCAACTGCGACGGCTCTACTTGAGCCGTCGCCTTTGACGACGTGGAGGCACCATGATGGCCGCCGAACACACCGACCTCCCCACCGTCCGCAAGGACTGGAGCGCCCGAATTGCGCTCCGTTGTGCCGCTGCGCAGAACTGCCGGTGGTATCGGCAATCTGAATGATCAGGACACGGTCTTCTACAACGCGTCCTGAGGCTGCGATTGTCGCTGTCCGAATTTAGACCGCCGTTTCACACTGCAGCGATGACTCGCGAACCGAATTGGAGGGTCCGCGCGGGAGATGCGAACAATCGCGATGGTAATTTCGCTCGTCGCCGCCGGGATTCCTGGAGGGGCGCAGAGCCATCCGGGCGGGCGGCCCCCAGAGGGTTGCGACAACAATCGCAAGAATGGCGGCCGGCATTGCTATGGCTTTCCTCTCGGTCTGCGCCTGCCGAGCGGCCGCAACGCCTGACCGGAGGCAATGCTTCCTATGCGAGTTGCGCTGCCTCGCGGGCCGCCGGTGTGGCGCCGGCACCCCTACACAACAAAAATTGGCCGTTTGGAGACATTCCGCTTTTAGGCGACATGCGGGGAAAGCTGACGCAAATCTTGCCACCGCGAATTCCGCCAGCGGACGCCAGCTTCCCTAGAAAGCACTGGTCGCAATAGACCTCGATCACATTGAGACCTACTTCGATTTTGGGCATGACAGCTTAAAAGTGATCATCAGTATTGAGTGAGACGTCGACATGCTCCGCTGCCGCGCATTCATGCCACCAAATTGGCGCAAATCGGCGCCTTGAGGACGTTGCAACGGCGCATCAGGCAGTCTATCCTGGGCCAAGAAATTTGGGGGATTATCGTGAAGCGGATTATGTCAGCGGCGCTGGTTGGAAGCGCCGCCTTTTTCATGAGCACACCAGCCGCAGCCGAATATGTGTCGGCGAATGTGCTGAACTGCCGCGCAGGACCTGCCGCGTCGGAGGCAGTTGTATCAAAGCTTGAGCGCGGACAGAGCGTCACCGTCCGGGAAAAAAGCGGCACCTGGTCGCGCCTTTCCGCCCCCGACTGCTGGGTGCTGACGCGCTATCTCTCCGGCGACTATGTTTCCTCTTCCTCGTCGGGGCCGTCGTCGTTCTACGGGTCGTCGACGTCTGGATCGAGCAGCTATGGACTGAGCTCGAGCACGCGCGCTTCCGCAAAGAAGAAGCCCAGATCCTCCAAGCGCCGCAGCGGAAGCAGCAGCCAGTCGGGTTGTCCGTGTAGCGGCAGTCAGGTGTGCATCGGCCCGCGCGGCGGTCGCTATTGCATCACCAGCGGGGGCAACAAGCGGTACGGCGTCTAGAGTCTCCCCCGTCCGCGACCAAACGGGTCAAGGGCTGGGCAGCGTTCGTTTGCCCGGCGCCGGCAATGTTCCGCCGATCGTCGCGGGACTACCGACGATGGCTATGCGCTTGAGCGGTACCGCGCCGATGTCGAGCGCCTTTTCGATATCGAGCCGCCCGCCCTCTTCGGCGAGCTGGGCGCGCAGGCGCATCACATCGCCGCACCACAAGGTTTCGGCGTCGCGATCCCGGCCCGGATCGGTGCTTGCCGCATTGCCCTCGAAAGCGACGGCGCGCATCTGGATGCGCTCGGCCTTTTCACCGCCCCCGCGAACTTCCATGCCGTAACCCGGGCGCGAAGGATTAGCGAGGACGAGCTCTCCCTGCTCGGCCCACGCGCCCATCATGCCTTCGCGAACCTCATATCCGAGTTCCGCCAATGCTTCGAGGACGGCGCCGCGTCGTTCGCCGGCCGCCCGCGCAGCCCGGTGCGCATCGAGCGCTGCTGTCACCGATGCAAGGCGCTCGGATATACGGACACCGGCCAGTTCGCCTTCATCTTCACGCCACGCCGATGTGTCGAGCCCGGCAGCAGCGGCTTCTGCGAGGAGGCCTGCCAGATTTGCCGACAACCGCGCGCGCGCTTTCTCGGCTTCGAGCGCGCGGCGGAGTTCACCACCGAGTGCATCAAGCAGAAGCGGTCGGCGGCGCGCATCGGCCATTATCGCGCCGTGAAGCCGCCCGCGCCAATCGGCGACCGGCGCCGCAGACTCGAGCAAGGCGATTTCCGAAATGCGCGCGTCGAGCCTCGCGATCTCGGGATTTTCTTCTTCTATTCCTTCCGCTGAAAGCCACGCCGCAAAATCGCGCCGCTCGGCACCCTCGCCGAGACGTTCGGATTGTTGTCGGCTGGCTGCTCCGCCCGGGCTTGCCTGCCCCAACGCCGCCAGCCCTGCCGCAACAGCCTCGGCATCGCCCGATTCGAGCCGCCGCCTGAGATCGGCATCGATGGTCTGCCCTCCCCGCTCCAGCGCGGCAGCCACCGATTTCCCGGCTTCGGCCTGCCGCCGCCCGCGGGCGCGGCTCGCGGCCTCCTGCGCGGCGGCTGCGGCGAGACGCGCGGCGATGTCGTCGCGCAGGAAAGCTTCCTCGAGTGGCGCCTCCTTTTGCAGGTCCATGAACCGGTCGGCTGCGATATGCGCCGCGAGCGAGGCGCGGCGTTGCTCGGCTTGCGCGATCGCTCCCGCGTCGGCGCCGGCGATCCTTCGCCAGTCGGCAAGCGCCGCATCGACGCGCGCCAACTGCCCTTCGCAGAGCGCCAATATTTCTTCGCGGGTGACGATCCGCACGACTTTGGGACCGCTCATGCCGCCTCTCCGAGCGCGCGGGTGATTGCGCGGCGAAGCCGTGCGCGCTCGATTTCGGGTTCGTCGAACCAGCGATGCGACGAGACGCGGTGAATCGCGGGGATCGCTCGCCGCAGCACTTGCCCCCGCCAGATTTCGCGCGCCCGCGCAGTCTCGAGAAGCCGGTGCCGCGGCGCGTCGCACTCGATCGCGATGCCGTAGAGCCCGGTTCGGGGATCCTCGATCGCGAAGTCGAGCCCGAAGGCCCCGACGTCGCTGACGCGAACGGGCTCCCATCCCAGCGCACGGATTTCGTTCGCGATAAGCGTCTCGAGGCCATCGGCGGCAAAACGCCGAGTCGCATCGCCGTCGGCGGGGCCGGGCGAAAGCCGCCGTAAAAGCGCCTCCGCGCCCGAGCTGTCGCCGTCTGAGAGGAGGCGCGCATATTCGAAATACGCCTGGAGATAATCCCGCGGGCTCGCGGGCGGCCGCCGCGTTGAGAGAAAGTCCGAGATCAGCGCGATCGGCATCGAGGTCACTAGGATGATCTTCTGGCGGGCGCGCGTAATGGCGACATTCAGCCGCCGTTCGCCGCCCGTCTGGCCGAGCACACCGAAGGCGCGGCGGAAGGCGCCTTGCGCGTTGCGACCGAAGGTCGACGAGAAAAGAATGATATCGCGTTCGTCGCCCTGAACATTTTCGACATTCTTGACGAAGAAGCCTACATCTTCGCCGCCTTCTACCCGGTCGCGCTCACGTGTCAGCGCCTCGCGGAATCCCCGGTCGCCCTCGGCCAGCTCTTCAAGTACTTCGTCGATGAGGTCGGCCTGTTTGCGGTTGAAGGTCACGACGCCGAGCGTCGGCGGCCGCGAGCCGCCCTCGCGCCAGAGGTCGCGGACGATCTCGGCGACGCGGCGCGCTTCGTCGGGGTTGGTCTGATCATCATAGACGCCATCTACGCGCACCATCTCGATCGGTCGCTTACGCAATATTTCCTCGGCGGGATGCCGCGCGGGCACGCTCAAGCGGTTCGCATAAAAGGCCGCATTCGAAAATTCGACCAGCTCACGGTAGACCGAGCGATAGTGGATCTGCAGCGTTGTCGCGGGCAGCGACGACTTGGCAAGTTGAAGCAGGTCCGGACAATCCTTGATCTCGCGCCGGTTCCAGCTTTCATCGACCTCGGCGCGTTCGGCTTCGTCGAGATCCTCGTCGGCCGCGTGCCCCTCGAATATCTCGGCCTCGTCGTTCTCGACCCGGCTCGAAAAGAAGGCTGTGGGCGGCATCTGCTTTTCGTCGCCGCTGACCACCATGCGGGCGCTGCGGTAAAGGGTAGGCAGCGCATATTCGATCGGAATTTGCGAGGCTTCGTCGAAGATCACGGTGTCGAAAAGCGCTTTGCGAAGCGGCAGCAGGCGGCTCGCGACGTCGGGGTTCACGAGCCAGATCGGACGAAGCTTCATGAGCCCAAGATCGGCGCCGAGCTCCACGAACTCGCGCAGTCGGCGCGCGCGCTGGCCGCGCAGCCTGGTGATATTCTCCCAGTCACGGCGCGGCGCGAGGTCGCGCTCGTCGGTACCGTTGACGAGAAGCTCCTTGTTGAGCCGGCGCATCTCGAGGTCCGCTTCCGCAAGACCTTTCACCTTTGTTTCGAGTTCGTCGGCTTCCAGCAGCAGCTCGGGGGCCCCGGCTTCGAGCCGCGCTTTCCAGGCGAGACGGGCCTCGGCGCCAAGGATCCGCCGAACAGCGGGCTCGAGCTCCTCGGCGGGTAGTTCTTCAAGTTCGCCACGAATGCGCGACAGTTCGTTGAAACAGGCCATGATGTCCGCAGCGAGCTGCGGTACACGGGCACGGAACCGCTGGTAAGGACCGACATGCGACGCTTCCTCCAGAATCGGATCAAATCGCTGCGCATTGGACCGATCGGCAGCCACATTCTCGCGGCAGCCGGTGAGCCACACCGCCTCGATCCAGGGTTCTAGCCTGGCGAGCGCCGCAAGGCTTGCGGTGCGCGCGGCATGACGGGCAACGCCTTGGTCGATACCTTCGATCAAGTCGTCGACGGCCTCTCGCGTCGCGGCCTTGGCCATGGCGACCGCAACGGCGGGCTCGGGATAGTCTTCGAGCCGCGCTACCAACGCTTCGGCCGACGCCAGCGCGCCGGAAAGGTCGCGCGTCGCCGCGACGAGTGTATCGACGCGCTCCGATCCGAGCGCGCCTGCAGGCTCGCCCGCCTCGACCAGAGTGTGGACGAGCCGCTCGCGCAGCGGACGGAGATCGCGCTCGCGCTGCAGCGCCCGCCGGAACTCCGCCAGCTCGACAATACCCTCGGCCTTCACGAAGGCGCGTTGCTTGCGCCGCGCGAGCCAGCGCGCCGGTGACAGGCGGCCCCAGAAGCCGGGCTTTTCAGCCAGTCGGTCGGACAGCTCCAGCCATTCGCCCAGCTCCTCGTCTTCGAGCGCCAGCACCGGCTGTAACGCGTCGACCGGAACATCGTCGGGGGGCAGCCGAAGAAAGGCTGCTTCGAGATCGGCGAGTTCGCGTTGCCAGGGTGTGCTGCCAGCTTCACGGCTCGACGCTCCCGCAAGCGGGACAAGCCAGCGCGCGAGGCGGACGCGTTCGCGATCCGCGAGACCAAGCAGCGCCGCGCCATGCTGGCGCGACCAGCCGCGATAGGGTTCGGGATCGAAGATGAGGAGCGCATTTGGGGTGCGCTCGATCACGGCCAGACGCTCCTCTTCGCTTTCAGCCAAAGCATCGAGGTCGGATCGGAACGAACCAACCGTGGCATCGTCGTGCGCAAACGGAAGCGTCACCGCAAGCGCGCTGCCTTCATAGCGTGCCGGGAGCCACACGCGGGCGAGCGGGCCGCAAATTTCCTCGAGCGTCGCGACCGAGCCGGGGTCGAGGGGCCCCAGCTTGCGGCGCAGCGACGGCACCGGGATCAGGTCCCCCGATGCGGCGAGCGCGATGAGTTCGCCGAGGATCGCGCGGAAGCTGAGCCCGGTTGCCGGATCGACGCTGTGCATTGCGCGGTGATGACGATCGAGCTCGCCTTCGATATTTTCGATGCGCGCCGCCGTCTGAATACGGCGGGCCGGAGAAAAGGACATCCATCCCGGGCGGGCATGCAAATCCTCGATCTGCTCGCGAATCACCCTGATCACATTCTCGCGGTCGCGGTTGACGTCGTTGATCATCACGATGCGCTGACCGAGCCCGGCGGCCTCGAGTCTTTTGTGCACGACTTCCAGCGCGGTCTGCTTCTGGCAGACGACGAGAAGGCTGCGCCCGGTGCCGATCGCGTCGGCGACCATGTTGACGATCGTCTGGCTCTTGCCGGTGCCCGGCGGCCCCTCGACGACAAGACCGCGTCCGAACCGGGCCTCGATGACCGCGGCTTCCTGCGAGGGATCGCTGTCCGAGGTGAAATAGCGGTCGCCCTCGTGCGGCTGGTCCGATTGCGGCCGAAGTACCTCCTCGCCGACGCGCAGCGCGGTTTCGAGACTTGTGCCCGAAGGCGGTACCGACTTCAGCTGGCGCAAATCTTCCATCACCGCCTGGCCGAAGAAGCCGAGATGGAAAAGCGCGGCCGAGCAGAAAAGTCGATCTTCGCCCGGCGCGACCTTGATGTCCTTCGATGGCAGCGGCTGGATCGCTTCGCTCGCCACGGCGCCGAAGCCGGCAATGGCTTCCATGACCTCGGCCGCGGTGACCGAGGCGCGCCCGAGCAGGGCGTCGGCGGCATCTTTCCACCGCTGCGCCGTATCGACCCCGAGCAGCGTGTCGAAAGCAGGGTTGAGCCGCACTTCCTCGCGCCCGCGATCGAAGGCGAGCGTCACATTGGCGCGCGCGCCGACTTCGGGATTGAGGCGCACCGGCCATAGCAGGACGGGCGCGATCCGCGGGCGCACGCCGAGCTTGGCTTCCTGTAGGACGAGGAAAGGGAAGCCGAGATAGAGACCGTCGATCCCGGTGTCGCGCCGATAGAGGGTGGCGTGACTGTGGAGGGTGCGCAGGCGGCGCTCGATCTTCGGGTCGGCGATGAAGGGCGCCGGGTCGACGCTGATCGTCTGCTCGCCGCGCAGCAGGATGTGGTCGAGGATCGAGCCTGCCGGGCGCCGCGCGCTGTCGACTTCCATGAGGTCGAGCCGCGAGGTCGTCTTGCCGATCACCATCCGCGTGAGCGGCCCGCGCATGATTGCGCCGGTGATCCGGCGCGCATAAAACTCCAAGAGCGTCGCGACATATTGCTGGCGCGCTGGCTTCTGCCACGCGTCATCGGGGACCGAAAGCAAGGCGAGCGCCTGCACGATCGGCAGGCGGCGTTCGATCCGGAAACGGTCGGCCCATTCGTCGACGCGTTCGAGACCGCATCGCGCGAACCCTTCGAGCCGCGTTTCGATCGCGGCGTTGAGATCGCGGCGGGTCCGCGTCAGCCACTCCTCGGCAACCGCGCGGTCGAACGGGACGACCGCAGCGCGAAAGGCCGTCTTTTCCGTCTCGTCGAGGATCGCATCGACCGTCCTGAACTGATGCACCGCAGCGCTCAGCAACAGGATATAATCTTCCTCCGCCGTGATCCGTCGCTCGACGATCGCCAGTAGGCCGGGATGCTCGGTGTCGGCGAGGATGCGCCGCCGCTCCTCCCAGATAGCGGCGAGACGGCTTTTCGAAGTCGAGAGGACGTTGGCGCGCAGGAGCGCCTCGTCGAGCTCGACCTCGAGCAGGCGCGCCCGTTCGCGGATCTGGATTTCACGCCGCTGGAGCCGCGCGAGCCATAATTCGCTGTCGGCGCGCTCGAGGATCTCCGGCACCGGTCCGGTAATCAGGGCATAGCCGTCGTCGGGATGATCGAGGAGCCAGCCCGGCGTCACGATCTGGCCGCGTACCACCAGCGGCATCGCGGAGTTGAGCGTCTTGAGCGCGAGCGCCAGGCGCAGGTCTTCGGTGACGCCTTCGAGCTCGGCATAGGCGCGGACTTCGCGGCGCTCCTCCACGGGATGGCCCGCGTCTTCGAGCCAGGTCAGAAGCTCCCCGCCCTGGAGCAAGCGGGAGGCTTCGTCCCAGTCTGCGGGCTGCGCGGCGGCGAGCGCAAATCGCTGCGCGCTGCCGTAACGCGAGGTGCCGAGTCCGATCATGCGGCGGCCCGCCGCGGTCTCGGATCCGGCGTCGGCTTCCGGCGCCGGCGGCATTTCGCCGGCGAGCCAGCGGCGCACCTCGTCCCAGCCCCAGCGCTGGCGACGATCGGCGGCGAGAAGGCCGCGCAGGAGGCGCTCGACCTCGGGTGCGAGGCTATCGGGCACCGGAGCGCCGTTGGTGAGGACATGGATCAGGAAAGTCTGGTCGTCGGCGCCGGCGAAACAATCGCCGCGGGTGACCTGCTCGAGCAAGATCATTCCGAGGCTCCACCAGTCGCTCGCCGCGGCTACCCCGCCCGCTACCGCTTCGGGCGCGGTATAGCGGGTGATCTCGAGCGGCGAGACGATGTCGAGGTCATAGTCCGAGAGCCGCGCCGAGCCGAACCCCGTGACGATGAGATCGAGCGGCTCGCGGTGTCGCACAAGGATCGCGCCGGGATTGAGGTCCCGGTGCCGAAGCCCGCACTCCGCCAACGCATGGAGAGCAGAACCCAACTCTTCGACGATCGCGCGGAGCGTCTCATGATCGTCGGGCAACAGCCCGAGTTCGGCTAGCGTTTCGCCGCCTAAATCCTCGCGCACTTCATAGGCATGGCCGTTCCAGCGGCCGGTCGCCATGATCTCGGGGACATGGGCACGGTCGAGCTGGCGGAGCGCGTCATAGACGTCCGCGTCGGGCTCGCTCGCCTCATGGTAGAGGATGAGCAAGGCGGTCTGACCGTCGCTTTCGCGCTCGGCGGAAAAGCGTTGCTCGATGTCGGCGGCCGACGGCAACCGGTCGAGGATCGTCCAGCCATCGATGCTGGTCGGGGTATCGGCCGCTTCGTCCCCCGCAGCTGCGGGCACGTCCACACCAGACCCGCCTTCCCCGGCGTCGTTAATATCCTCGCCGCAGATATTGCAGATGAGGTCGCCTAGCGCGGCCGGATGTCCGTTAGGGCATTGCGCCGATGCGGGCGCAGGCGCGTCACCTGCGACTGTCGAAGCAGGCGCAGGCCGCCAGCCTTCTGCACGCAGCGGCACGCTGGAAAGAGGCCATGCACATTGGACGTCGCCCACGAACCCTTCGCAGAAGCTTTCGTCGGCGGGTCTTTCGGTCTCGCAATTGGGGCAGAAGCGGATCATGGCACACGCTCTCCCGCAGCGCGATCGGACGTCTCGGCACGGTGTCCTTGCGCGGCGAGCAGCCGGCGGAGCCGCGCGAGATCACCGCGCGCAGGGATACCCGCGAACCAGGCGTGCCCCTCGCCGTCGAAGAGCACGTCGAGCCGGCGGTCCGCAGCATCCGCCTTGCGCTCAAGCTCAAGAAACGCGTTGCCCAGCTCGGTCAGGACGTGCAGTCGCTGATTGTCGCTTCCACGCAGCGCCATGCTCTGTGGCAGGTCGGAGCGGAAAGGCCCCGTCATCAGCGCGTCGATAAGCCCGGGATGCTGCGAAAGCCAGGGCGCGATCCGCTCCAGCTCGTAGCCCGTGAACAGAAAGACCGAGGCTTGCGAGACGCTGCGCCAGACGGTGAGCATTTCCGCAAGAGCTTCGGGCTGATCGAAGGGCTCGCCCCCCGACACCGTCAGGCCATCCGCGGCAGAAGCGAGCCGCGCGAGCTCGCCGCTGACACTAGCGATCGACACATGGCCTTCGTCGCTGTCCCAGGTGTCGACCGAGATGCAGCCGGGGCAGCGGATCGAGCAGCCCTGGAACCAGAGGCCGACTCTGCGCCCGGGTCCGAGCGTCGTGACCGGGAAGTGGAGGCGCGAGATGCGGATATCGCTCATCCCGGCACCAGGCCGAGCGTCGTCGTCGCGCCCGCTTCGATCGATGCGATCATGACGCGCCCGTCGGGCGGCGCGTCGAACAGCGCGCGGGCAAGCGGGTTGATCAGGTGCGCCTCGATCTTGTTTCGGATGCCGCGCCCCCCGTTGGTGAGGTCCGCGGTGCAAAGCGAGCGAAGCTTGCCACGCACATCGTCATTCATGGCGATATCATAACCCGCACCCCGTGCATCGCCGAGGGCGGCATCGACCATAGCCTCGAAGATTTCGGCAGCGACATCGGGGCGAATGAAGTCGAAGACGATGATATTCTCGCCGAAGCGGTTGAGGATTTCGGGGCGGTTGAGCACGAGCTTGAAATGATTTTCGATCTCGCCGCGCACGCGGCGCCTGACATCGTCGAACGGCTGGTCCGGAGACACCACCGCGCTGCGGCTCCCGTCGAGCGCGGTGGCGTAGATACCAAGGTTCGACGTGAAGATAATCAGCGCCTCGGAGAAATAGACGCGGTCGCCGCGTCCCGAGGTTAGGACGCCATCGTCGAGGATCTGCAGGAACTTGTCGAGAATACGCGGATGCGCCTTTTCGATCTCGTCGAACAGGACGACGCTGAACGGGCGTTCGCGCACCGCATTGGTGAGCTCGCCGCCGACGTCATAACCGACATAGCCGGGCGGTGCGCCGATCAGCCGCTGATCGGCATGCTCGGCGCTGAACTCCGACATGTCGAACCGGATGTAGGCGCTTTCATCGCCGAAGAGCAACTCGGTCACCGTCTTGGCGAGCTCGGTCTTGCCGACCCCGGTTGGCCCGGCGAGGAACGCTACGCCGCGCGGCCTGCCGCCGCGCTTCGAGGCTCCGACCCCGGTTGCCGCGCGCTTGATGATGTCGAGCATATGGACCGCAGCATGCGACTGGCCCTTGACGCGCTTCTCGATCGCCGCGGCCCCATCGCGGATACGGTCGTGCTCGATCTTGCGCCAGGCATCCTCGGTCACGCCAACCTTGTACCGGCGGACGGCCTCGGCGATGTCCGACACGTCGACCGCTTCGGCGCGCGCCAGCTGCGCGATCGCGCCCAGGTCGACGAGCAGCAAGCCTTCGGTCGCGTCGATCAGATCGTCTGCCGCTTGAGCAAGCGCCTCCGCATCCGCATCGGCTGCACCGGGCAGCGCCCTGAGGAGCGAGGGCGCGAGGGCGCGGCGCGCGGCGCGGTCGGGCGGCGCTACCGGGATGTGGCGCAGCCGAGGGTTTTCGACGACGAGCCAATCCGGGAGATCGCCCTCCTTCTCGGCGATCCAGATGACGCTGTTGAACCGTGGCGATCTTCCCGGACCCGTCGGCCGGGCGATTGCAGTCTGACTGGCGACAAGCGCGCGCGTGAACAGCGCCTGCTCGGGGGGTTGCAGCGCATCGCTCCTGATGATCAGACGCGAGGCGAAGTCGACGACGAGCGCTACGGGCGCGCCCTCGCGCGCGATCAGGCGATCGATGACATGCCCGAGGAGGTCGGCCCCGCCCGCGGCCTTTCCCCCAGCGACGGTAAGGCCAAGCCCGGTTAGGACGGCTTCGTCTCCAATTGTGCCGTCGGGGCGGTGCAGAAGCTCGAAGCCCGACACCGGATCGTAGCGAATGACATCGGCGTAGCCGGCGGCATGGAGCGTTTCGGCGAGGACGTCGCACAGCGGCGCAGCCGTCACGTGATTGCCGACCGGGCGGATGTGGAGATCGCGCACATTGCCAGTGAGCAGGAACTGGCTCTTCAGCGGCAAGAATCTGGAAAAATCGCGCACCCAGCGCGGGCTGATCGTCTGCATCCTGGCTCCCCCGCCCCGTCCCCGGCGCGACCTCATTCTGTAAAGTGCTGATAACGCCTCGCGCGAGGATCGCCTAGGCCGATTGCTCCCGATCCGGTCTGGCTCAAATGCGTTAAAAACGCGTGGCTTGCCGATGCCCGGTGCGCCGTCCTGACCGGCAGGATGTCTGAGTCAAGGCTCCGACCGCCTAGTGCTGCGCCGGAGAATTGCCTGAATGCCTCCGCGTGACGTTGCTGGCCAGGCGGGCGTAGCCGCCGGAAGCGCGCTTCCCTTCGACGTCGCTAAACCGGGCACCATGTTGATGCACAGCGGGGCTTCAGCCGATCTGGCCCGGGCGCGCGCCTGCCGGCCACTTGGCCGCCAGAAATCTCTGTGGTGACCGGCACGGCCGCCAAACAGCCCGAGCTCAAATCCCACTCTCACGCCGATCAGCTTATCCTGTTCGCGATTTCGCTTCGCCGCGGGACACCTCCTGTCTTACGCGGAGCCATAACATCCGTCATATCTCGAGCGTCGGAAGGCGGCCCCGCGCTCAGCCGGGACGACTGGCCGCTTGCGAACGCGCAACTTATGGTGAAAAGTCGAGACAAGTGGAATATATCCTGAATAGATTGACCGAGAACATTGTTGGCTTGTGCGATTTTCGGACCTTGTTATCCGATAGATGCTTGTAATGCGCCGCCACGATACTCAAGTTCACGTCGGCGAGATGCTATATCGCTAGACACAGATGTATCGCGCTTGAAGCCGGCTATCTCCTGTTCCATTCCTTCAAGTTTTGCTAGCATCCTGCTCAGGATTTTGCACGCCGATATATCCGCTACCGGCCGTCGTTCGACGTCCTTCCACCACTGCTCTAATGCACCGACGCCCTTCTCTAACAATTTTAAGATAATGACATCGGCAGCGGCCAGACGGGCGACTGCTTCGAAGACGCGGAGGCGATCCCCATTCTGAGGGTTATCTAGATCTACTGCTTCGATGTAGGAGCGTGCAAAATCCATACGCTGACTTGTAAGCGAAGCAAAATAGTTCGGCTCCAGCCGCGCACGTCTCACTTTGGCAGTGATCCTCTCGACCGCCTCGATAGACAGCTCGGCGACGCGCTTCCGATCGGCGCGAACGCGAGCGATCTTGATGAGTTGACTGTTGGCGTTCAGGTGCGCGGAAAGCGAGATGTCGCGCCCAGTCTCATTTGAGATGCGGGTCCTCGTGAAATCACGTAGTCCAGCCCAGTCTTCAAGTGCTGTCTTTGCCTGGATGATATTAGGTAGAAGCTCAGATTTTGTACTTCCAAGTTTTACGGCGCGATCCAATTCTCGGTCAGCATCTCGGTATTTTGACGGTCGGAGACGGAGATAGGCCGATCCCAAGATGCTGGCGGCATCCCCATTTCCAGGAAATTTTTCGCTAAGCTCTTGAGCAACGATCAATGCCTCATTTTGTTGTTCAGCCGTCCACAAACGGACAATAGTTCGAATGCCCGCGCCAACCTGTCGATCTTGGTTCCCACTTTTTTCGTGAGCTCGCGCGACTGCCGCCTCCACGGTTTGAGCCATCGCGCCGAGATTGTCCTTAATCAGGTCGATAACGGCTTGGAGCTCGCTTGGGACACTGATTGCGGAGTCGCCGTGCGTCCGCGTAATGGTAGAAATGAGGTGATAGGCTTGTAGTTCGGACACGCGGTCGCGCACTGTACGGGCAGGCAATTCAAGAACTTCTGCAATATCGTTGAGATTGGTCTCTCCGAGTAACATTACTGCGTAGAGAACACGCGACTGAATAGCACTCAAGCGTACAAGCTCGCGCTCGAAAGCGAAGCTGCGCACTTCCTCACCGTCAGCGCCCTTCCATTTTTCGACTACCTCGCGGCGATCTTCCCCAAGTTTAACCAGCCGGACGATCGACGCGGCGAACAGAGGGGAGCCCGACGATGCCTCAAACACGTCATCGAGATCGTTCCCGACAAATGGTGCGATGCCGAAGGCCACGCACAGATTGCCGAGATGAGTATCAAAAGCATCGCGTTCAAGGCCCCGAATCTTGACGATTGCTGTTGGAGGAAGACCTTGGTCAATTCGTGAGGTCATGAGGACTCGCGACGGCGGTTGTTCGCGGCCAACAGTACGTAATGCGAGGCTATTTAATGCGGAGACTGCTTCTTTTTGCTCGTCAGGCATCAATGTATCGAGGTCATCGACGATAATTAGAGAGGGGATGATGAGCAAGCCTTCTACGAGCCTGTCGGTAATTTCAGCGAGGCTTGGCTCATCCTCGGAGACGGGTAACTCAAAGTGCAGGTACTTTAAAATCGCATTGAACAAAGAACTCAAATCAGAGAAATCGACGCGCGAAGTTGGGACCATTTTTCCTCGTAGCGCTGAAAAGGTCTGCGCCTTGGCTGTCAGCCAAATTACCGCCTCAACTTGGCCAGCACCGGTATCTGCTACTTCTTCAGCAAATCGGTACGCCAGAGTAGTTTTTCCCAGGCCTCCGATCCCTGTGACCAACCGAACGGGACTGCGAGGGTCCCCAATCCACTGGCGAAGGCTGGCAAGCTGCTGATCGCGACCCACGAAGGCGATCAGATCGTCGTCGCGAGCGGGTAAATGTGACTGGACTGGCACAGCCATCGAACCGGCCACTTGTTCCGGCGGAAGACGATCGGAGTGAAGAAACTTCCAGTCCTCGTGAGTGTTTGCGGCGGCCCTGCATTCATCGCGTACCCGCACATAAACCTCGTCGCGGAAAACTAGTTTGCCATCAGACTTCTCGGGGCCTTTTCGCAGCATCTTAACCGGCGGAGCACCCACCGCCCGCCGCGGGATCAGCAACAGTCCTATCGTTAGCGGTCTTGACAATCCGGGATGCGAAAAGTCGAGATTGTTATAGAAGCACTCGATACTGGTGCCCGCGTAACGCTGCACCGATTTGTTGAACTCCGCACAATTGAAAGTATCACCGACCCCGACCAATCGGTTCTTGCCCTTGTCGCTGATGCCAAAAATGATGTAGCCACCAAATGCATTGTGGAAGGCGACGGCATCTTTGACGAGTTCGCCGATCGCGACGCGGTGCGCTTGCTTGTCGGCTTCAGCAGGGTCGGTGCCGAGGACTGGCATCTTAACCTTATAGTCCCAAAGCTGACCCTCCATATCGTAAGGTTTGCCGTTTGGTAGAACAAGGTTCAGCACGTCCACAGTCAGCGATCGGTTATCGACCGCTAGCTTTAGGCTGTCGATCACATTCTCGGTACTCATCGTGCCCCCCAGATTTCAGAATCTTATCGCCGTCGTCGGTCTAACGTGGTCACAAAGCAACTCAAGACTTGGTCTTTCTGGGGTGCTTTATGAGGACGGCGGACCGGGCGTCCCGATTCCGGTCATTGAACTCGAAGACCGAGCTCGGTCGCTAAGCCGTTTCTAATAGGTGCGGACATAGGTCGGCATGTCTTCGAAATCGTCGACGGTGCTGGCGCGATGCGCGCGGCGCACGATCAGCCTGCCGCGCGTAAAGCCATGGGCGCGGTCGCGATACTTCAGGATGCTCGGCCATCCGAGCGGAGTGCCGCGCAAGATATACACCGCGACGATGGCGGTAACCGCCGCCTGAAAATTGACGCCGCCGCCGACCGCCTTGCGGCCTCCAAGCTTCTTGCCCTGTGATGTGCCCACGCGCGACTTCGTTCCTGCCATAAGGTTGTTCGCGGTCCATCTCCGGTTCCGGGCTCATGGCTATACACAGGATGAGGCGGGCGCTCACCCTGCCATCGTGCAACGGCACGCCGTCACATCAGCACGCCCCGTCAGATCCGGCGGGCTAGGATGATTTGCGCTCGGACTTGACCTGGTCGATGACGGCATCGACGCGGCCGATCAGCCGTTCGAGCCCGTCCACATCGGGCATTCCGCCGGCAAATTCATCCGAATTGGAATGGCCCTCCAGGAGACGCGACGTGTCGTCCTGAAGCGTAACGATTTCATCGGCCACGGCGTCGGACCAGGCGATCTTTCCAATCGCGCCGAGCCGGATCTGCTCATTCCAGCGCCGGACCGTATCCTTGAACAGGTGAAAGATGACGACCTCCTCGATCGTGCGTCGAAGCGCGCCGGCACCGCTCCGGACCAGATCGACCTTCTCACGCCCGCTCGCACTTTTTGCGCGCGCCAGGAATTCCTTGGCCTTGGTCGTCTTGCGATAGACTTTGGTGTTCGCGGGGATCTCATCGATGATCACATGGCCGGGACGATCGTTATGGCGATCGATCCAATGCCCGCGCATCGCATGCCCCAGTGTTTCGGCATGATCGGATAGCAGCGTCAGGAACACGAGATCATGCGTGAAGATGATGACCTGTCGCACGGCCGCTTCCTCGACCAGCCGCTTGGCGATGGCGATTTTGCGCTGATGGTCCAGCGACGTGACCGGATCGTCGAGGATGATAGCGGCGCTGGCGGGATTGAGATTCACCTCGGTGAGGAAATCTGCCAGGGACAAGGCGCGCTGCTCGCCTTCGCTGAAGATATCGTCTGGCTTGTGACCGCCCTTCGCTTTCAGGCCGCGAAGCGTTTTTCCTGCACTGCCCCGCGCCTTGAATTCATAGGGTAAGGCGCAGTGAAGGCGCTCACACTCGTCTTTGAGCCGATCCTTATAGCTTCCCTCGATCAGCTTTTCGAACATCTGCTTCTGGCGATCGGTCACGAAGCGGGTGTTCGGGCGAGCGCGGCTTGCCTTGTCGATCCACGCGAGGTCGTCGACGAAGGAAAGGACGTCGGTGATATTCTTGCTCAAGACCTGTCGCTGCCGAAGTTCGATATGCTCGCGTTTCAAATTGGCGAGAAGGTCGTCGAATTTTCCACCGCGCAGCGCGGCATCCTGGGCATCGACCTTCACCAGTGCCGCTCCAAGCGCGTCGTCTGCGATGGCAAACCCGCCCGTCGGAAGACCCTCTGCCACGCCTGTCTCGAGCGCATCGACCAAATCTGCGCGCCTTTTGTCGAGGCTAGCCGCCATCGCGTCGATCGCGGATATGAGCGCAGGGTCGAACTTCGAAAGGTCCGAGCGGATACGGCTGTCCATCGGCAGCAGCGCGCAATCGAGCGCCTTTAGTTCGGTGATAAGGCTGTTGATCCGCGCGTCGGCAGCCATCGCATTCTGCCGTGCCTCATGGTCCAGATACGCCCACATACGCCGGATGAGCGTAATCGACGGCGTATCGAGAGGACGATGGCAAAGCAGGCAGGGATCGCCGTCGATCGGATAAAATTCGGCTTCGGCTTGCCCGAGGGTTCGGCTTGCGAGGACCAAGGCGTCCCATTGGCGGGATCCGGTCTGATGGAGACCAGGGTGCGATACGGACTCGCTCCCCGCCTTAACGGCTTCGAGCAATGCCGCCTTATGGTCTGCGAGCAGCGTGCGCGCCCGGTCGGCGGCGTCGGCGCCGAGCTTGCCAGCGAGGATCGGGATCTTCGCATGCAGCGCCTGGATATCTGTGCGCGCCGCCGCCAAGGCTTTCAGCGTTTCAACTGGCGACTTGGCAAGAAGCTCCTTCTCCTGCCGCGCCACTTCCTCGAGGCGTTCCTGCTCTTCCGGACCAAAGGTTGCGAGCGCCTGCAGTGCGGCAACATCGGTTTGGGCGGTAAGTCCCGAGATATGGTCCGCAACGAGGCCGGGATCGGCGAAGAGCTGATCGAACTTGTTGGGTCGTGTCTTCTGTTGGACGTCAGCGTCGAGCTTCTGACCGATCAGGGTGACGACGCGTATCGCTTCGTCGAAGACGTCGAATCCCGCAGGCTGAAACCCGAGTTCATTTTCTTTGGCCAGGTGGATACGGGCGACCGAGGAATCGAAAACACTGACCCGCTTGAGATCATGATGTTCGTCGCCGATCGTGAAAGCGATGTCTTCATCGAGGCCATTGTCGCGGTTGACGATGAATTGCGCGGTCGCCGGGCTATCCGCCGCGCCGTCCTCATAAATGTTGCGAATGATTTCGGGATTGGAGCGACTGAAACAGGCGCGCGAGAGAATGCGGGCAAATCCGCTTTTTCCTGCGCCATTATGGCCGTAGATGATTGTGAGCTGCGGTCCGAACAGGATATGCGCGGCTTCGGGGATCGCGTTGACGTTGGTCAGGGCTTTGACGCCCAAGAGCTGAAGCGGCGTCCCCTGCGCCGGAGCGCGACCCGTGACCGAGCTCGGCACTGTAGGAAGCTCTTCATCCCCCTTGTCGAGCGTCTTTTCGCGAAGAAACAGGCGGTAACTTTCACCGACCCGGTCATCAGTCAGCCTTCCATCGCGCACGCTATGCGAGAGGATGAGCCTCTGCCAGTCGGGCAGCCCGCTGCCCCATTGGTTCAATTCCTCCCAGATGCTGGTTTGCGGCGCCGGCGACGATCCAGCCTGCGCCATATCCGAGCCGCCGCCTGTGGCTCCCACATCATCCGTCATGCCATCCCCCAAAAGGCTGTAGCACCGCTCAAAAGCCGGAAACGCAATCTTCGAAGGTCCGGCGCCGGACGATTTCAGAGCAGAAGTCGAGCACTACATTGCCGCCGGGATAATTCATGCGGGTCTCGCCAAGTCAATGACGCTTGCATCGCCGCGCTCGACCAGCGGCATGGCCATATCGCGGACACTTCGATGATGGGTGAAAAGAAGTACCTGATTTTTTTTGCCAAATTCACCGAGAAGCTCAAGTGTCGACCGACCGCGATCATCGTCAAAATGGACCAAAATGTCGTCGGCGATAAAGGGCAGCGGCTCGGTTGCCTCGGCATAATTTTCGAGACTTGCGAGCCGGAACGCCAGAAAAAGCTGATCGCGTGTCCCGTCGCTCATCATAGCCACCGAGGTGCGGCCGCCATTGGCGCGGCGTCCCACGACGACCGGCTGCCCCTTGTCGTCGATATCGGTTTCGATGCCCGAAAATTCGCCGAGCGTTGTTGCCGCAAAAAGCGCGCCGGCGCGCAAAATCAAGGGGTCCTGCTGCTCCGAGCGTATGGTGGCCATCGCCGAGATGACAAGGTCGTGCGCGACCGATAATTCGAGATAGCGCTCGAGAGCGAGATGCATTTGCGCGCTAGCAGCCTCGCGTTCGGCCACGGCATGATTGACCTGGCTTTCACTGAGATAGCCGGCCAGTTCGTCCAGCGCCTGCTTCTCCGCGAGGACCGCCGCTTCGATCTCGCTTTCGACCTCTGCCGCGCGCGACGTCTGATCTTCGAGCTCGGCACGAATTTCATCGAGGTCGCGGCCGCCCCACTCGGTCCGCAGCGAGAGAAGATCAAGGCCGTCCCCGATTTCGCTTGCGGTGTGTTCAGCTTGGCTTTTCTCGCGCAGCAGGGCAGCACGCGCTTCGCACCGGGCGGCCGCATCCGCCAAGGGGACTGTCGTTGCCTCTAATTTGACAATCGCGGCGAGGCTCGCCAGCTGCTCGTCGGCCGCCGTCAGCGCATCCTGGGCCAGACCCCTATCCACCTTCGCCTCTTCATAGTCCGGGAGAAGTCCGTCATACTGGGTCTGCGCGATGACATTGGCGTCGAGCCGCGTGACCAGCATCTGCGCTGCCACGACGCAATCGCTGCCCACCTCGATCTGCAATTGGGCGGCGACCGCAGCAACGTCCGATCCGAGGAGGGCTTCGTCCTCGTCCATTCGCTTGAGGCGATGCCGCGATTGTCCGATCGCCGAGAGCACGCCGCGGGCATTGGCCCATTCGGCGGCAGCATCGCTGCCTTGTGCCGGGGCAATGTCGCCGCTGAGCCCAAGGACGCTGCATGCGAGTGGCCATGCGGCGTCCCAGGTCGCTTGTGCTGCCCGTAAATCGCGCAGGTCCGTTTCCGACGTTTTGTGCTGCCGCAAGAGATCCGCCCGGTCCCGCTCATCGCGCAGAAAATCGGCATGCGCCTGCTCGTGTCTCGAAATAGCGCTCTGGACAGCGCCCACCCGCTCTCCGAATGGCTGGGATGGATCCAAGCCGCGCCCGCGTTCCACGCGTTCGAGCAGGTCCGTCGTCGGCGCGAGTTGCGCATTTTCAAGATGCAGCGCATTGGCTTCTTGGCCGAGTTTTTCGGCGTCCTGAAGCAGTTGATGGCGCTTTTCGGCGAACAGAAGCAACGCGGGGAGATCGGCATGTCTGGCATGGGCTTCGGGAAGGCTGTTCGACCAGGCCGCCACCCTTCGCTCATAGTGCTGCGTGAATGCGCTCTCTTCTTCCTGCGCTGCCGATACTCTGTCCTTGCCCTCCGCGATACGCCGGTGTGTTTGCGCGAACGAGGCGGCGCGTTCGGCTTCCTCGGCGCGGCGGTCCGCCAGCTCGTCCGCAGACGTCAGCGCTGCATCGAACGCCGCAGCGCCCTGTTCGCGGACGTTGCCGTCCTCCGGCAGTTGTCCGTCCACATAAGAGGATCGTATCGGAGTCCAGGCTTCGGTACGGAGTTCACGTGCCTCAGCAAGTGACGCATCGGTCGCGATCCGTCCCGAAGCCTCGAGGTCGGCAGCCTCACGCTCGGCGGTTGCAATATCGCGCTGGGCCTGACGTTTGAGCTGGGCTTGCGCGTCAATCTGCGCTGCCAGCCCCTCCTGGGCAATTTTTTCGGCCCGGATATCGTCGGCGGAAGGACAGGCAAAGGCAGCAAGCTCTTCGAGCGAGCGGAAACCGAGCGCGGTCAGCGCGGTCGATAGCGTGACGGTACCAGCATCGAGTTGCTGCTGGCGAGCCAGCAGCGACGATTTCTGAGCCGCGAGACTGGCGAACGCGGACGAGGAAGCCTCGGATGGAACGTCAAAACCCTTTTGCCGCGCGGTATCGAGGCGATCGTCCAGCACCGATATCTTCTCTTGTAACTCGATCGCTCGTTGCTCGGCGTTGGCAAGGCCGGGCCTGCGTTCGGTCGCTTCATCGGCAAGGCGGCGGATCTTCTCGAGAGCCGCCTGCCCGGGTAGTAACGGCAGGAGGTCTGTATCGGGCGTCACGCCGAGCATCTGGCGCAACGAAGCCATCTCGGCTTCACCCTTGTCGATCTCGGCTTGACGATTGGCGCGATCGGACCGCGCCTTACTGACGTGCAGGGCTCGTTCCCCGAGGCTTCGAATGTCGCTTTCGCGCTCTTTCAGCGGCAGGTCTACAAAGATGGCATCGAGCCGCGCCTTGATGCGATCCTGGCGTTCTACGGCCCTTTCTTGGGCATTTACCGCGGCATCGCGCGCATCGGCCGCAGCCCGCGCGCGCGCCGCAAAATCGGCGGGAAAAAATGCTATGTCCTCATATGCGGCGAGTGCCGTCGTCAGATGGTCGAGCTGGCGCAGATGGGGGGACACGCGCAACCCGCGTTCCAGTTTCGACCGAGATATGGCCAAGTTGCGGCGCTCGTCGCGCAAACCGCTCAAGCTCTTTTCCGCCGCGATCGCGGCTCTACGGGATTGCTCGTAAGTCTCCCTGGAAAGCTGTGCACCCCGGGCCGTCTTGTCGGCCGCCTCGAAGACCGCCAACTGCTGATAATATAGGCGGCTTGCCGAACGGCGCGTGTCGAACAACAAATTCGCTTCGGCGCCCAAATCGTCGAGGCGGCTCACCAAGGCGCGCAAACCGCCGCCCGCTTCGACGATCAGCCGGCCTATCTCGCCTTCGGCATGCAAGAGCCGTTCGCCGCCATTACGCAGCGTTTCGTGATTCAGCCCGAACAGCGTTTCGAACCGGTCGCGGGTAATGGCCCCCAGGACGGGAGCGAGAATGCTATCCTCGAATGCGGTGCCTGCCGCGTCGGCCAGCGTCCGGCCATTGCCCTTGCGCCTTTTGAGCGTCAGCGAGGTCCCGTCGACGAGACGCATGGAAGCGCCGATGCGCATGCCGTCATATCCGAACAAGCTTCCGCGCTGCGTATTTTTCGGGATCGAGAATAGAAAATCGCTGATGGCTTCGAGGCACGTGCTTTTCCCCGCCTCGTTGGCGCCGAACACGAGCGTGAGCCCGGCTGTTTCAGGAATCGTCAGTTCGCGGTTGGCGAATCCGCCATAATTTTCGAGGCTGAGTTCAGTCAGGCGCATGGTCGGCTTCGCTTACCAAGCTGCGCGCCAGCGTTGCGGCGCGTTCGGGCATCTCGGCGCGCATCTGCTCGATGAAGGCATCGGCATGCGCACCTGCGGGAAGCTTCGCCCGGATTTCGACGAGTCGGCTTTCCAGGACAGCGTCGAGCGCCTTGTCCTTGCTCAGACGGACCAACTCCCGGTCGAGCCGCCCGGCAACGGTCGGGTCGATCGCTTCCGTTGCCGCCGGAGGCTGCGTTTCAAGCTTGAGCTTTTCCAGCCATATATCGTGCGAGAGCGTTGCAAGAAGCGTTTCGATATCGTCACGAAAGCGGCTGCGTCCCAAAATCATCCGCGCATGTAGGGGCGATGTTCCGACAATTGAGAGACGAAGCGCCACCGGTCTGCCGCCTGCGTCGACGAGGCACGCGGCCAGCTCTGTGCGGATCAGGTCCAGCAGATCACGCTCCTCTTCGACGCCACTGGCGTCGACCCTAAGCGTAGCCCAGCGAACGACATCGAGCGCGCGATGCTCGAGACCGGCAAGCCTGCCCTCGTCGACCGTGACAAGGACCGCGCCTTTTGGCCCCGTTTCGCGGGGATGCCGCCCTTGAAGATTGCCGGGATATACGATGTGCGGATATTCTGAGAGTATGGCATGCGCATGGACGTGACCCAGCGCCCAATAATCATAGCCATGATTGGCTAGCTGCTCGGGCGTACAGGGAGCATAGCGCGCATGATGGCCTTCGCTGCCCGCGCAAGCAGTGTGCAGCACGCCGATATTGAAGGCCCCGCTGAGCGCCGGCGGGTAGCCCCGCGCCAAATCTTCGGAGACATCGGGGCGCGGAAAGCTTTGCCCATGGATCGCCACACCCAAGTCTTCGATCAGATGGGTCGCGGGTTTTGCCTTGGGAAAGACATGGACATTGTCCGTCAAAGACAATTTTTCGGCAAACCGGTTTTCTGAATCATGGTTCCCGAGCACCATGTAAACGTTGATGCCCGCGGCACCGAGGCGGCGCATCCCTTCAATGAAATAGAGCCCGGTCTGGAAATTGCGCAGATCTCCATCGAAAATATCTCCTGCGAGCAACATGAACCGGCATTGTCCGTCGATCGCCAGCTTGATCAGATTGTCAAAAGCTTCGCGGGATGCTGCTTCCACGCGCGCGGCATAGTCGGACGATTTGCCCGCCAATCCAAGGAGCGGGCTATCGAGGTGAAGATCGGCCGCATGGACAAAGGTAAAGCTGCTCACATCAAGTCTCCGTTTGGAACGCAGCCATTCAACGTCCAGGCATCATCTCAACCCCGCTTCGACAGGCCTTCGGTTCTCACGTCATAGCCAAGCTCGGCGCTTCAGCTGCGACCATGATCCCTTGCCCTACGATCTGTCGCCACTGATGTTCGCAGGACCGCCTGTCTCTCGGCATGCTATCGGGCGATCAAGACGCGCGCAATCGGAGCGGAGAAAATCCATCCGATACGGAACAATCTGAAGCTCGTGGAGCCCCCCCCTCTCCGCCGCGGTGCGGCTCGACATGAAGAGCACCTTCTGGAGAATACGCAGATCAAGCGACGCGATCCAGTCGGACGGCCAGTATTGGCAAATTAATATGGCCTCGTGCCGAGAGACGAGTGTCTGCTTTCAGACCAATCTAAGCATCCTCATAACGACCGACATGAGGCGCAAAGCCGCCTGAGAGATGCTCTCAGTTTGGATGCATCTCTGGTCGACGACCTCGCACTTATGAGCTGCGACGCTAAGTTGGGCCACGGAGGTTCAGCAGGAGTGGCGATTTGCGTGCGATCATGACCTTGGCGATTGCCGTCACCTTGGCGGCGTGCGGACGAAGCGAGCCGCGCAGTCTGCAGTATTTCGAGAGCCATCTGGAGGAAGCGCGGGACATCGTCGCTGCTTGTGAGGACGATACTCACCGCGGCGATGAGTGCCAGAACGCAAGCATCGCAGTCGAAACCGCCGAAGCCCGAGAAAAATTCGAACGGTTCCGCGGCAAATAAGCGAGCGGTCGAGCCTTATCAGCCTGCCTGCTTTGCGGTGGATTCCAGCAGAGCGATCCGCTCGGCGCAAACCGATTCCACCACCTTTGCCAGTACTGTGACGCGTTCGCCGAGCCAGGAAAGCTCATTCTCGGTAATGCGATAATGCTTCGAGTAGCGCGCCTTGATGTAAGCTTCCTTGAGCTTCTCAAAACGTGACCGGTCGGATTTCGCGTCACGCGGCCAGACGTCCGCGAGCCGAAGATCGATACGCTCAGCCTGCGTCCGCAGAAACGCTAAATTATGCACATGCGGCGAATAAAATGAGCAGACTAACAGCGCACAGTTGTAGAACCGCTCTGTCGCCTGGTGGAGCTGAAAAGCGGCGTTGTTCAGCCGGCCTTTAGCGAGATTGAAGCTATAGTTATCGAAGAACTCGCCGCCGCTGGGAAACCACTCATCGAAATATTCCCGCGCCATCTCCAGCGCTGCATGCGGCGTTTTAGGCTGTGGCTCAGGCAACTCATCATCAACCGCCTGATAAATCGCAATCCCGTCGCGCGCGACGTCCATGAAAAAATAGCGCCCCTGCGACAGCCCGCTATTCACCTCGTCGAGACTGTGCACGATGAAGTTCACCGGCGTCCGCAGCGTCTTCGTTACCGACAGTTCGCGAATGAGCCGGTCGTCGAGCTTCGACCAATAGTCGGCGCGATCGGTCAGCCGCTTGTCGTTGACGATGATCAGCAGGTCATAGTCGGACTGATAGCCCTTGGCGGTGTGCGGCTCGTCGACCCAGCCTCCCCTCGCATAGCTGCCGTAGAGAATGATTTTCGAGATGCGGCCCTTCTTCTTCCAGCCCTGCGTCGCGAGCGCCAGCGCATCCTCGAATTCTTCGAAGACGATCTCGACGACGCGCTCGAGTTCACGCTGCTTGTGCGGGGGAAGATGGTCGATACCGCTTTTCATCGTCGTCACCCTATCAAGGCGGCGCCTCCTGCGCACCAGCTATTGCAGCCAGTGCGAGGATAAGCCGCGCGTTTTTCTAACGCCGTCAGTCGGCGGGGTTCCAGAGCAGCGCATAAGCGTCGGGATTGTCCTGCCCCGCCGCGCGGGCAAGGTTCGCATAAAGTCGTCGCTGCCCGAACTCGGGGGCTTCGAGCGCGAGCGACACATAGCGGCGCTCGGAAACTGCCGCGAGGCGCACCCATCCCGCGCCGATCTCGACGTCGTCGGAATAGACGCGGTAGTCGGGTTGCACATCGCTCCCCTTGCCGCGGTTGATACGAATTTCGATCGGCACCCGGATCGAGAGGGTGCGAAGTTCGCCGACAAAGCCCTTCTCGATCGTGCCGCTAACGAAGCCGATGGCTCCCATGATGTGTCTCCTGACCTTGCCCGCGAGCCCGTCCCGCGGCGCAGGAAGGCAGCCGGGGCGCCGCAAGGCGCCGGCGCACCCAGAGGGCCGCAACGGCAGTGGAGGACGGGCGAAGCCCGTTGCGCCGGGGCCGCGCCCCGGCAGACGCCTCAAGCGCGGGTCGGGATCGCGGCTGGCCGCGGGGACGCGGCGACGCCCGGTGGCCCTGGCCGTAAGAAGGTGCCGATCACGCGATCAACCCTGGCAATGTTCGAATTCAAACCGACTGCGGCGAAGACGCTCAAGCGTCCCCGAGACAGAATTACGATCTCGAACCGGTCCAATGGTGCGCGCCGCCGTCGCGCCAGCCCAGCGAAATTCCGATCAGCACGAGGATCGCCGCGATCGCTGCCGCCACCGCGACGGCAGCCGCCTCCTGTCCGCCGGCTGCAAAGATTGCTGCCTGCGCCCAGAGGAAGACGAGGGCGAAGGGCGGATTGCCCTTGCCCCGCGCAAGGGCCGTGGCCGCGATCAGACCGCCGACGACGATAATCGCGGCGGAGATGAGCGGCGCGACATCGGGCGCAGCGTCGACGCCATAGTAGCGCAACGTGGCCGCGACATTGACGATCGAGGCTGCGGTCAACCAGGAAGCGAGCGCCGACAGCGGCAGGATGGCGCCCCAGCGCTCGGCCGCCGAAAAGGGCGCGTTCCAGGCGGCGAAGCGCCGGTAGGCAAGAAGGATCGAGACAAGCGAGCCAAAAATGATGAGGGTCGATACCGCGTCTATGTCGCCAAGCTGCACCCAGGTGGCCCAAAGCGCATTGCCGAGAAAGGCGCCGGCCGCAGGCCAGCGCAGCGCGGCGAACAACGCGCTATCGCGCCCGGAAGCGGTGAACTGGAGGAGCGCGAAAACCAGGGATCCCAGATAAAGCGCGCCCCAGATCGAGAAGGCCCAGCCCGCGGGCGTTATCAGCGTCTGCACGGCGTCCGAGCGATCGCCGACCGGCGTGCCGATCCCTATCACGGGCAAGAGGGCAGCTCCGATCTGCGCCAGCGCACAGAGAAGGACGACGATACGCGCCGGATCGGCGGCGGGTGCGGGGGTTGCGATGGTCTCGGTCATGCAAGGTTCAACCGGCGCCGCAGCACTTTGTTCCGCGGCTCGAGACCGTCAAAAATGAGAGGCATCCGGACCGCCTGCGGACATCCGGCTTTACGATCCTCCCGCCAGGCAGCTCCGGCCAGTGGCGGCGCGGCTATGCTTCGATCGGCGAGCCGCTGTCCGGAAGAGCACCACCCGCCGCGGTAGCGCCTTCCGGGGCGACGCCGTCGACCTCGACAAGATCCTCTCCGACGAGCGTGCCCGTGATGCGCACGCGCTTCTCGACATGGTCGACGGGGGTGCGGCGAAGGTCGAGCCGCCAGCGGCCGCCGAGGTCGCGGCGAAGCGCAAAGCCGCCTGCCACGCGCAGCAGCGTACCCGACTCGTCGATGCGTGATCCAATTCCAGCCATGGCTACGCCTTAGCCGAGCCGCGCCATACTCGCCAGCCACGAGCAAGGTTTGAGACGCCCACCCTTCGACCCGCTCCCTTCGACCATCGACCCTCACCTTCGATCCTCGACCCACGAAGCGCGCGAGCCTCGCGCGATCCCGCCGCGCCCGCGATGCTTGTCATGCAGGAAGCTCGAGAGTGCAGCAAACACCCTCGGGCCGGAACTCGATCGCAGCGCTGCCGCCCCTCCCGCGGAGCGCCCGTTCGAGCATCCGCGTGCCGAAACCCGTGCGCGCGGGAGGCGAAACGGGGGGACCGCCCTGCTCGCTCCAACGCAGGCGGAGCCGATCCCGGTCGCTCTCGTTCACCATGTCCCACTCGACCGCGACCGTGCCGGCATCGCCCGACAATGCTCCATATTTTACCGCATTGGTCCCGAGTTCGTGCAGCGCCATCGCCGCGAGCAGCGCCCTCGACGCCGGCACCTCGGCGTCCGGCCCCGCGAGGCTGATGCGGCCCGGCTTCATCTTGTCGAAGGCGTGGAGCGCGCGCTCGATCATTTCGCCGGCCGATACCGTGCCCCAGTGGCGTTCGGTGAGGAGGTCGTGCGCGTCGGAAAGGGCGCGGACGCGCGCCTCGAAAGATTGCCGCTCGGCGGCCGGCGTCTCGCGAAACGTCTGTGCGGCGATCGCCTGGACCATCGCGAGCGTGTTCTTCACCCGGTGGCGCATTTCGGCGAGGGTGAGCTGGAGCTCCTCTTCGGCCCTCACGCGCGCCGCGATCTCGACGCGCGCCGCCTCGTGAAGATGGGCGTTGTCCATTGCCACCGCCGCCTGCGCAGCCAAGGCCTCGACAAGCTCCTCGACCTCGGCATTGAACATGGCGGGCTCGTCATGGCCGAATAAAAGACCGCCGAGCACCTCGCCCGAGCGCGAGATGACGGGAACCGCGAGATAGCTCACGACGGGCAGATGCCCCTCCGGCATGCCGTGGTGCGGCGCGCTCAGGCCGTAGCGCGGATCCTTGCGGATATCGCCCGACCGGATCGTCCCCGCTCCGCGGAACGTCGGGTCGAAGACGGCGGTGTTGCGCGGCATGCCGAAGCGCTCGAACGCCTCGCGCGGGGCGCCGGAGAGCGAGAAGAGCAGATAGCTTTCGCCCTCGTCGCCCAGCACATTGTAAAAGAAGGCGCCGAAGCGCGCACCGCTGAGCTCGGTCGCGATATCGGTCACCGCCTGGACGATCCGTTCGAGGTCGAGATCCTGCGAGACGAGGAGGGCGGCGCGATTGAGGTGGGTCAGCCGCTCGGCCTGGCGGGCGAGCTGCGCCTCGACCGCCTTTCGTTCCGAGATGTCGCGCGCGATCTTCGAAGCGCCGATGATCGTGCCGTCGGCGCGGCGCACCGGCGACACGGTGATCGAGAGATCGACGAGGCTGCCGTCCTTGCGCCGCCGGACCGTCTCGAAAGGCGGAACGCGCTCCCCGGCGCGAATGCGCTCGATGATCGCGGTTTCTTCGCTGCGGCGTTCCTCGGGGATGAGGTTGAGGATCGAGCGGCCGACGATCTCGTCGGCACGATAACCGAACATGCGTTCGGCCGCGGGATTCCAGCTGGTGATGATACCATCGAGCGTCTTGCTGATGATCGCATCGTCCGACCCGTCGACGAGCGCCGCGAGGTGCGCGGCACTTTCGCGAACGGCTAAGCCCCCTTGCGCCGCTTCGTCCTCGATCAGCGTCTCACGCATATGTCATGGTCCCTGCCCCTCCGATGGCCCCTTGCGTTCCCGAAACGGGAATTCGCTATGGCAAAGAAACCCTTGAGTGGTTGATGCGTTCCGCCGAGACTGCCATGCGCCCAGCCGTGACGCCGAGCGACCTCTCAACTTCGATCCATGTTTCAGGGCGAAAGTCATCAGCGTGCCAAACCCGTCCCCCGCCCCTCTCTGCACGGCCATCGTCGCCGAAGACGAATGGCTCGTCCGCATCGACATCGTCGAGGCGCTCGAGGCAGCCGGGTTCGCGGTTCGCGAGGTCGAAACCGCCGAGGACGCACTGCTCCTGATCGGCGAGGAGCGACCGCATATCCTTGTGACCGATATCCGGCTTGCCGGCGCTCTCGACGGATGGAGCCTTGCGGAAGCCTATCGCGCCGCTCATCCGGGCGGCGGCGTCGTCTATGCCTCGGCCAATGTGCCGCTTGCCGATCGACAGGTCGAGGGCAGCTTCTTCTTCTCGAAACCCGTGCTGATGAGCGCGCTCGTCGATGCATGCCTCGGCCTCTGCGCCGGGCAAGACGGCCGGCCCGCCTGAGGCGGGCAAGCGGGCGTGATCCACCTGTCACGCGTCCATCGCGCGCCCGTCACCTCCGCAGCGCGGGTCAGGCGGCGGCCGCCCCTGACTGAGCAGAGGGCCCCGCGGTGCCTTGGGATGGGGGGAGGCCGTGCAGCTTCCAGAGATTGGCTTCGGTTTTGCTCATGCGAACGAGAAGCTGCTCGCCGTCCCATAGTTCGACCTCGGCACTGCCGCGATCGTTGAGCGCGAACTGGAACGCCTGATAGGCGTCGGGCGCGCGAAATTCGACGCGGCGCGGCTCGCGCGCATCCTCGCCATGAAAAAGAAGATGAAAAAGGCGCATGACATGCTCCATTCCTGTTCCGGAGCAAGCGCGACCCTGCTCTCAGCACCGATCGGAAGGCCTCATGCAAAGGGCGGACTGCAAAATCAGGCAGCCGCAAGAGACGCCGACGAGGGTGGGACTCAGCCACTTCTGCATAGCAGATTTGGCACCCCAAGGCGCGAAAATCGTGATGATCGAGATCAATCCTGCACGCGGTGCGGCGGGCTGGGCCCCATCCGCCCGTCGCGTCGCCAGATCCATCGAGGCAGGTTTTGCCCAACAACCATGTGGGCCGAACGCGCCCGGCCGAGCAGCTTTCGTGCATCCGTCGACGCGATAGCCTGCCCCGTGCCCTTCAGTGCTGGTCCACCATTACATGCCCTTCGACACGGCGCAGCCAGTTGTGAAGCCGCGTCGCAGCCGCCGCGCCATGGCCCGTCGCGGTGCTGATCTGGTCGAGCCCGGCGAGAACATCGCCGGCGCCATAGACGCCGGGCATCAAGGGCTCGGCAAAGGCATCGGCCGGCAGGCAGCGATTGGCGTCGCCTTGGAGACCGAGCCCCGCCAGCAATTCGCTGCGCGGTTCGGACCCGAGCGCCGGATAGAGGGTGTCGAAGAGAAGCGCGTCCTCTGCACCCTCCAGCTGCACCGCGATGCGTCTGTCCCGGTGCGCGAGGCGAAGCAGCTGCCGCTCCTCGATCCGCACGTCGCTTGCCAGAAGTTCGGCGCGCTGCGCGGGCGTGAGCTCGACCTGCCACTTGGGGATGAGGGTCACATCGTCGGTATATTGCCTCAGGAACATCGCCTCTGCGGCGCCATGAAGGTCCGACCCGAGTACGGCGATCTTGCGCCCGCGATGCTCAAATCCGTCGCAGATCGGGCAGTAGCGCAGCGCGCCGCTCCGGACGGCGGCGTCATGGTCGCCGCTGGCAAGCACCGCCTCGTTGGTGATGACGCCCGTCGCGAGAATGAGCCCGCGCGCCGACAGGCAGCGGCCGTCCTCGAGCCGCGCCGCGAAGGGGGCACCGCCGGCGCCTGCGGACAGACAGTCGACGCGCGCCAATTCGATTTCGGCACCGTATCGCCCGGCCTGATCGGTGAGCCGCGCGACGAGATCGGCTCCCGATATCCCGTCCGGAAATCCGGGCACATTCCAGGCCATCGGCGCGCCAAGCGCGCGCGAGCGTCCGTCATGGAGCACGAGGGTGCGGCGGCGATAGCGCGCAAGATAGAGAGCAGCGGTGAGCCCTCCGGGTCCGGCGCCGATGACGAGCGCGTCATAAGCGAGCTCGCCTGAAGGGTCGCGGCCAGCGGGCATGCGCCCTCCCGTTCCGGCCCCACCCTTCATCCCTGCTGCGGCCTGATGTCGAAGGCGGCGATGCGATCGTCCCCGCTGAGCGCCGCCGCCAGCGCATCGGCACATTCCTCGCCATAGCCTGCGGCGATCGCGGTAAAGCCGGGTGCGCCGCCGGCGCGGCGCTGTTCGACGGTGATCGCCTTGAGGCCATGTTCCCCGAGCAAGGCGATGACCTCGGCCGAGGCGATGCTCGTGCCCGCCCGATAATCGAGCGTGACATGCGCGATACGCCGCTGCGGCGCGTGGCGCTCGGTCCAGGTGACGGCAGCGAGCACGAGGAAGGTCGCGACGCCGCCGAAGATGGCGAGTTCGTAGAAGCCTACGCCGAACAGGATGCCGAGCGTCGCGGTCATCCAGAGCGATGCAGCGGTGGTGAGCCCGCGGACATTGAGCCCCTCGCGAAAGATCACGCCGCCGCACAGGAAACCGATGCCGGTGAGCACGCCATGCGCCATGCGCACGGGATCGATGCGCACGACCTCGGTCGGCGTGTCGGTGAGCCATTCCATCTGGTGAACGGCCGACAGCATGAGGAGACAGCAGGACAGCGCGACGAGGATATGGGTGCGCAGGCCCGCCGGGCTCGCGCGATATTCGCGCTCGCCGCCGATAATCGCGCCGGCGATGACCGCGCCCGCGATCGGCAGCAGGAGATCGGGGTCGAGGAGATCGAGCTCAGACACCGCGCATCAGCCCCGGGACGAGCGGCAGCAGCTCGCGCGCAAGATAGCCGAGCGGCCCCATGGTTTCGCCGAGCCGCCGCCCCGCTTCGCCGTGCAGCCAGATGCCCCAGGCGGACGCCTGCAGGGGCGAGAGGCCTTGCGCGCCGAGCCCGGCGATGAGGCCCGCCAGCACGTCGCCCGAGCCGCTGACGGCAAGGCCGAGCCCGCCGCCCGCATAAGCCAGGCAGCTCCCCTCGGCGATGAGATGGCTCGTCGCGCCCTTGACCATCACCGCCGCGCCGAAGCGGTCGGCCGCCTTGCCGAGCGACGCGAGCGGGTCGCGTGCGACCTCCTCCTTCGCTACATCGAGCATCGCGGCAAGTTCGCCTTCGTGCGGGGTGAGGATTGTGTGCGCGGCGCGCGGCCGGATCGCATCCGAATGTGCGGCCGCTGCGCGCAGCGCGACGGCGTCGAGGAGGAGGAAGATGTCCTCGGGCAGCGCCGGCAGCAGGGCTTCGAGCAGGGTCCGGACGATGTCGGCGTCGATCATCGCGGGCCCGAAGACGATGGCGTCGTGCAGCGCCACCTCGGCGAGCAGCAGTTCGGCCGCCTCGGGCGCAATCTCGCCCGCTTCGGTTTCGGGGAGCGCGACGACGGCGCAGGCCGGAAAGGCGATGCCGATCGGGATCGCCGCCGAGGCGATCGTCGCGATCGTCACCTTGCCCGCCCCGGCGCGGAACGCCGCCTCGGCGGTGAGCAGCATGCCGCCTGGCACCCGGCGGCAACCGCCGATCACGAGCACCCGGCCGCGTCCGTTCTTGTCGACATTGTCATGATGATCGGGAAGCGGATGCGCCTTCAGCCAGGCGGTGTCGAGCGGGGTTGCCTCAGCCACGCGCGGCCACCATCGCATCGGGTTCGCGGGTGACCGGGACTTCACCCTCCATCGGCGCAGTCACATTGTAGCGCGACAGGACGAGGTTGCCGTCGCGGCCCACGTCAGCGTCGAAACGATATTCGGTGATCGCGCAATTGGCGACGTCGCCTTCGCTATCGATTGCCAATATCTCGGCCTCTCCCAGATTTTCGATGATGGTGCGCAAGCAAAGGACGACCACCTGGTGCGCGACGATCATCACGCGCCGCCCGCCATAATGGAGCGAGACCGTATCGAGCAGCGAGCGTAGGCGCAGGATCACGTCGCACCAGCTCTCGCCGCCCGGCGGGCGGTGATAGAATTTGCCAAGCGCAAGCCGGAATTCGGCCTGATCGGGATGCGCCGCCTCGATGCCTCGGCGCGTGAGGCCATCGAGGATGCCGAACTCCTTCTCGCGCAGCCGCTCGTCGATGCAGATTTTCTCGTCCGCCGCGCAGCCTCCCGCGCTGCGGAAGATTTCGGCGGTCTGCACGGCCCGCACATAGGGCGAGGCGAGCATGATCTCGGGGCGGCCGTCTTCTTCGCCCGCTGCGAACCAGGCGCCGAGCGCCTGCGCCTGTTGCTCGCCCAGCGCCGAGAGGGGCACATCGACATCGCGGTGGTCGAGCGCGATGCGCAGGTCACCCGCCGCGTCGGCGGCATCGCGCGCGACATTGCCCGCGCTTTGGCCGTGGCGAACCACCCAGAGCACCGAAGGCCAGCGCGGCGTCATCGAATGGCTTTCCTCGTCATCGAGACGCTAACGCCTCTAAAGCCGAACTCGTTGCCTTGGCCGTGCGGGGCTTCCGGGAAGCGGTCTGACGCCGCCGCCGCGGTCCCTCCATGCCGACGAGCGCTGCCCGCCATGCCGGCGCGGCTGCCCGCTCGAGCGAGGACCGAGGAAAATCCGGCAGGAACCTAGTCCGGCGTCGGGCGATTGTGAGGCTTTGCCGGCCGCGCGCCGGCGACAGCGAACAGAGGAGACAATCATGAAGAAACTCGTCGCCTTCGATCTCGATGGAACGCTGGCGGAAAGCAAGCAGCCGCTCGCCCCCGAAATGGGCGCGGCGATCGCGAAGCTCCTGGGCGTCGCCGAGGTCGCGGTGATTTCGGGAGGCGACTGGCCGCAGTTCGACAAGCAGGTCGCGAGCCGACTTCCGGCAAACGCCGATCGGGGCCGGCTCTGGCTGATGCCGACGACGGGCACGAAGCTTTTCGTCCACCGCGGCGGCGCCTGGACGCCGCTTTATGCCGAGCTGTTCAGCGACGAGGAAAAGGCGCGCATCCTCGCCGCCTTCGACGCGTCGCTCGAGGCGACGGGGTTCGTTCCCGAGGAAGTCTGGGGCGACCGCATCGAGGACCGCGGCAGCCAGATCACTTTCTCGGCGCTCGGCCAGCAGGCGCCGATCGCCGCCAAGGAAGTCTGGGATCCCGACTTCGCGAAGCGGCGGATCATCCAGGCGGATCTCGGCGAGCGGCTCCCGGGCCTGTCGATCAACATGGGCGGCGCGACTTCGATCGACGTCACGCGCGAGGGCGTCGACAAGGGCTATGGACTCAAGAAGCTGAGCGCCGAGAGCGGAATCGCGCTCGGCGACATGATCTTCATCGGCGACGCGATCTTTCCGGGCGGCAACGACTATCCGGCGAAGTTGCTAGGACTCGACACGGTGCGCGTGCGCGACCCCAGGGAAACGATCGCGGTGATCGAGACGATCGTCGCCTGCCTTGGTTGAAGGTGCGTCAGGCGACCGCGAGCCGCGCCGCGCGCCGGGCCCTTTTTGGCCGCACCGGCGCCGCGCCGCCGCCCTCCCGCACGCATGATGAGTCCGGCGAAGCCCCGAACGCGCCTGCCCGCCCCGCCCTGCCGCCACGGGCCGCGCCGTCGCGAAAGGCGGCCGGAACACGCACGGCGCCCCGGACCGCTGCCGCACGCCAAAAGCGTATAACTTCGATCAACCCAGCTCCTCTTTCACGCAACAAGCCGGACAGGCGCGGGGTTTCCGTATTGGCCCGCCTCGGGCCGCATGGAAAGGATGCGTCATGGCACAGAATGAGAAGAAAGACGGCAAGCAGCAGGGCAGCTCGTCCGGCAAGGGCAGCCAGCAGCAGCAGGACGGCGGCAAGAGCCAGTCGGGAGACGACAAGCAGTCGGGCAGCAAGGACCAGGGCAAACAGCGCAGCTGACCTTCGCCCCCGCTTTCCGGGTGAAAGACCGGGCCGCGCGCGCCGCGGCCCGGTCTTGCATGCGGAAAAGCCGCGAGGCCGAAGCGCAGAAGATCATTTGAGGAGAGACGAGATGAAGACATGGATTGGAGCCGCGGCGATCGCCGCGATCGTCGCGGGATGCGGCGGACCCGATACGCGCGACGAGGAGCAAGCCGCCGCGTCTGCTGACACGGCCGTTGTGGCACCCGAGCCCGGTCCGGCCGCCGCAACGCCGGCGCAAGCAGTCAGCACGGCCGATTATATCGCGCAGGCGGGTGCCGGCGACCTCTGGGAGATCGAATCGTCGAAAGCCCTGCTCGCCAAATCGAAAGATGCAAAGGTCAGGGCCTTTGCCGAGATGATGATCGACAATCACGGAAAATCGACCGCGAAAGTGAAGGCGGCCGCCGCGAGCGCCGGGGTCCAGGCGCCGGCACCGACACTTGCTCCCGACCAGGAGAAGATGCTGGCGGACATCAAGGCCGCCGATGCCGCGGGCATCGACAAAATCTATCTCGACCACCAGAAGACCGCGCATGGTGCGGCACTGGCGCTGCACCAAGGCTATGCTGCCTCGGGCGAGGCGGTCGCACTCAAGCAGGCGGCAGCAGAGATTGTGCCGGTGGTGGAAGCGCACCGAGCCGAACTCGGCAAGCTGGCCCCCTGACAGAGGCTCGGAACCGGCGTTTCAAAGCCGCCGCGCGATTAGCGCGGCGGCTTTCGCTCGCCGCATTTCGTCCTCCTCCCGGCAACCGCTTCATGACATCTTAGTTCATTCCCGCCGCACCTTCTCAGTTCAGGAGCATTCATGACCGACCGGATCGCGCCCCGCAGCGGCGTCGCCTTCACGCTTCCCAAGGACAAGATTCTCTGCGTGACCGACCCCGAGGGCGGCCAGGTCGGCGACCTTCTTGCGTTTCGTGCGGCGGATCCCCGCGAAGCGATCTCGAACGGGCGGACGTTCGACTATGAAGAGACGATCCGGCTGACGACCGGCAACCGCTTGTGGTCGAACCGGTCAAACGCGCTGCTCGAGATCGTCGAGGATAGCTGCGGGGTGCATGATTTTCTGCTGACGCCGTGCAGCGAGGCTACCTTTCGCCATTTCTACGCCGACAAGCCCGTTCATCGCGGCTGCTTCGGCAATCTGGCCGAAGCGCTCGAGCCATATGGGATTGCTGCCGACGCCATTCCCGTCGCGTTCAACCTGTTCATGAATGTGCCGGTCGGCAGCGACGGCAAGATCCGCGTCCTTCCGCCGACGACGAAGGCCGGTGACTTCATACGGCTTCGCGCGCTCGACGACCTGATCGTCGGGCTCACCGCCTGCTCGGCCTACGACAGCTGCGGCGGCAGCTTCAAGCCGATCGACTACCGGATCGAGTGAACGGCCGGGTACGGCGCTGCCAGAGCGATTGCGCCGCGCCGCCCGACCGCCGCGAGGGCCTAACGGCTCCCGCCAACCGGCGCGTCCGCTCCCTTGCCGGGCGGGGGCGTATCGGGTTCGGCAGCGCGCCCGCCGCCGCCTTGCGGATCGCTGTCATAATCCTCCGCATTGCCTTTGCCGCCGGCACCCGCGCCGCTTCCGCTGACCGGGCCGCTGCCGGTGCTGCGCCGATGGCCGCGGTTGGCGGCCCCCGATACGTCGCCGGCCTCGCGCTCGCCGGCGGGATAGCGCTCGGGCGTCGTCGTCCCGACATTCTCGCGGCGTTCCACAGGTTCTTGCGGCAGCGAGCCATCGCTGGCGGAGGCTCCACCCCTGCTGTCATTGCGATTGTTCATGATCGTCTCCTCTTCACCAAATGAGGCCGGATCGGCCAGATCAGTCTTGCTTCCCCGACCCCGGCTCGGCCAGTTTCCGGTGCATCTCGGCTGTCGCCGCTTCGCTGAGAACGCCCGAGGCCAGGACCTGTGCCTTGTTCTTGAGCCCGTGAACGACCGCATGCTCTCCTGCGAGGAGCGCATCCCATCCGGTTTTCGCCACATCGGCGGGATCGTCCTTTTCTGATTGCCCGACCTTCGTGTCGAGCATGCCGGCCCGCTCGAAAAAGCGCGTCTCGGTCGCGCCGGGTTTGAGACAGGTGATGGTGACGCCGCTGTCCTTCAATTCGTTGCCGATCGCCGCGGCGAAACTGTCGATGAAGGCCTTGGTGCCGTTATACACCGCCTGGAAGGAGCCGGCGAGATGACCGGCGATCGAGCCGGTGATCAGTACCTTGCCTTCGCCGCGCGCGACCATCGCCTTCAGGACCGGCTGGAGCAGCAACAGCGTGCCGGTGATATTGGTGTCGATGACGTGACGCCACGCGTCGACGGGCTGGTCGAGAAAGCCGCGCCCCAAGCCGTGACCCGCGTTGGCGACGAGAATGTCGATCGGCCTGCCGCCCGCCGCGGCGAGAAGACGTGCGACCCCGGCAGCGGTCGCGAGGTCGGCTTCGACCGCCTCGACCTCGACGCCCTTCGCAAGGAGGCCCGCGGCAGCATCGACGAGCGGCTCGTCGGCCGCGACGATGAGGTCGTAACCATCCTTCGCGGCGAGTAGGGCGATCTCGCGGCCGATACCGCTCGAGGCGCCGGTGACGATAGCGAGTTTGCGGTCAGGCATGTTCCATCTCCTGCCGGGCCGAGACGGCCCCCTTTGCGAGGCCGGGCTTGAGCACGATCTTCGTGTAGAGGTCCTGCTCGTCGTGCCAGTGCCGGTACATCTCGGCGGCGTCCTCAAGCGATGCGTGGTGCGAAATGAGCGAGACGGTGTCGAACTTGCCGGCCTGGATCATGTCAAGAAGCTCGCCCGAATAGCGCTGGACATGCGTCTGTCCGCTCTTGACGGTGAGGCCCTTCTCCATGAGCTGACCGAGCGGGAATTTGTCGGCGAAACCGCCATAAACCCCGGGAATCGAAAGGCGGCCACCCTTGCGGCATGCAAGGATCGCCTGGCGCAAGGCGTGGATGCGCTCGGTTGACGAGAGCAGTTTGACCTTCACCTGGTCGAGGATGTTGTCGACCGTGAACCCGTGGCTCTCCATGCCGACGCAGTCGATGCAGGCGTCGGGCCCGATCCCACCAGTCATTTCGGCGAGCGCCTCGCGGACATCGACCTTCGTATAGTCGAGGATCTCTGCGCCATATTTCTTCGCGAGCGCGAGGCGCGTCGGAAAGTGATCGATCGCAATCACGCGCCCGGCGCCGAGCAGCAGCGCCGACTGGATCGTGAACAGGCCGACGGGGCCGCAGCCCCACACCGCGACGGTGTCGCCGGGCTCGATATCGGCGTTGACCGCCGCCTGCCAGCCCGTCGGCAAAATGTCCGAGAGGAAGAGCACGTCGTCGTCGGCAAGGCCGTCGGGAATGACCACCGGCCCGACATCCGAATAGGGAATGCGGACATATTCGGCCTGTCCGCCGGCATATCCGCCGGTAAGGTGCGCATAGCCGAACGCCCCGCCCATCGCATGACCCATCATCAGCTCGGATACATCGCGCGTCTCGGACGGGTTGCTGTTGTCGCAGGCGCTATATTGCTGCTTCTCGCAGAAGAAGCATTGCCCGCAGCTGATCGTGAAAGGCACGACGACGCGCTGGCCCCGATGCAGCGTCGAGGATGCGCCGGTCTCGACCACTTCACCCATGAATTCGTGGCCGACGATATCGCCCGCGCGCATGCCCGGAATATAGCCGTCGTAAAGATGAAGGTCCGAGCCGCAGATCGCGGTCGAGGTCACGCGGATGATCGCATCGCGCGGGTTGACGATTTCGGGATCGGGAACGGTTTCGACGCTGATCTTGTGGCGTCCCTGCCAGGTAACGGCGCGCATGGCCTTCTCCTTGATGTGATTGTGCTACGGCTCGGCGTTCAGATGTGCGGCTCGGCAGGGCTCTCGGCGCCTCGCGCGGAGGGCGAGGCATTGCTCGTCACTTCGCCCGTTTCCATAAGCTGCTTGAAACGGTGAAGGTCGCGCCGCGCCTGCACTTCGGGCTCGCGCTGAAGGAGCTTGGCGGCGAGGCGCCCGACCTTCCCCGCGGGCGGGTCATAGGCGAGGATCAGGCTTACGTAGGTGCCTCGCCCCGCCGGCGCGTCGGTGAAGCGTACCTCGCCGCTGTTCGCGATGTCGGAGGCGGGCGTGCTTTGCCAATAGATCGATGTGTCCTCGACGCGCTCGGTGATGCGGTTGACCAGTGTCACTTCGCGGTCGGCGGGCGCCTTGATCGTCCACTGCGAGACATCGTCGCCGAGGTCGTCGACCGCGACCACATTCTCCATGAAGTCAGGAAAGCGTTCGGGCGTCCATGCCGCGTAGAGCTCGGCACGGGGGCGATTGATCAGCACCGACTTGCCGAACATCGCGCGGGAGGAGGCTTTGTCGAGCGTCCAATGCGGCGCGTCGGTCGCGATTGTTTCTTCTTGCCCTCGGCTCTCGCGGTGCCGACGGCGCTGCCAGAGCGCCGCGCCGGTTGCGAGCACGGCGATGCCCGCGCCAGCGGCGGCGAGAATCAGCGGATCGGGAAGGTCATTCTTGGATCTGGACATGGATCATCTCCCGCCCGGGCAGAGGCCGGGCGTCATCTGGGGAGCGTCGGCGGGGCCGGCGCCGGTCGGGGGAAGCGGCCCCGGCTTCGGGGCGATGAACGACTGACGCCCGTCCGCTGCGATCGTTCCGGGGTTCGAGGATTAAATCGGCGCTCCGAGCGCCCAGTGAGACAGGCACCGGGGCAGCGGGGCCGTAACACCCACGCCGGTTCGCTGGGCCATTCGCCGTCACGATCCCGTCTCCGCATGCGGGGCGGCGACAGGCTTCGATTCGGGCGACTCTTTCTGACGAAGGAAGATCGACAAGAGCACGAGAACGGCGGTCGACAGAAATTCGCTCTGCCAATTCTGGAAGGATTCGAACCAGAGGCCGGGGTCGCCGAGATAGGCGAAGGTGGAAAGGGCGACTTCGCCATGCTCGCGCGCGTCCTCGGCGGCCGCGCGCGCGCTCTGCGTCCAGTGGAGGATGAAGGAGGCAAGAAACAGCATCGCGAGCACCAGCCCCAGCGAGCGGGCATAAAGAGCGCGCGCGAGACGCCCCTTGCGCAGCACCGCAGGTGCACCGGGCTTGCGCGCCTGCGCGGCAAGATCGGCCTCGCGCAGGGGCGCGTCGGGACCCCGCGATTCCGACGAGCCGCGCTGAACGAGCATCGCCGTCAGCACGACATAGGCCGACATCTGGAGAAACTCGCTCTCCCAGTTTTCGAACACCGAGGACAGGAATTGCGGACTGCCGCCATAGGCCCAGAGCGAGAGACCGGGCTGATGGTGCCGCGCAACGTCCGCGAGCGCGACGTGCCACCCCGTTACCCAGTGGCCGACGATCGACGCTGCGAACAGCAGCAGAAGCACGATGGTGAGACCATTATCCTTGAGCCGCGTCATGAGCCCCTTCCTTTCCGGCGCCCCGCGGCGCCTCGCCCGCCGCCGCCGCTGCGGGGGCGAGCGACGCTCCCACGGCCACCTGTCCGCGTGGGGGCCGCGCAGGCCAGGCGGCGCCGTCGAGCGTCTCGCGCATCTCATATTCCGCAGCGCTCATCAGCAGCACGAGCCCGTCGGCATGACAGTCGAGCATCGTCGCCGGCACTGCGCGGAGCGTCTCGTCGATGCCGCCGAGCCCGCCGCTGGCGACGACGACATAAGAGAGGCAGCCGCTTTCGCATTCGATCATCGCATCGACGGTCTGGCCGATCTTCTCGCCGCGGATGTCGCTTACCGGAAGACCGCCTAACGCGCTGGCGGCGAAGAGCGCCGGCGAGGCGGCGAGCCGGCTTCGGTTCGCGGCGCGCCGCGCGCCATCCTCATAGCCGCGCTGGCGGCCGAGCCATCGCCATATTCCGACGAGATTGACGAGCGTCAGGAACAGGTTCGTCGCAAGAAGATTGGTCTGGCCCGATGTGAACCCGACGACCGACCAGGCGAGCGAGCCCAAAGTGAACACGACGAAGCCCGAGCCGGTCACGCGCGCGCCGAGATTGGCTGCCGTCATCATCGCCGCGATCATCGTCGCGGCAGGCGCAATCAGTCCGGCGGCCTCTTCCACGTGCGGCTTCTCCTCGGTCGGCAGCGCCCGCTGGCGCCGCTCCCGGGCAGAACCCGCCGCCGTATCACCGCGTTCCCCCAGACGGCGGCGATGCAACATCGATCAATGCGTTTATCGGCGCCGCGCGCTGTGGGTCGGCTCCCTGGCGCCAAATCGGCGACGGCCGCCGCCCCCGTACGGGCGCGATCAGGCGATCCTTCAGGACCGCCTGGCCGCGAGCTGGTCTTCCGCGCGCCTCGCCGCCTCGATGAGGCTTTCGCCGGTACTGCGCGCCGCCGCTGCGGTCATCGTCAACGCGACACCGTCGGGGCCATCGAGGAGAACGAGGCCATCTTCGGCGGTGGCGATCCCCGCTTCCGTCTCGGGCGGCGGGGGCGAAGATAATTCATCGGTCATCGGCGGGGCCTCTGGTCTGGGGGCGGCGGAGATTCGGGATCGTCGATATAGAGATAGGCGGCATCGAACTGGCCGCGCCGCGCGAGCTTCGCGGCATCGAGAATCTCGACCTTGCCGTTGCGGAAAGTGCAAAGCCCTTCCTCGCGAAGATGACGCACCACCCGGTTCACATGCACAGTCGTGAGGCCGCAGATCTCGGCGACATCGGCCTGCGTCAGCCCGAGCGTGAACTGGCGCCCGTCGCTCAGCCCCGCCGACTGGAGACGCACATTGGTTTCGCAGAAGAAATGCGCGACGCGCCCGATGGCGTCGAGGCGGCCAAGCCGGAAGAGCCAGGCGCGGTGGATCGCGGCGTCGAGCAAGGTCGCAAACCAGAGCTTGCGCGTCAGCTCAGGCATTTCCTCGGTGATCGCGTCGAGCTCGATATGCGGGACGATCGCGATCGTCGCCGGGGTCATCGTACCGACATCATGGTCGAGGTGTTTCAGCGGGTAGGCGTGGAGGTCGACGAAGTCGCCGGGCAGGTGAATCGCGACAAGCTGGCGGAGACCGTTCCGGTCATCGAGGTAACGCGACATGATGCCCTCGACGAGCAGCGTGCTCTGGTCGAGCCGCTCGCCAGCGCGCGCGATGATCTTGCGGGCATCGACCGTCATTGTCGTGCTGATGGAGGCCTCGAGACGCGCGCGCTCGCCAGCCTCGAGGCTTACCCCGCGACGGTCTCTCAAGAAGCGATCGGTTAACATCACTGACGTTCCCTGTTTCGTCCGAAATGCATGAGCGGGCCTGCTCGACTTCGAAAATTCCGAAAGCCCAGCAACCCCTCACAAGGGAAGCGGAATCGTCATGATCGAGGTTAATTGCAAACCCGGTGCAGCAACTTTCAAAGCGCAAACTCGTTCCATCGCCGGGTCCGGAGGGCGTGCTTGCACGCCCGCGGACCGCGTTCCGCCCAACTGCTGCGCCCCTTCAGACAAAGCGAGATCCGCCATGGCCAAATCCCCCACCTCCCCGCACCCACCCGTCCGGGCGCTAAAAAGCCCAAGCCCGGCCGCGGCCAGAGCGCCGCTGCGATCGCGGGCAAGGACATGGGCGGCGAGTCGGTGCGAAAAGCGCCAGTCTTTCCAGCGGACGCTCCGATCGCAGCGAGTTTTGGCGAGGATCGTGGCACCGGCGGCGAGACGCATCAGGCGGCCGCCGGCCATGCGCCGCTCACCACCCAGCATGGCGTGCCGGTCGCCGACGACCAGAACAGCCTCAAGCAGGGCGCGCGCGGCCCGACGCTGCTCGAGGATTTCCATTTCCGCGAGAAAATCTTTCACTTCGACCATGAGCGCATCCCCGAGCGCGTTGTTCATGCGCGCGGCTATGGCGCGCACGGCTATTTCGAGCTCACCGACAGCCTCGCCGACGTCAGCCGCGCCGACATCTTCCAGCGCGTCGGCGAGCGCACGCCCGCCTTCGTGCGCTTCTCGACCGTCGCGGGTTCCAAAGGCTCGTTCGACCTCGCGCGCGACGTGCGCGGCTTCGCGGTGAAGCTCTACACCAAGGAAGGCAATTGGGACCTGGTCGGCAACAATATCCCGGTCTTCTTCATCCAGGATGCGATGAAATTCCCCGACCTTGTGCATTCGGTGAAGCCCGAGCCCGACCGCGCCTTCCCGCAGGCGGCGTCGGCGCACGACAATTTCTGGGATTTCGTGAGCCTGATGCCCGAGAGCTTCCACATGATCATGTGGGTCATGTCGGACCGCGCGATCCCCCGCTCGTTCCGCACGATGGAGGGCTTCGGCGTCCACACCTTCCGCCTCGTCGACGCCAAGGGCAAGTCCACCTTCGTCAAATTCCACTGGAAGCCCAAGCAGGGGCTCCAGTCGGTGGTGTGGAACGAGGCGGTCAAGATCAATGGCGCCGACCCCGATTTCCATCGCCGCGACCTCTGGGATGCGATCAACAGCGGCGATTTTCCCGAATGGGAACTCGGCGTTCAGCTGTTCGACGACGCCTTTGCGGACAAGTTCGAATTCGACGTGCTCGATGCGACCAAACTCATCCCCGAGGAGCAGGTGCCGATCCGCACCGTCGGCCGTCTCGTTCTCGACCGCGTCGTCGACAATTTCTTCGCTGAGACCGAGCAGGTCGCCTTCTGCACGCAGAATATCGTCCCCGGCATCGATTTCTCGAACGATCCGCTGCTGCAGGGCCGCAATTTCTCCTATCTCGACACGCAGATCAAAAGGCTCGGCGGCCCGAACTTCACCCATATCCCGATCAATGCGCCCAAATGCCCGATGGCGCATTTCCAGCAGGACGGTCATATGGCGATGCGAAACCCCGTCGGCCGCGCCAATTACGAGCCGAACAGCTGGGGACCGACGGAAGGCGGCCCGCGCGAGGATCCCGCGCGCGGCTTTGCGAGCTTCGCCGAAGAGGCCGAAGGCGCCAAGCGCCGCATCCGCCCCGAGAGCTTCGCCGACCACTACAGCCAGGCGCGGCAATTCTTCGTGAGCCAGACCCCGATCGAGCAGAAGCATATCGGCGACGCGCTTGTTTTCGAGCTGTCGAAGGTCGAACGCCCCGATATTCGCGCCCGCACCGTATCGCATCTCCTCCATATCGACCGCGGCCTCGCAGCCACGGTGGCCGATGGCCTGGGGCTGCCGCTTCCGGCGCCCGCCAAGGCCGCAAAAAAGCCCCTCGCCGACCTTCCCCCTTCCCGGCCGCTCAGTATCCTGCTCAACGGCCCGGCGAGCTTCGCCGGACGCAAGCTCGGAATCCTCGCGACCGACGGCGCGGATGCGCGGCTCTTCAAGGCGCTGACCAAGGCGGTCGACGCCGCCGGCGCTGTCTGGGAACTCGTTGCACCGAAGATTGGCGGGATCACGCTCTCGGACGGCACGAGCGTCGCGGGCCGGCACAAGATCGACGGCGGGCCGTCCGTCCTGTTCGACGCGGTCGCGCTTCTCCCGAGCGACGATGGGGCGGCGCTGCTCGCAGGCGATGCGGCGGCGAAGGACTTCGTCAGCGACGCCTTCGCGCATTGCAAATTTATCGGGCATGGCGCCGAAGCGGCGCCGCTCTTCGCAGCCGCCGGCCTCGCCGACAAGCTCGACGAGGCCTGCATCGCGCTGGCCAAACCGGGCGATGTCACCGCCTTCCTCGATGCCTGCGTGGCGCTTCGGCACTGGCCGCGTGAAGCCGGCGTAGACCTCGACGCAAAAGGCGGAACGAAGGAGGCGGCCGAGACATCGGCATCGCGCAAGGCGGTATCCGCTCCGGCAGCGAAACCGGCTTCCAAGCCGGCACGCTGACCGACCGCAGCGAAGGAGCGGTGCCCATGCAATTCGCGACCGATCGGCTGGTCTTCGGCCCCGACGATGTCGATCTGTCGCGCTCGCCGCTCGCGGGCCACCTCGGCCGCGAGACCTATGTGCTCGGGGCCTTGAACCCGGGCCTGCTGCGCCTCGCCTCGGGCAATCTCCTGATGATGGTGCGCGTCGCCGAGGCGCTCCGGGCCCCGATCGAGGATGGTCATGTCCATTCGATCCGGTGGGAGGCTGGGCGCTACAAGGTCGATAGCTGGCCGCTCGAGCTTTGCGATACGTCGGATCCCAGAAAGTTCATTGTGCACGGCGCTAGCTGGCGGGTCATGGCACTAACCTCGCTTTCGTGGCTGCTTCCCGTCGAGCTCTCGCCCGACGGGCTCCAGATCGTTGCCGTCCATTACGACAAGGCGGTCGATCCGGGCGCGGATTTCCAATGCTATGGCGTCGAGGACGCGCGCATCAGCCGGGTCGGAAGGCGCTGGCTGATGACCACCTGTTCGGTGAGCCCCGAGCGCCACTCGACGACGCTCTACAGTTCGGCGAACGGCCTCGACTGGGTCTTCGAGGGGATCGTTCTCGATCATCAGAACAAGGACATGCTGATCTTCGAGGGCCTGATCGACGGCCGCTACTGGGCGCAGACGCGGCCGCTCGGCGATCTCTATTTCGCCTATCCGCCGGGATCGAAGTGGCGCGCGGGGCCCTCGATCAACCTCGCGACCTCGCCCGATGCGCTGCACTGGAAGCCTCATGAGGCCCCCGGTATCCGTCCGCATGCCGACACGGTGGCGACCGCGCGCATCGGCGGCGGCACCCCGCCGATCCGCACCGACGCGGGATGGCTCACGCTCTGGCATGGGGTCGAGCCGAAAGAAATCGTCGGCATTTACCGCACCTACTGGTCGCTCCTCGATCTCGACGATCCCTCGGTCGTCCTCCGCACCGATCACCGGCCGCTCATCGAGGCGAACCCCGAGCTTACGCGTCCGCTCGAAGACAAGCTCTATATACGCGATGTCGTCTTCACGACGGGCATCGCCGACGGCGGCGATCATTATGTCGTCGCGTCGGGGGAAGCCGATCTTGCCTGCCGGATCACCCATGTCCCCAAGGCCTGTTTCGGTGACTGACCAGCGCGTGGAGACGCGCCGCGACATGCCGCTGACGCCCGATCTCGTTCGCGTTCGCGGCGAGCTCGCGGCCGCCACTCCGATCGTCTCGCAGAGGATCGACGACCTCTCCGTCGAACTTGCTGCGGGCGGCGAAGCGCTCTGGCTGTTCGTCCGGCGCGCCGACAGAGGCGGCGTCGCCCTGCGCGCGGCCTCGTGGCCCGGCGCAGCGAAGGTCCGCCGCGTCAAGCGCGCGGGCGGCGAGCTCGCCCGCGTGCATGTCGACAGTGCGATCGGTGCGCATGAGGTCGCACTCGAGGCGCGACCCGGGCCGCTCCCCTGCCTCCGCCTTGTCTCGACACTCTGCCCCTCGGCGCCGCTGCTCCTTCCGCCGGGAGCGCGCGATCTCTTTCCGTTCGACGCTCAGGACGATCCGATGGGGACCCGCGGCACCGTCGAGGCGGTGCAACGCGGTCTCAACGCCGGGCTCCTCTATGGCGAACTTACCGACCCCGCCTTCGGTACCTTTTTCTATTTCCAGGATTTCACCGCGCTCAATCCCTATTTCCAGGCGACTGGCACCAATCCGGATGCCGCGGTGGGAGGCATCTGGCCGGGGCTGGGCTTCCGCCTTCCCGGCCAGACGCTCCACACTGCCGACGAAGCCGCACCGCTGGCGCCCGGGATCTCTTATACGCTGGGCGATGCGAGGCTCGTCGTCCGCGACGGCTCTCCGGCAGACGAGCGCGACAGCGCGCGGCGATTTCTCCAGATGCTGGGCGCCGTCTATCGCTCGCTCTCCCTGCCGCCGACCGAATACCGCGACTGGCGGCAGAGGGCCGCGCGGACGGCGCGGCACCTCGGCGCCGCGCCGGAGGCGACCGTGCGCCATTATGGTCATCGGTACGTGCACCCTTATACGGATGCCGAATATCCGGACGCCATGGTCCAGATGTCGATCGTGCAGGCGCTGCACGACTGGGGGAAATGGCGCGGCGAGGTTCATCCCCTCGAGGATGAGTTCAAGGCCGGCCTCGGCAAATTTTACGATCCGAAGCTCGAGACGCTGCGCCGCTATCTGCCCAATGTCGGTGACGACAAGGATGCCGACGCCGTCGACAGCTGGTATCTCTACCACCCGCTGCTGAACCTCGGAAAACTCGCTCTCGATGGCGACGCGAAGGCGCGGCGGCTGTTTCTGAAATCGCTTCCTTATGCGATCCGCGCAGCGCGGCATTTCGCTTACAAATGGCCGATCCAGTACAAGGTCACCGATTTCTCGGTTATCACCGAAACCGCCGGAGCCGACGGGCGCGGCCAGACCGATGTCGGCGGCATCTATGCCTGGGTGATGCTCGAGGCTTTCGAGCTCACCGACGAGAAGCTGTATCTCGACGAGGCATGCGCCGCGATCGACACCGCGGTCGGTCTGGGTTTCGACATCAATTATCAAGCCAACCTCACCGCCTGGGGGGCGGCCGCCTGCATGCGACTGTGGCGGGTCACGGGCCGCGACACGTACCGTGAGCAGGGCTATGTCTATCTCGCGAGCTTCTTTCATCACACCGAAATCTGGGAAAGCGAGATCGGCCTCGCCGTCCACCACCGCAACTTTCTGGGCGCAACCTGTCTGCAGGACGCACCCTATATGGCGATCTACGAATGTTTCGACAGCTTCGCCGCTTTCGAACATTATCTTGCCGACAGCGGACCCGACCTCGAGCCTGCGGCCCGCATGCTGATTTCGGAATATTGCCGCTATGCGCTTGATCGGGCCTGGTATTATTATCCCGACGCGCTGCCCGCCGAGGCCGTCTCAGACGAACAGCGCCCCGGTAACGGACGCATCGACCCCGCCCTCTCCTTCCCCGTCGAGGATCTTTATGCCGACGGTCAACCCGCCGGGCAGGTGGGGCAGGAAATCTACGGCGCCGGGGCCGCGTTCATCTTCGCGACCCGCGCCTTCCACCGCGTCGACGGCGCGCCGTTCGACCTTTATTGCGATCATTTCGTCCGTGCCCTCGAGCGCATGGCGCCAGCGCGGCTCTCGCTTCGCCTCGACGGCGGTGAAGGCTGCACGGCCCGGCTCAGCTTCGTCCGGAAAAGCCGGGGCGAGCTTCCCGCGATACGCGTCGCCGCGGCAGACGGCGATGCGATCCGGCCCGACGGGAACAGCGGCGACCGCCTCGATTTCCTCGTTCCGGCGAATGGCAGCCTCCTTCTCAGCTGGAAGTGAGGCGTCCGCCACGCGCGCCCGGTACAAACAGCGCAACATTTGTTAATCGGAGCGGCGCCGCGGCAACTTTGAGGCCGCCCCCCCGTTGCCCTTTCAGCCTCCCGGATTTTCTCTCAAGCTGGAGACAGACATGGCACACGCAATGACGGCGCCCCGCCGCTCGTCGGGGTTCGGAAAAATTCTCGGTATCGGCGTCCTCGGGGCGCTCTTCTGGTTCACGCGCAAGCATGCGCCCGCCGATGCGAAGGACGACGGCCATTCGGCCGCCTTCGCCGACGGCGAGACGCATGCCGAAAATTTCGATCAGACCCGCTCGGCGGGACCGGAAGGCATGCGCGACGAGGTCCGGCGCGAATGGGACCGCGTCGACCAGGCCGCCGACGAATCCTTCCCGAGCAGCGATCCGCCAGCTTACTGAGGGGCTGACGATGAACGCTCCCGTCACCGACCAAGTCGCGGCAGTAACATCGGACGGCCCGGCGCCCGCACGCAAGCCGACGCTCATGCTGCACTATGACGAAGATCATATCGGCCTCAAGAAGCGCCTCCTCTTCGAGGCGGCGAGCCCCGCAAGCGCGCTCGATATCGCCGCCGGCGAAGCGGCAGGCCGCTCCGCACGGCTGTTCGTCGACGGCGCGCCGCTCTGCAGCCTGCTCAAGGCCGACGATGACAATCCCTACTGGGTCGTCGCCGCGCCGACAGCGCGAACGAGAGCCGATCCCGTCTCCGCGTCCTTCGAGGAAAAGCCATGATCGATGAAGCAGACGCGCACACCGAGGCCCCCGACATCAAGGGCCGGCGGGCGATCATAACCGGGGGCACGACCGGGATCGGCCGCGCGATCGCGGTCCTCCTCGCAAGCTACGGCGTGAAGGTGTTCATCTGCGGCCGTACCCCCGAACATCTGGAGGATGCCCTGCAGCGCATCCGCGAAGTGGGCGAAGGCGACGGGATCAACGTCGATCTTTCAATGGCGGAAGATGTCGACCGGTTTTTCGAGGCAGCGCGAGACTTTCTCGGCGAAATCGACATCGCGGTGATCAACGCCGCCGTCCCGGCGGCGGCGCTTGCCGACGCAGGCGAGAGTGAGGCGCGCTACCAGCTCGAGACCGACTTCACCGCCTATCTCGTCTGCGCCCAGGAAGCGGCGCGCTGCATGTCGGCGGGCAGCGACATCATCGTGATCGGATCGATGACCGCGGTGTCGCGCGGTCCGGGCAGCTCGATCTACGTCGCGGCGAAAAGCGGCATACAGGGCTTCGTCCAGTCGTTCCGCAAGGAGCTGGCGGAGCAGGATATCAAGGTCGGACTGATCGAGCCCGGGTTTACTGGTGCCGACTTCCAATATCCCGAATTCCCGCCCGAGAAGCAGAAGGACCTGATCGGCAAGCATCAGATGCTTCGCGCCGAGGACATCGCTGTCGCGGCCCACTTCATGCTCGTTCAGCCGCGACGCACGGCGGTATCGCTCATCCGCGTCGAGACCCGCCTCGACCATCCCTGACCTTTCGAAGGAGCCTTCCCATGTCCCTCAACATTTTCGCCAACGCGCGCCAGCCGCTGGGCAACCCGGCCTTCCTCTTTGGTGCAGCCGCGGCGGGATTTGCCGTCGGCCTCGTCGCCAATCTCGGCCGCAAGGCCGCGGTGCAGAGCCTCACCGCGCTCAAGGAACAATGGGACGAGGGCCTGAGGGCCGAACATCGGTTGACGATGAAACTCTTCGACGCGCTCGAAGCAACCGACGAGAGCGACGTCAAAAGGCGCAAGACGCTGCTCGTCCAGCTCCAGCACGCGCTCGCGAAACATGCCTTCGAGGAAGAGAATGTCGTCTATCCGGCGATGCGCGACCATGGCCAGATCGAGGAAGCCGACAAGCTCGTTCACGACCATGGCTATGTGAAGCAATATCTTTTCGACCTCTCGGAAATGGACCCCACCGACCCCGCCTGGATCGCCAAGGTCCGCGAATTTCGCAGCCAGATCGAGGCGCATGTCGAGGAAGAGGAACAGCGCCTTTTCCCTCGCCTCAGGGCTGCGCTCGGCGACGACGGCAACAAACATGTGACCGCGGTGATGAACAAGGCTGGATTTGCCGCCGCCTGAGCGCCATAGGCGGGAATGAGGCCCGCCCGATCGGCATGTGTCGTGGTGCAGTGACGAAGGGGCGGTGGCCGGATCGAAACCCTAGGCAGACTTGTGAGTTGCCGAAGGTGGGAGAAGTTGGATGCCCCGTTATTATTTCCACAGCAGCAGCGGCCAGCGCGAGCTCGACGACGAAGGCGTCGATCTGCCCGACACGGCCGCAGCAAGGGTCGAGGCGGCCCGCTATGCGGGGCACCTCCTCGGCGACAATCCCGAACTCATCAACGATGTCGATACGCTCCGGATCGAGGTGACCGACGAGGATGGCTGCCTATGTTGCGCCGTGCTCGTCGCATCGGTCGATGCCAGGCGGAAGATCGAGCGTCCCGCGCCCTTTAAATAGGGCGCCCGGCCTCTAACGCATGCTCGCGAGCAGCCGCTCGATCGGCGTCGTCGCAAAGCCGATCGCGCTGTCCGAAATCCCGTAAGGGATGAAGAGATCGCCGCCGACGCGCATCGCGCCGCAGGTATAGACGACATTCGGAACATAACCTTCGCGGTCGCTCTCGGCGGCCGATAGGATCGGGCACTCGGTGCGCGCGATGAGTTTGGTCGGATCGTCGCGGTCGAGCAAGGCCGCGCCAAGGCTGTATTTGCGCATCGCACCGACGCCGTGCGTGAGAAGGATCCAGCCCTCGTCGCATTCGATCGGGCTGCCGCAATTGCCCATCTGGATGAGCTCCCACGCATAGGCGGGACGCATGAGGATTTGTCCCTCGTCGTCCCAGTCGGTGAGACTGTCCGACGCGATGATGGTGATGTTCTTGCCGTCCTGCCGCGCGATCATGAGATAGCGGCCGCCGACCTTGCGCGGAAACAGCGCCATGCCCTTGTGGCGCGCGGCGCGCCCCGACAGTGGTTCGAGCGAGAAGCCCGAGAAATCGGTCGTGCGCAGGAGCTCCGAGCGGATCGTCTGCCCCGAATAGGCCGTATAAGTGCCGATATATTCCGTGCGGCCATCGTCGTGGACGAAGGGCACGAGGCGCAGATCCTCGATGCCGCCGCGCTGCGCCTCGGTCATCGGAAAGAGAACGCTGTTCGAGATCGCACTGTCGGGCTGACGGTGGACATTCACCTTGCCGTCATCGCCAAGCCGATGGCGGTCGTCGGCAACCGCCGCCATCGCGGGCCCCGACTGGGGCCAAAGCGTGAAGTCGCCGCCCTCGCCGATGATCCCCTCGCGGAAGGCGACCGAGCTGATATGGCCCTCGCCCACCGCGCGCATCGACATGAGAAAGCGTTGCTGGTCGGCGGCAAGCCCGCTCTGGTCGGGATGCGGGACGACGCTCGGGTTCATGAGCGCGGCGGCGGCATAGCTATATTCGTGGCAGAAATAGGCGCCGATCAGCCGCCGCTTGACGGGCGAGACGACGGCGGGATCGAGCTCCAGATCTTCCGCGACCTCGGCGAAGCGTTCGTCGAAGATCCGCCCGATCTGCCAGTGGCGCTCGGAAAAATCCTTCCACACGAGGCCGAGCTGCGCCTCGGCCTCCTCCTCGTCCATCGCCAATATGTCGGCGGCGAGCTGCGACGCCCGCGATGGTTCGGACACATTGGACTGCCAGGCGAGGTGAAAGGGCCTGAGCACGACCCGCGCAGGGTCGGCCGCAAGCTTGTCATGAAGAATGTGCAGCGGCGTGTGGTTCGGATTGCAGATCAACATCGCTGGCGCTGGTGTCCTTCGCTATCCCCCGCGTCCAGAATGTATCGGCCATCGCGCGGTGCGCAAGGTGAAAAGCCAGCGCGGACTCAGCCCCGACATTCGAATTGACCCCGTGACGGGTCAGCCCGTCGCAGCAGCGCCCCGTTGCCGAGCTCGCGATCACCGCGCCGCGGTCGTTCGCGCCGAGAAACCAGCCATAGGCCCGCTCGGCCCGGTCATGCCAGCGCAGCTTGCCCGTCAAGCGGTAGGCGGTCGCGGCGGCATCGACCGTCGCCCAGGCTTCGAGCGGCTGTTGGTCGAACGGAAAAAGCTCGCCCTCGGCGCCGAAGCCCTCGCAGCCCATCGGGCGGAAATGCCCCTCGCTGCTCGTCTGGATATCGCAGAGCCAGTCGAGCGCCCCGATGCCGGCCTCTTCCATCGGAACGGAGTCCATCCGCCGCCCAGCGCGCAGCAGCGCCTCGGCGAGACGCGCATTGTCATAGGCGAGAGCGGGTTCGAACCACTCCCAGCCGCTCCGCCGCGCGCTTCGCCAGAGGGCGTGCAAAAAGGCGCCGCCGCGCTCGATGATCGCGCCTGCCTCGGCATTCCCCGGCTCGCGCGCCAAGAGTTCGTCGGCTCCGAGAAGTGCGAATGCGATCGCACGCGGGCTCTTGAGGTCGGCCGCAAGCGCGGCGGTCCGCGCAAATAGTCCGGCGCACCATGCGCGGAGTTCCGGCGTGCGCGCGTGCGCTGCGCCATGACCGAGCGACCAGAGCGTGCGCCCGTTGCTGTCCTCGGACCCTTCGTCCTCGAGCCAGCGCCGGTCATAGGCCATGAAGTTGCGAAAGCGCCCGCGATCGGGGTTCCAACCATGGTGAAGGAAGGCGGCGTAGCGCGCGAAGAGCAGGCCATATTCCTCCTCGCCGAGCGACGGGCTCGCATTGACGAGCATCAGCGCGCGCGCATTATCGTCGATGCAATAGCCGTGATTCCGGTCAGGAATGAGCCCCGTCCCGTGCTGCAATATGCCGACATCGTCCGAGAGCGCGCGGATCGCGGCGAAGGAGGGGAACATCCGCCGGGGTTCGCGCCGCGCCGGCACGGCCGCGACGGTTTCGATCAGCGATGCAAAGCGCGCCGCGATGACCGGCCAGGCGGTAGACCGGCCGCGCGCATAGGCGCGCTCCTGGAGCGCGCGCCGTTCGCCTGGGTGCGCGAGCAGGAGAAGCACTGCCTCGGCGATCGCGTCGCTGTCGGCCCCGCCGAGCAGGATGCCCACGTCGTCGGCGAGCAGTTCGCGTGCATGCACGAAGGGCGTCGATACGACCGCGCGGCCGAGCGCCACCGCATAGGCGAGCGTACCCGAAGTGATCTGCGCGAGATTGGGATAAGGCGCGAGATAGATGTCGCAAAGTTCGATCTGCTCGAGGAGTTCGGGCAGGTCGAGAAAGCGGTTTTCCCAAGCGATATTGTCCGCGACGCCGAGCTCCTCGGCGAGATCGGCAAGGCTCTGCCGATAGGCTTCGCCCTCGGCAGCGACGAGATTGGGATGGGTGGCGCCGACGATCCGATAGAGAATGTCGGGATATTGGGCGGCGATAGCCGGCAGCGCGCGGATGGCCGCTTCGAGCCCCTTGCCCGGGCCGAGGAGGCCGAAGGTCGAGACGACCGGACGGCCCGCAAGGCCGAGCCGCTCGCGAAGCGGCGAACATGCCTCGAAGGCCCGGTCGGGGGTGCCATGCTCGATGAGCTCGATGCGCTCGGCCTTCGCGCCATAAACGCGGATCAGCGTCTCGCGGCCGAAGGCGCTCATCACGACGAGCTTCGCCGCCTTCGCGACGAGATGCTCCATCACGCGCCGCTGGTCGGCGCTCGGCTCGGCGAGGATGGTATGGAAGGTGACGATTAGCGGCGCCGCAACGCGGTCGACGAGCCCCAGTATCATGTCGCCCGCGGGACCCCCGAAAATCCCGAATTCATGCTGGAGCCATATGGCGTCGGCACCGCTCGCGTTGATCGCCTCCGCTGCGGCGCGATAGCCGTCGGCATCGCGCTCGTCGATTCCGCAGGCGGCCGCTGAATCGCTCGCATCGCCCGGCCTAGCTGCCATCGCATAGACATCGATCGCCATGTCGGGACGCGCGGTCGTCAGATGGTCGTAAATGTCGGCGGTGAAGGTCGCGATCCCGCACTGGCGCGGCCGGAAACAGCCGATGAGCGCGAGGCGCCGGGCGCGCGCGGCAATACCGGCAATGGGCCCTCCGTGGCGGCTCTCTTCATTGTCGAATGCGGTAAGGAAGCTGGTCTCGCTGTCGAATTTCATCGTTGTGCCTTCTGTCCGGTCCCCCCGAATGAAGAACAGGCGCGCGCATCGACCTTGCCCTTCTTCCCCTCGAGACGGGTTTCAGAGGAGAACGGTCGAGCCCGAAGGGTGCGCCCCGCTCTGGCAGGAGATGCGTCATCGCCTGCTTCCCCAACGCGCCCCCGGGCGTGCAGTTGCCGACCCGCCGGCAACAATCGCCATGATCCAGGTTAACCCCGGCAACCGGGCCCAGCCGCTCGCGTTGGCAGCTGCAGGACCCAACCCAAGGACACGCATGCCGCCCTACCCCTTCTTCCCTCCCGGCCCCATCTTTTCGCGCGCCCCGGCTCGCCCCGCGCCCCTCGACCGCGGCATCCGATCGCTGCCCCCTGCAAGGCCGGCGCATTGAGTTCCGCCCAGCTCCGCGTGCTCGAACGCTCGGTCTATAGTGGCCCCAACCTCTACAGCCGGCGTCCGATGATCCGGATCCGCGTCGATCTCGGCATCCTCGACGATTATCCGAGCGACCGCCTCCCGGGTTTCGGCGACGCCCTGCAATCGCTGCTTCCCGGCCTCGCGGACCATGGCTGCAGCTATGGCGCGCCTGGCGGTTTCTTGCGCCGGCTCGCCGACGGAACCCGGCTCGGCCATATCATCGAACATGTGGCGATCGAGCTGCAGACCAGCGCCGGGGCCGCGGTCACGAGGGGCAAGACGCGCAGGGTGCGCGGCAAGCCGGGCCAATATGATATTCTCTACTGCTATGCCGATGCGCCGAGCGGCCTAGCCGCCGGGCGGGCAGCCATAGAACTCGTGAACGCGCTGCTTCCGACTGCGATGCAGGGTGCCGAAGGGCTCGATCGTATCGCCCCGGAATTGGACGGCAGAGCGACCGATACAGACACGAGGGTGGGCGCGCTTCGAGCGATCGTCCGCAAGAACGGGCTCGGCCCCAGCACCGCGGCGCTCGTGGCGGAAGCGCGGCGCCGGCACATCCCGGTCTTCCGGCTCGACAAGGCAAGCCTCATCCAGCTCGGCACCGGCCACCGCCAGCGCCGCATTCGGGCGAGCGTGACCGGCGCGACATCGCTGATCGGCGCCGAACTCGCCGCCAACAAGCAGGCGGCGAAAGAGATGCTCGCGAGCATCGGTATCCCCGTACCGCGCGGCGAACTCGTGCAGACGGTGTCGGAGGCGGAACGCGCTGCTTTAAAGCTCGGCTGGCCGGTCGTCGTAAAACCGCTCGACGGCAATCAGGGCCGCGGTGTCACCACGAGCGTCGCCGACGATGGAGCTCTTCGCGACGCCTTCGAGCGAGCGCAAGCCATCGCACCGCGCGTCATCGTCGAGCAGCAGCTCGTCGGAGCCGATCACCGCATTCTCGTCGTCGGCACAGCCGTGGTCGCGGTCGCCGAGCGCGTCGCCGCGCATGTGGCCGGCGATGGCAGGAACAGCATCGCGGATCTGATCGAGGCGGTTAACAACGATCCACGCCGCGGTGTCGGGCATGAGGCCGTTCTCACCCGGATCCGCATCGACGCCGCGCTCGAGGCCTTTCTCGCCGAGGCGAAGTTCACTCTCGCAAGCGTGCCCAAGGCAGGCGAGATCGTGACGCTCCGCGGCGCCGCCAACCTCTCGACCGGCGGGAGCGCGATCGACCGGACCGATGTCATTCATCCCGAAAATGCGGCGATCGCGATCGACGCGGCCGCCGCGCTCGGACTCGACGTCGCCGGCATCGACATGATCGTCCCGAACATCGCTAAAAGCGTCCGTGCGGCGGGGGGCGGCATCGTCGAAGTCAATGCCGCGCCCGGGCTTCGCATGCATCTTGCTCCATCGGAAGGGACGCCGCGCGACGTTGCGCGGCCGATCATCGCCTCGCTCTTTCCGAAGGGCCAAAAGAGCCGCATCCCCGTCTTCGCGGTGACCGGAACGAACGGCAAGACGACCACGGTGCGCATGCTCGCGCGGATCCTCGAACACCATGGCCTCACCACCGGCTTCACCTGTACCTCGGGCGTCTATGTCGGCGAGACCCGCAGCGCCGGGGGCGACGCGAGCGGTCCCAAGAGCGCGCGCATGCTGCTGCGCCACCCCCGCGTCGAAGCGGCGGTTCTCGAGACCGCCCGCGGCGGGATGTTGCGCGAGGGGCTCGCCTTCGACGCGTGCGACTTGGGAGCAGTCCTTAATGTCACGCCCGACCATCTCGGCCTCAAGGGCGTCGAGACGCTCGCCGACCTGGCGCGCGTCAAAGAGATCGTTGCCCGCAACGTCAAGAAGAGCGGCGCCTGCGTTCTCAACGCCGCCGACCCGCTCACCGTGCGGATGGCACGCCGCGCCCGCGGACGGATCGTCTGGTTCACCGGCGGAGCGTTAGCGGATGCGTTGGCACCGATCCAAGCGCATCTCGAGAGTGGCGGACTGGCGGTAAGCTGCGAGCGCCGAACGCTCATGCTGCATCGGGGCAGCGAATCCATGCCGATCATTCCCATCGCGAATATACCGGCGACACTGGACGGCGCCGCCCGGTTCAACGTCGAGAATGCCGCCGCGGCCGCCGCGATGGCGGCAGCCTATGGAGTTGCTCCGGGCACGATCGCTGCCGGCCTCGCCTCCTTTCGCCCGAGCTTCGAGGATTCTCCGGGGCGTCTCAGCCTTGCCGAGGCGCACGGGGTGCGGATCGTCGTCGATTACGCCCACAACCGCGCCGCGCTTACCGCGCTCGCCGAGTTGCTCGGCTCGATGCGCGGCGACAGCGATGCCCGCGTGATCGGAATGATCGGCATTCCGGGTGACCGGCGCGATTGCGATCTCGTCGATATCGGCGCTCTCTCGGGCGGGATGTTCGATGTCCTGATGCTGCGTGAGAATGTTGACCTCAGGGGACGCCCACCCGGCGAAGCCAATGCCTTGATGCGCAAGGGCGCCCTCGCAGCGGGGCTCGATGCGGCCGCGATCGGTATGCACGATGGTGAGTATGACGCTGCCTCGGCTTGCCTTGCGGCCGCGCGCCCCGGCGATATCGTGGTGCTCACGCCGACCGACGTCGACGGAATATGGAGGATCGTCGAAGCTTGGGCGGCGGGCGCCGGTCCTGAGGACGCCCGATTGCTGGAGGCGGCGCATGGCTGACGGACGTTGGGCGATCGCGGTCCACGGCGGAGCGTGCCGGATCCCTCCTGCACTGGAGGCGCCGCGCCGCGCGGGGTGCGCGGCAGCCTTGGAAGCCGGCAGGATGATATTGGAGCGCGGCGGCAGCGCGCTCGAGGCGGTCAAGACCGCGGTCTGCCTGCTCGAGGATGATCCGCTGTTCAACGCGGGCCGGGGATCGGTGGCGAATGCAGACGGCGAGGTCGAGATGGACGCGGGTATCATGGATGGCGCCACCCTCGACGTCGGGGCGGTTGCTTGCGTGCGGTTCCTCTACAATCCCGTCGAAGCAGCGCATGCCATGCTTCGCGAGCCGCCCGTGCTCCTCGTCGGTGCCGGCGCCGAGGCGTTCGCACGAGCGAGCGGTATCGCGGAATCCACGGAAGCCATGCGTCCGGCGACAGCGGGCGAGAGCGACCATGATACGGTCGGCTGCGTTGCGCGCGACCGGGCGGGACATGTTGCCGCGGCTACATCGACCGGCGGACTGGCGGGCACGCTCGCCGGGCGCGTCGGCGACGCACCCCTTCCCGGCTGCGGCTTCTATGCCGAGGACGGAATTGGTGCGGTGTCGCTTTCGGGCGACGGTGAGGCGATCGCACGGACGCTGCTTGCCGCGCGCGTGATGCGCGCGCTCGAGACAATGAGCGCCAGCGCGGCGGTTACAACTATTTTCGAGCCTATGGCGCGCCTCCGAGCCGAGGCGGGCGTCATCCTTCTCGACCGCGACGGCGCGATCGGCATCGCGCACAACAGTCCGCATTTCGCCGCCGCCTACGCCCGCGAGGGAATGTCCGCGGTTTCCGACATCGTCTGGAAGGATCACCATGCCCATTAATCGCGGCCCCCTTTTCGTGATCGGCGGCCATGAAGACAAGGATGGCAGCCGCAAGATACTCGGTGCCATCGCTGCTGAGCTGGGCCAAGGCACGCTCGTCATTGCTACTATCGCCAGCGCGAAGCGCGATGGATATTTCGAGGCCTATTGCGAGGGCTTTGCGCCGCTTGGGATCGGCCGGCTCGTCGAGCTTTACCTCGATGATCGGGATCAAGCCCGGGATCCGGCGCGTGTACGGATGATCGACCAAGCCGACGGTATCTTTTTCACCGGCGGCGATCAGTCGCGCCTCATGAGCCTGACCGGAGGTACGCCGATTGAGGCGGCCATTCACGCGCTCCACGATCGCGGGGGACTTATCGCGGGAACGTCGGCGGGAGCCTCGGCGCAGGGAGAGACGATGCTCGTCGGCGGAAGCGGCGAAGAGACGCCGCGCATCGGCGACATCGAACTGGCGCCGGGGCTTGGCCTCATCCCCGACTGCATCATCGACCAGCATTTCGCGGAGCGCGGGCGCATCGGGCGGCTTCTCGGCGCGGTCAGCCGTCGTCCCGACTGTCTCGGAATCGGGATCGATGAGGACACCGCGCTCCGGATCGAGGCCGGCACCGCGCGGGTGATCGGAAGCGGCGGCGTCACGATCGTCGACGCGTCGCGGGCGAGCCATTCCGCCGCGGCGGGCGCCTCGTCCGGCGGCATCGTATCGCTTCACGGCGCGACGCTTCACGCGCTGCGCGATGGGGAGAGTTTCGACCTGGCGCCGCGCCGCCCGGCGAAATAGGCTGCGCAACGGCGCTCAGGGCGCCGCGTTACGTCCGGAGAAGGGACACCGCCAATCGGGTCCGACAGCCCGCCCCGAATATTGCCGTGCCTCCGACACGTCGCCGTGACGGGCAAGCATGGGGTTCGCGCTTCCGGCCAAGGCGATGTCGCGTGCGATGATCTTTCCGCGCATCGTCTCATAGACCTCGGTCTCGCGCAGTTTCTCGAACTGGTCGTGGAGGTTGAACACCAGTGCGGGGCGTTGGAAGCGGCGCGCGGGACGGCTGGCTCGGGGGTGGAGGCCGACGACGAAAAAGGCCTCGCCGCCGAAGCTCAGCGAGAAGTGCGGATCATCGGGGCTGTGACTGACGCGTGGATCTGGCGGCTGGCCTGCCCAGTCGTCCTTCCGGCTCAGCGAGTCGATACGCTCCCACAGGAATGTCTCGAACGCTTGCTCGTCGAGCCCACCATCCTCCTCGAAGATCACCACGAGCGAATGGAAGAGGCTCGGCGAACGCGCATAACTCCAGGCGAGATCGAGGAGATTGGGGTAAATGCGCAGATCGTCCCAGGCCGAGCGCATGTCGCGGCCGACCACGAAACGGATCTGGCTTCGCGCCAGCGCCGACTTCGCTCCGACGCACGGAAAATCCGCCGAACGGATGAAGGCCTGGAAGCGTTGAGCCAGAGGATGGGAACTGTCGTCGGTTGGTGGTAGCATGCTGCTGAAACCGACCTCTCTTGCCGCGGTTGCAGCAAGTTAACCTGGGTTGCGTCGATTCCTCGCAGGTCTCGCCAGCACCCGATCCATGCACGCAACCGGGGAGCTGGCGCCGGGATGAGTTCACATTGGACCATGATGCGCGACCCAGGCTGGCGCTGACGCTACGTCGAGCTATGTTGCCATGCATCGGAGGAGAAGGCGCGCGATGGCGAGCTGTAAGAAGCTCGTTCGAGCCCTGCGATTTTCTCTTCTGTTGAGCGCCATTAGCCCGACATTCCCTAGTGACACATAATCTTCCGGAATGCGCCTGCCCGCATCGACGACGCCAAAATGACGCTGCTTCGTTTCAAACGGATTGTCGAACATTCGAAGACCGAGCTCCTGATCCCTCGCATGGCTGGACGGCAGATGCGACCCCGGGCCAAGCCTGCGAGGCCGGCGTGCGGTCGAGCGATCCGCGCTCCGCGCTGCAGCCGCCACAGCGCCAAAGCTCGGTCATAACAACCGACGCCGCCCCGCTTCTATTCGGTTCAAATTTTTCCCATCGGCGGCCGACCGCTAGCCGACCGCAATTAGCGAAGTGAAAGGAGACGGCATCCCCTGTACCGATTACCGTCAATCGGTCAGGAGGATGCCGCCAGTCAGCGACCAGAGGGGTCGCATTTCCTACTCCGGAGCGGCGATCGGGGCTCGCGGCTAGAGAAGCGAACAGGCATCAGCGAATGAAAGGCGCGGCAGACGTTCAAGCGGCTCGTCGTCTCCATGCCCGAGCGCGCAGAGGAAATTCGAGCGCAGTTCGGTACCTGCAAAAAACTCCTCGTCGAGCGCCGCCCGGTCGAAGCCCGACATCGGACCGCAATCGAGGCCCATCGCTCGCGCCGCCATCATGAGATAGGCGCCCTGCAGCGTGCCGTTGCGAAAGGCCGTCTCGTCGCGCGTGATCGGATCGGCGAACCAGTGCCTTGCCCCGGGATTGTGGGGAAACAGCTCCGGCATCCTGTCGGCAAATGCGAGGTCTTGCGCAATGATGACGATCGCCGCAGCATCGATGCTTTTCGCAGCATTGGTCGCCGACATGTGGCGCGCAACGCGCGCTTTCGCTTCGTCGGTGACGCAGAACAGGAAGCGGGCCGGCGAGACATTCGCCGATGTAGGCCCCATCTTGAGGACATCGTAGAGCTTGCACCACAGGCGGTCGGGCAATCGCTCCTTCTTCCAGCTGTTGCGCGAGCGTGCGTCAAGGAACAGCTCCCCGAGCGTCGTCGCCGTATCTCTGCTGCTCATCGGTGAAACCATTCCTCCATCATGACATTGGCCGGCCCGGGAGCCCCTCCCGAGCCGGACCACCCCCCGTCTAGAATTCAATCGTCGCATCGATGCCATAGGTGCGCGGTCGGTTGAAACTGGCCGAGATGAAGCCGCTGATATCCGACGCATATTCGACCACCCGCTTGTCGAAGAGGTTCTGGCCCCAGAGCGACACCTTCATCTGCGCTCCGGCAAGCGGCAGGTCGGCGATCGACAGGCGGCCATTGACGAGCCAGTGCGCCTGCGTCGTCGCAGCGCGGCGGAGCGCCGGGTCGGCGGGCGGGATGAGGATGAAGCTGATGTCGCTCTTGTACGACGCATCGAATTGCACCGATGCGTAGGCGCCGCTTCCCGTCGGGCGGGTGCGATACTGGACGCTGGGTGCAAAGGTGAATTTCGGCGTCTGGGTCCGCTTGGCAATGCCGGCGATATCCTGTGGGGTGCCGGTCGCGGCGGTCGACATGAAGCGCTTATACTCGAAGTCGAGGAGACCGAGATTGGCACCGATCTGCAGACCTTCGACGGGCGCGATGGTCAGTTCGCCCTCGAGCCCGCGGATGCGTGCCTTGCCGGCATTTTCATAGTTCAGAACGGTGGTGAACACCGACACTTGCAGATCGTCATAATCTGCATCGAACGCTGCGAGGTTGAGGCGAACCCGATTGTCCCAGAACTGTCCTTTCAGTCCGACTTCATACGAGATCAGCTTTTCCGGGTTAAAGCGCGTGCCATTGTAGATGCCGCCCGAAAGATATCCGGTTCCGGCCTTCGCATAGACCATGACGCCGTCGCTTGCCTGATATTCGGCGACGGCCTGCCAGGTCAGGCGGCTGAAGGACGCGCGGCTGTCGGTCGCCGGAGCCGTAAGAAAATTGACCTCGCGCCGCTTGTCCCATGTGTGGCGGGCGCCCGCCGTCAGCGTCAGGCGGTCGAAGAGCTTGAGGCTTCCCTGCGCGTAGGCCGCATAAGAGCGATTGGTAACGTCGACATTGGAGAACTGGTCCGCAGCGGTGACGGGCACCGGCTGTCCCTGCGGCGGGAAGGTCTTGAAGAACATGACTGGATTGTAGTTGGTCGCATTCTCCTCGAAATAGAAGGCGCCAGCTACCCAGTCGAAGGCGTCCGACTTGCCGTTGATCTGCAGCTCGTTCGAATATTGATGCTGCTTGCGGTTCGAGATGGCGTTGAGGATGGTGAACTCGTTGCCCGTCCCTCCAAAGGGATCGATCAGCTTGTTGCCGTCGAAGCTGTTACCAAGACTGAGCTGGCGAAGCTTGCGATAGGCAGCGATATTCTTAACGGTGATCGCATCGCTGACCTCATAGGCCAGCGTCAGGCTATGGCCTTGCGAGCGCAGCCGGTCGGTCGCGCGCTGCGCCTCGTAGATAGCGTCGAGCGGCTCCGACGAAATGATGTTGGTTCCGCCGAGCCCGGGTTGCAGCGAGAAGATGAATTCGGCGGTGGCGCCGAGAGGGTTGGTCCCGGGCAGATCGTTCGCGCCGCGAAAGCCGAGCGCCTGAAACCCCAGCTGAGACCCCCTGAAATCGGTGAAGTCGAACTTGTAGTCGGCGGTGAAAGGACCGCCCCGATCATATCGCACCGCGGCGAAGATCGAGTCCGAATTTTCCTCGCCGAGCGTCCTGGCCGCACGGCTGGTGCCGATCTCGCCTCCCGTTCCGGGCCCGTAGATACGCTCGACCCCGGCTGCGAGGTTCTTCACATAGCCATCGGTTTCGCGGTGCGCGTAGGTGATTGATGCACTGAGCCCGCCGAATTCGGGGAGATCGACGCGAGTGCGCGAGCGGAACTCATTGTAGCGGCCATATGTAAGATCCTGCCTGACGCCGAACTCGCCGCTCGGCGGCCGCGTGATGAAATTCACCGCGCCGCCGGTCGTGTTCCGTCCGAACAAGGTGCCTTGCGGCCCGCGCAGCACCTCGACACGCTCGATGTCCGCGACGTCGAACAGGCTGCCGGAAGCCCGGCCCAGATAGACGCCATCGATGTAGATGCTGACGCCATTGTCGACCTGCGCCGCCGTTTCGCCGGCAAGGATGCCGCGCAGCGAATAGACGGGCAGCGCGGCGTTGCTCGGCTGGCGAATGACCTGGAAATTGGGCACGACTGCGCCGAGCCCGGCAACGCTTGTGATCCGCTGCGCCTCGAGCGCGTCGCTCGTGAGCGCGGTCACCGCGATCGGCACCCGCTGCAAATTCTCCTCGCGCTTCTGCGCGGTGACGATGATGTCCTGGAGCCCCGCATCGGCAGCGGCTGCGTCATTCTCCTGCGCAGCCACCGCGGCCGGGACGGCGGCGAGAAGCGCGGCGGCGCTGCACAAAAGCAGCGCGCGCGCAGCGCGGACCTGTGGCTTGGTCTTCAACATGGTCTTTCCCCTTCCCTTGTAGACCCATCTTCGGGGTCCTTTTTGATTTTTGCCGGAAGCGCCGGCGGCGCGGTATCAGGCGGCTTTCACGCTGGCGGGCTGCGGCCGGAATGCTGGCGGAGTCCGCGCTGTTCGAGCAGCGGAAGCACTTTCTCGGCGAAGAAGGGCATTTCCTCGAGATAGTCGTGGAAGCCGAGGAAAAGCGCATCGACGCCGGCGTCGTGGAAGCCTGCGATCTTGTCGGCGATCTGCTCGGGCGTTCCGATGAGCGCGTCGCTTCCGGCCGACATCGCGATATCGCGGAGCGCCGCGTCCTGCTTCTCTTCGGGTATCTTGTCGACCGGGATGCCGGAGGACATGGCGAGCCGGCGCGCGGCGACGAGGTCGGCATTGTCGCGCAGCAGCTGATGGTGGCGGCGCGCCTCTTCCTCGGTCTCGCGGCAGACGACAAGAGCGAGCGATGCCATACCGACGTCGGGATTGCCCGCCGCCGCCGCCGTTTCTCGCAGCGTGATGCCATGCGCTTTCAGCCGTTCGCGATCGTCGGACCGGGCGAAGGTCACATCAGCATGCCGTGACGCGAAAGCGATACCGTCGGCCGAGGTCGCAGCGCTTACGAGCGGGGGCGACGCCTGGATGGGCTTCGGCGCGCTGACAAGATTCTTCAGGTCGAAAAACTCGCCCTTGTAATCAAACGGCTCCTCTTCGCTCCACAGCCGGCGCACGATGTCGAGCCACTCGGTTGCATAGGCATAGCGGTCTTCCTGCTTGTGCGGCGCGAGGCCGAACATGCCCATTTCTTCCTTGTACCAGCCCATCACCATATTGATGCCGCCCCGGCCGCGCGACACATGATCGATGGTCGCAACCGCCTTCGCCGCGAACACCGGGTTCACCATCGGCAGATGGATCGTGGTGATGGTCATCAGCCGTTCGGTGACCGCTGCGATCGCCGCCATGTAGGTCAGTGTTTCATAGGTCTCGCCGGCAAAATTGCTCTCGCCGCCGAATCCTCTCCAGCGCGACACGGGCATGAAGAGTTCGAAGCCGAGGCGGTCTGCGAGCTGCGCAATAGCGAGACTATGGTCCCAGGTCACTTCATAGGAGGATGGCACGGTGTGGATACCGCCCGAGCCGGTGCCGTTGGTGGCGAAAATGCCCAGCATCAGGGGCTGCTTGCGGTGCTGCGCGAAGATCGAATCCTCGCGTGCGACCCGTGTTTGTCGAACCATGCGTCTATCCTTCCTGGAAAAGCTCAGGACCGTGCCGGCGCCGCATCGGCGACGAAGCGCAGGTCTGCGCCATTGATGTCTTCGAGTATCGGCGACGGCCCCGCGGGAAGATCGATCCCGCGGCCGGCAAGCAGCGCCCGTGCCGCGTCCAGATCACTCATGAGCATGTCGAGACGGAACACGCCCTCGCCGCGGCTCGCGATGATCGAGGAGAGCCGTTCGGCGAGGCGACCGCGCGTCTCGCCATCGGCAAGCGCATAGAGGCCCACCTCGCGAACGCCCCAGCCGTTGCCCGGCGCCTTGAAGTGAACCGAGCGAAGACCGGGTTCGGCCGAGCGCGCGGTGGTATCGACCGCGTCGGACCCGAAGACCTTCGCATAGGTCTCGCGCGCCGCTTCGAGGTCGGCGACGACGAGATCGATCCCGCCGATGCCGCGGAAGAGGCCGCCCTGCGTCTCGTCGCCAAAATCGGATGAGCCGTCGCGCGTGAACATCATTTCGCGCGCTTTCTTTTCACCACCTGGAACATGGCACGCGATGAAGACTTCGAGCCCGTGAAGCGTGCCGAGGGTGTTGCTCTCGCCGACGGCATAAGTCTGCGGCTCGGGGTGAGCGAATTCGAGGCCGCGGCCGCGGAGCTCTGCCATGGTCGCGGGAAGGTTGTCGCACATGACCCCGATGAGGAAGATACGGTCCTCGGGAACCCGGATCGAGTCTCCGCCTTCCTGGAACAAGCCGAGCGCATGCGACATCTCGCCGTTCCCTGGGAGCTGATAATACATGGCGGTGATCGACTGCCCCGGCGTCATGTCGGGGTGGATCCACAGAGGTTCGGTTCCGAAAATCCGGTCGAGCCGGTCCTTGGCTCCTTCGAGATCCTTCAGGACATAGTCGATGACATAGATATTGGTGAGCACGTCGGCTTTCCTCTCCTGTGCACCTCGCCGGGTGCTGGAGGGAAGGTCCGGATTTTACGCGCTCACGGCAAGCGCAATGGCGCGATTCAGCTTCATAATCTGCGCCCGCTTCACTCTCCTGACACCTCAGGTAACAATAACTGTTACCCGGATGGCATATGCGATATAGGCCATGCGACATAAAAGTGCGCTCGCGAAGGACCGCACGAAGCAACGGACCATGAAAGCGCTGCCGGGCGCATGGTCGGGAGAGACTATGAACGATGAAGACACCGCCGGTCCGGTCTCGGAGTCGCGCTCGGCACCAGGCGAGGCCCACGCTCGCGGCGCCGACTTGGAAGCGCGCCGCCACCGCCAGAGCAGGCTTCTGAAGACCGTCCTCAAGCAGCAGATCCGGATCCGGGGCATGCGCTACAAGGATATCGCCGACCAGCTCGGTGTCAGCGTCATGACCGTGAAGCGCTACCTCAATTCCGAGCGTGTGCCGGTCGAGACGCTTGAGGATATCGGGGCCTGTCTTGGCCTGGGCCTTCTCGAACTCGCAGAAATTGCCAAGGCGGACGACAGCGGCGACGCGCTCGATCTCGAACTGCAGCAGGAGACCGAACTGGCCGCCGACTATGCGCTCGCGCTGATGCGGTTGCTACTCTACAGCGGGATGACCGTTCCAGAGATCATGGAGGAATATGCGATCGACGAGCCGACGGTCGTCCGGCTGCTTGCCCGTCTCGACCGCCTGAAGCTCATCGAACTGCTGCCCGGCAATCGCGTCCGGATCCGGGGGACGCGCCACGTTGAATGGAGGCCCGGCGGCCCGATCCGCCGGACGATCGAGAACGATATCCGCAAGAATTTCGTCGCGATGGATTTCGCCAACACCGAGGAGTTTTTCGGATATGAATCCGTGCGGCTGACGAAATCCTCCATCCGGCAACTCGAGGGTCATATGCGCAACCTCGTTCGCCAGGTGCGCACGCTGCATCGCATCGACCAGGGCGCCAAGAGCGAGGAGAAGCAATGGTATACGCTCTTCGTGGCGCAGCGCGAAACCAACTGGGGATTTCCGGTCAATCAGGGCCAGCGCCTGATCCCGCGCGCGCGCGGCGGGCCGGCCTATCCCTCGCTCCCTGCAACACTTCCGCACGGTGACCTCGACCCTGATCGCTGATCGCTGATCGCGAAAATGATGGCGCCAGTTCGGCCACCTTCAGGCCCAGGCGCGTTCAGATTACCTTGAAAGCCCGGTGAAGCTTTTGCGCAAGCGCCGCTTCAAAATCGTCCTCCCGATCGAAGGAGCTGAAGATGAGGCGAAACGTCACGGCTCCGATAATCATGTCAAAGAGAAGATCCGGATCAGCATCAAGGACAATTTCTCCCCGCGCCTTCAGGCGGTCGACAATACCGGCCAATTGGCGCCGCGCACCCGCTTCAGCCGGTTTATGCAGTTCCTCGCGAAGAGCCGGTTCGTATTGAAAGGCGCTGTTGAGACCTGCGGTCGCTGCCACCACCTCAGGCTTGTAATAATTCTGCGCGACCTGCCGCACGAGCGAAAGGAGCTGCGACAAGAGATCCCCGCCGGTTTCCCTCAAATCTTCACCATCGGGTCCATAGGCAATCTCGGCCACAAGATGCACTTTGCTTGGCCAGCGGCGATAGATGGTTGGCCGTCCGATCCCGGTCCGGCTGCCTATCGCCTCAAACGTGAGCGCATCATAACCGCTCTCGGCAAGCAGCGCCCGCGCGGCGCTCAGGATCTGATCGCCGATCTCCTCGTTGCGCGGTCGCCCGGCAGCCGGCTTCCTCCCCGGCGCGCGCTTCGTTCCAGCGATGTCCGCTCCCCTCTTCTCCAACGTCTGCACGATCATTCTACCTTCCGCGGTTCCACGCACAAGGGCTTGCGCGCGCCCCGTCATTTCGTTACGATGCGTAACGTAATATAAATAGACGGGAGACGAATCATGCGCAAGGTGAAGCTTCGTGCGGGGGTTTTCCTCGCTCCTTTCCATCCGTTGGATGAAAGTCCGACGCTGGCGCTCGAACGCGATCTGGAGCTCGCGCGCTATGCCGATGAGATCGGTTTCGAAGAATTCTGGTTCGGAGAGCATCATTCGGGAGGCTATGAGATCAGCGCCTCGCCCGAGCTCATGATTGCCGCCGCCGCGCAGCGGACGAAGCGGATCAAGTTGGGCACCGGCGTCGCGTCCCTGCCCTATCACAACCCGCTGATGACCGCGAACCGCATCGCGCAGATCGATCAGTTGTCGTTCGGACGCGCTATCTTCGGCGCTGGCCCGGGACTTCTGGTGAGCGACGCGCACATGATCGGTCTCGACGCGAAGGAGTCGCGCGACAAGCTCGACGTCGGCCTGTCGGTGGTAACACGGCTGCTGCGCGGCGAATGGATTACCGAACATTATGAGGGCTGGTACGACCTGCGCGACGCCCATTGCCAGATCCTGCCTTATCAGCGCGATCTCGAAGTCTGCGTCGCAAGCACCTTTTCGCCGAACGGCGGCACGCTGGCGGCAAAATATTCCGCAGGTATGCTCTGCCTCGCGTCGACGGTCATGGGCGGTTTCGACGCGCTGTCGACAAACTGGAAAATCGCCTGCGAAGCGGCCGCGCGTGACGGGCGTTCGATGGATCCCAGCGGCATCCGTTGCGCGACCGACATCCATGTCGCCGAGACGCGCGACAAGGCGATGGACCAGGTTCGCGAAGGCTATGAACGCTATCTCCTCTACATCAAGAACCAGTCCGAGCAGTTGAAGGAATCACCCGCGCACAAGACGCTCGAGGAACTGATCGAAACCCACCAGATCGTCGTCGGAACACCCGACGATGCGATCGAACAGGTACGCCGTCTAGAGCTCAAGGTGCCGGATTTCGGCTGCCTGCTCGTCCTCGACAAGAATTGGGCCGATACGGCGGACAAAAAGCGTTCGATGGAGATGATCGGGCGCTATGTTCTGCCGGCGATCAACGGCGAGAACCGTCTGAGACAGGAGTCCTTCGACTGGGCGCGCGCCAACCGCGACGGCTTCATCGAGACCATCACCAGCGCAACCAAGCGGGCGTTCGAGAAGCACGCGGCCACAGCGCCGCAGCAGGTCGAAGCTGCGGTCGCAAGCCGCTAGGCTCGCACAGAGAGGAGAAAGAAGATGCTTTCAGCCAATTACATCGAGCCCGGCCGCATCGAGGCGCGCGACGACGCGACGCGTCCGGCTCCCGGGGCCGGCGAAGTGCTTGTCGCCGTCGAGGCCTGCGGAATCTGCGGGTCGGATCTCCACATGTATCGCAACGACAGCTACCGAGAGAGCCTCGTGCGGAGCACACCCGAAGGTTATGACGTACCCGGTCATGAATTTTCGGGCCGTATCGCGGAGCTTGGCGAGGGCGTCGAGGGATGGGACGTCGGCGAGGCCGTCGTCGGCGTCACCGGCTATGGCGGAGGGATGGCTGAATTCGTCACAGTTCCGGTCAACCCTTTCCAGCTCGTCCGCATCCCCGAAGGGGTTAGCTTCGCCGAAGCCGCGACGACCGAACCGATGGCCGACGGGCTCCAGATGGTGCGCAAGGCGGCGGTCGCTCCGGGCGAGAATGTCATGGTGATCGGCGTCGGCATCATCGGGCTCGGCGTCATCCAGGCGCTGCGCACCAAGGTGCCGGATATCGGCAAGATCATCGCCGTCGACATCCATGACCGCAGGCTCGACATGGCAAAGACGGTGGGTGCGACCGACGGCATTAACCCGAAAAAGCACGATATCTTCGAGGAAGCGGCGCGCCTATGCGGACGTGAGAATGACTATCGCGGCGAGTCCGCCAATATCGCGGTGGTCTTCGACTGCGCGGGCTATATCAAGCATATTCCGGGTCCGCCGCCGCTCGAGATCGCACTGCACTGCCTTGCCAATCGCGGGGGCCGGATCATCTGCTTCGGCGGATATGAAGACCGCATGTCGATCGACTTCGGCTATGTGATCAAGAAGGAGCCGGTGATCATGGGATCGAACGGCTACGCGGCCGAAGAACTCGCAGAATCGCTCGAACTGATGCGCAGCGGCACCGTCGACAGGAATATCCTTATCTCGCACCATTTTCCGCTCGGCGAGGTCAGCGATGCGTTCGAGGCACAAGGGACGCCCGAGGCCGTCAAGGTGATGATCGACATCGAACAGGCAGCGGCCTGACCTGCGTTTCAGCCGATGATTGTCTACGCCTATGATCTCACGCACCGGGCCGATCGGCACGAGGCTTTCCTCGCGGCGATCGGCCGGTTGCAACAGGCTCTCGACACGCTCGACGGGCTTGCCGGGACGAGACTGCTGGACAATCTCTCCCGGCCTTGTTCCTATCGTTTCGAGGAGAGCTGGTTATCCGCCGAGGCGCATGATCAGCAAAGCGGCAGGATCGACAAGGGCCTGTTTGCCGCCTTGCTCGAAACCTTGTCAGAAAAGCCGGCCCGCGAAACGCTGCAGCTGGTGACGAGCCAAGGCGCTCCTTAATGCTCGTTTGATCCCATTCCCTCGAACGGCCGGGCATGTTTCGAGCCGCCGCGTCGCAATTCGGGGATGAAGGGATAGCGTGCGTTCGTGTTGCTGCGCTCGTCGCCAGCATAGCGCGGATAGTAGCGCCCCGTATATTCGGTGACGACTTCGAAGCCGAGCATGCGCCGTTCTTCCTCGCTGAGTTCCTGATAGACATCGTCATGAAGCGAGGCGACGTAATCGTCCTGCGCGCGAATGAAGTGCATGCAATAGCCATTCAGGATCGAGAGGCGCGTCTTGTCGGACGTCGCCGTCCCCTGGAAATGCCAAAGGCGGCTTTCGAAGATGATCGCCGAACCCGCACGGCAGACGGCTGGCACCGTATCGACGGTCTCGAGCGTCTCGGCCTTCCCGGTCTCGGGGTTTATCGCGATACCGGGCGCGCGTCCCGACAAATGGCTTCCGGGAACGACCTGGGTCGCGCCCATGTCGCCCTCGAAATCGCTCAGCGCGACCATGGCGTGAAAATAAATCGGAACCGGAATCTGGAAGGGGATCGGCTGGTGATCGATGTGCATCACCTGTCCGCCCGATCCCTTGCGCACGACAAGACCCGTCGATTGCGCCATATAATAGGGCGTTCCCCCGAGAATATGCCGTCCATATTCGTGCACAACGGGGTGCATGGCGAGATCGATGAAGTCCCTTCCCTTGTTCACGAGCGCCAGGACGCCCTGCCATGCGATCGAAGCGCCAGCGGGCGGTTTTCCGAGTTTGCGATCGGCGATCGCGCCATCGACCCGCTCCGCCAGCCGATATGTTGCGACGCCTTCCTCGCACTCCAACTCGGCCTGCTCGCACAGGCGATCGCGCAGTTGCGACACCTCGTCAGGGGTAAGAAGATCTTCGTGCACGGTAAATCCATAGGCATCGAGGTTGCGCTTGCCCTGCTCGATGTCGCGCGTCGGGATAGGCCCCTCCGTCGCAGAGATGCTCGATTGTACCGTCATGACGCTCTCCCTTTGATATTCTGGATCCTGTGCCTCGTCTCGTCAGCCGCCAACCGAGCGCGCCGCGTCACGCGCCATGCGCGCGAGAAGCGGGAAGGAGGCAGCGCGCCGGGGCGCTTCGCTGCTCGCGGCGGTTCCGCGGATCACCCTTCCCTTGATGCCGTGGAAGATTGCGGCGAGGCGAAAGAGGTTGAAGGCAATGTAGAACTCATAGTCCGCGATATCGGACCGACCCGCCGCAGCGCAGTAGCGCGCAATATATTGATCCTCGGAGGGGATATTGAGTGCCGCAAGATCGGCGCCCGCGAGCCCGGCCACAATATCGGGCGGCATCCGGTACATCATCGCGCTATAGGCGAAGTCCGCAAGCGGATGTCCGAGGGTCGAAAGCTCCCAGTCGAGCACCGCGCGGATTTCGGGACGCTCCGGGTCGAAGAACATATTGTCGCAGCGAAAGTCGCCATGGATGATGCGCGTCTCGTCGCCCGCCGGGATATGCGCCGGCAGCCACTCGATGAGCGCATCCATGTCGGGATTGCGCCCCGCCGCCTCGTCACCGAGATATTGTTTGGTCCAGCGGCCTATCTGGCGCGCGAAATAATTGCCGGGCTTGCCAAAGTCGCCAAGACCCACCGCCTCGGGATCGATCGCGTGCAGACGGGCGAGCGTTTCGCTCATGGCGTAAAAATAGGCGGGCCGCTCCTCGCGGCCGACATCGGGAAAGGTCGCATCCCAGAATATCCGGCCCTCGACATGTTCCATGACGTAGAACCAGGTCCCGATCACCGCGTCGTCGGTGCAGAGACCATAGACATGGGCGACCGGAAACCCCGTCTCGCCGAGACGCTGCAGAACGCGTGCCTCTCGCTCGACCGCGTGCGCGCCCGGCACCAGGTCGCCGGGGGGCTTGCGCCGCAGCACATAGGAGCGACCGGGCGTGATCAGCTTGTAGGTCGGGTTCGACTGTCCGCCGCGAAACTGCTCGACCTGCAGCGGCCCCGAATAGTCGGCGACATTCCCGCGCATCCATTCGGCTAGGCGTCCTTCATCGAACGCATAGCCCTCGCGGACCGACATGGTTCCAGCGTTCGTATCGGCGCTGCCGCTACCGCTATCCGTCGTCATGCCGCCCTTCTCTCCTGTAACCTTGGCGCCCTAGCCGGCAGTCGCCCGCAACTCGGTTTTCAAGACCTTGCCCGATGCGTTTGTCGGCAGACTGGTCACGATCTCGAAACTTCGCGGAACCTTGTAATTGGCCATATTCTCGCGGCACCAGCCGCCGAGCGCCGCATCGGACAGCTCGGCGCCGGGCCGGGCGACGATGAAGGCCTTGCCCACCTCGCCCATCCGCTCGTCGGCAACGCCGATCACCGCGACCATCGCAACTCCGGGATGCTGGGCGAGCAGCTTCTCGACCTCCGCCGGATAGACGTTGAAGCCGCCCGAAATATACAGATCCTTCTTGCGGTCGGTGATCCTGACATAGCCATCAGCGTCCATCGTGCCGATATCGCCAGTGTGGAGCCAGCCCGCGCCGTCGATCGCTTCTGCCGTCGCCTCGGGGTCGTCGAGATAGCCTAGCATCACGCCCTGGCCCCGCACGAGGATTTCGCCGGCCGTGCCGCGCGCAAGCTCGCGGCCGCCCTCATCGGCGATGATCACTTCGTTGCCGGGGATCGGGGCGCCGCAGCTGTTCGCGATCAGTTCGACCGGGTCGCCTCGCCGGCAGCCCGTGATGTTGACGCATTCGGTCATGCCATAGGCGGTAATGATGTCGGGCATTCCGAGGATGGTCCGGATCCGCTCGACGAGCACCGGGGGAACGGTCGCGGCCCCCGTCGTCCCGCCGCGAAGCGACGAGACATCGAAGGGCCGCTGCTCATGGCGTGCGAGCAACATCTGGAAGATCGTCGGGGGCCCGGGGAGGAAGCTGATCCTCTCGCGCTCGATGATCGCAATGGCCTCCTCGACCCCGAACTGGCGCATCGGAACCGCGACGGCGCCGACGAGAAGGCAGGCAACCCAGCCCACTTTCATCCCGAAACTGTGGAAGAAGGGATTGGCGATGAGATAGCGTTCGCCTTCGCCGAGACCTGTATTCTCGATCCACACCGCGCATTGCGGCAGCACCCGGCCGTGCGTCATCAGCACGCCCTTCGGCGCCCCGGTCGTCCCGCTGGTGAACAGGATATCGGAGATGGTTTCGGCGTCGATCGTAGCCATCGCCGCGTCGACTGCGTCGTCACCGGGTCCATCGCCGCTTGCCGCAAATGCCTGAAGCCCCTCGTCTAAGAGGATTGTCTCCTCGAGCGCGGGGAGGCTCTCGTCCGCGATGAGCGCCCGATAGTCTATGCCGAGAAATTCCCTGACCGTGAACAGCAGGCGCACGCGGCTACGCCGCAGGATGTCGCCGGCCTCCCGGCCCTTGAGCCGTGTATTGAGCGTCACCACCGCGGCACCGCAGCTCATCGCGGCGATGGCAGCCACGATCCATTCGCGGCTGTTCGGCGCCCAAATCGCGACGCGGTCTCCCTTGCCCACCCCGCGACCGATTAGCGCCGATGCGACGGCACGGCTGCGCGCCCAGAGCTCCGCGAAACTCCAGACATCGCCATCCTCGATCACCGCGGGCAAATCGCCCCAGCGGTCCGACGCCGCGGCCGCGGCATGGGGTATGGTCAGAGGGAGCGGAGACAGCATGTCAGGCGACCTCGAACAACCCGGCCGCGCCCATGCCGCCAGCCACGCACATCGAGACGACGACATATTTCGCGCCGCGCCGCTTGCCCTCGATGAGCGCATGCCCGACGAGACGGCTTCCCGTCATGCCGAAGGGGTGACCAAGCGCGATACCCCCGCCGTTCACGTTGAGAATTTCGGGATCGATGCCGAGCTTGCGCTGGCAATAGATCGCCTGGCTGGCGAAGGCTTCGTTGATTTCGAACAGGCCGATGTCGCCGATCGAAAGTCCCGCGCGCTGCAGGAGCTTGGGAATGGCGAGGACGGGTCCAATACCCATCTCATCGGGCTCGCACCCCGCGACCTGGAAACCGCGATAGACGCCGAGCACCGGAAGGCCCTCCTTCTGCGCCATATCGAGATCCATGACGAGCTGCGCCGAGGCGCCATCGGAAAGCTGCGAGGCATTGCCCGCGGTGATGTGACGCCCTTCCTTGATCTGCATCCCGTCCTTGAAGACCGGCTTCAGCTGGGCAAGGCCTTCGGCCGTCGTGTCGCCGCGCACGCCCTCGTCCGCGGCAAGCGCGACCTCTTCATGACCGGTCTCATTGCCTTCCTTGTCACGCAGCAGCTTGCGGACCGTGATCGGCACGATTTCGTCATCGAACCGGCCGGCCGCTTGCGCCGCGCCTGCGCGCTGCTGGCTGAGCGCCGCGAATGCATCCTGGTCCTCGCGGCTCACCCCGTAGCGATCGGCGACGATCTCTGCGGTCTCGATCATCGTCATATAGGCGTAGGGATCGGCCGCGATGACCGCCTCGGACCGATTGCGATAGCTCGGCGCGAACTTGCCGATCGTCAGCGACACCGACTCCGCTCCGCCCGCGATGGCGAGATCGACCTCGTCGCAGCGGATCGAACGCGCCGCGAGCGCAACCGCGTTGAGCCCCGACGAGCATTTGCGGTCGAGCGAAAAGCCCGCGACGCTGTTCGGAAGCCGCGAGGCATGCACGCTCAGCCGGCCAAGATTATAGCTCTGGGTGTTCCACTGGTTGCCGACGCCGAGATAGACATCGTCGACCCGCGCCGGATCGACCCCCGACCGGTCGAGAACCGCGTTCACCACATGCGCGGTGAGCACCGGAGCCTCGGTATCGTTGAATGCGCCGCGATAGGCCTTGCCGATTGCGGTTCGGGCGGTAGCGACAATTGCTGCGTCACGCATGCTCATCTCCTGGGTCAGGCCGGGACGAAATTCGTCGGGCCGAAATAGGCTTCCATCCGGCTGATCTTTCCGGACTTGTTGAAATGAAAGACGTCGATCACGTCGATCCGCATGGCTTTGCCTTCCCACTCGAGATTGACGTGGAAGGGAAAGGCAACATGGTCGGTGCCGAAGCGTAGCGGGCCATCGAGGGTCAGCTTGGCGCCGCTTCCGACGGTCTGCTCGAAAAAGGGCGCGAACTCGGATCGCCCTGTCTTCGAGGGGCTGTCGACGGGATCCTTCACCACCGCGTGGCTCGCGAAGAGTGCGATCACCGATGCGGCATCTTCGCGCGCGAAACCATCGACATACGCGTGAACCACCGCGGTCATTTCCTCTGGGGTCGGCATCGGCTTACTCCGGATAATAGCGGCTGATCGTGTCGACGACGCAGGCGGGCTTGTCCTCGCCCTCGATCTCGACCGTGATGCGCAGCACCGACTGGATGCCGCCCTTGGCTTCCTCGACCTTCACGATCTCGCCGGTCCCGCGAATGCGCGAGCCGACCCGCACCGGGTTGAGAAAGCGAAGGCGGTCGGTGCCGACATTCACCGCGTGCGAGAAGCCGCGAACGTCGATGAGTTCGGGCAGGAACAGGCTGGCAAGGCTCATCGTCAGATAGCCATGCGCGATCGTGCCGCCGAACGGGCCGTCCTTGGCGCGCTCGACATCGACATGGATCCACTGGTGATCGCCGGTCACCTCGGCGAAACCATCGACCCGGTCCTGTTCGATCGCGAGCCATTCGGTGGGGCCGAGGAGCGTGCCCTCGCTTCCGACCAGGCTCGCCGGGGTCTCGAATATCTTCGGCATATCAGGCTCGCTGGCTGGAGACCGAGAGAATTTCCCCGGTCATGTAGGAGGAGAGATCGGATGCGAGGAAGATCATCACATTGGCGACTTCCCAGACTTCCGCAGGCCGTCCGAAGGCTTCCTGCGCCGAGAGCTTCGCAAGCAGGTCGTCGGTCGTCACCTTGGCGAGGAAGGCGTGCATTGCGATCGACGGCGCGACCGCGTTGATCCGGACGCCATGCTCGGCCGCCTCGACAGCCGAACAGCGGGTGAAGGCCATCACCCCTGCCTTCGCCGCGGCATAATGCGCCTGACCCTTCTGCGCGCGCCAGCCGAGGACCGAGGCGTTGTTCACGACGACGCCGGTCTTTCGCGCATACATCGAGGGAAGGAAGGCGCGGCTCATCCGGAAGACGCTGTTCAGCGTCACGTCGATCACGCGCGACCATTGCTCGTCCGTCATGTCGACGACCGGGACCTCGCCTCCAAGCCCGGCATTGTTGATGAGCACGTCGACGGCACCGAGCGTGGAGAGGCTTGCCGCATGAAGCGCGTCGACCTGGTCCTGCTGCGTCACGTCGCAGACGAAGGTCGCGGGCTTCACGCCGGTTTCGTCGCCGATGCGCTCGGCCGCCTCACCGAGACGCCGCTCATGGAAGTCGCTGATCAGGACAGTGGCGCCCTCCTCGGCGGCGCGCTTCGCGGCGGAAAAACCGATGCCGGTGCCGGCGGCGGCGGTCACGACGACCGTTTTTCCCTTCAGCAGCCCGCGCGGCTCGGGATAGGCTGGAATGCTGGTCATATGTCTCCCCTCGGTTCGCGCGGAAGCCCAAGGCCGCGTTCGGCGATGATGTTGCGCTGGATCTGGTTGGTGCCGCCGTAGATCGTGTCGGCACGGGCGTAGAGGAACAGGTTGGGCAGCATCGGGAAGACATAGTCTTCACCGGCCGCCAGCTCGCCAGCCTGTCCGAGCACATCCATGGCGAGCTCGCCGAGCGAGCGGCGCCAGGTGGACCACTGGATCTTGTAGGTGAGCGCGGCTCCGCCCGTCGCACCGCCTTCTCCTCCCGAAAGCATGCGCAGCGCGCCATAGCGCATGAGCCGTAGCCCGATCTCGGCTTCGGCGATGCGCTGGCGGATCAGCGGATCGGCCGCGGCCCCGTTCGCCCGCGCCGCGGCGATGATCGCGTCGAGCTCGTTGCGAAACTGCATCTGCTGGGCGAGCGTCGAGACGCCGCGCTCGAAGGCGAGCAGGCCCATCGCGATCTTCCAGCCCTCGCCCGGGGCGCCGATCAGGCTGTCGGCCGGACAGCGGGCCTCGGTGAAGAAGGTCTCGTTGAACTCGGCCTCGCCGTTGATCTGCCGGATCGGCCGGATCTCGATACCCGGCTGATCGAGCTCCATCATCAGGAAGGTCAGGCCCTTCGGCCCCTTGGTGCCAGGCTCGCTCCGCGCAACGACGAAGATCCAGTCGGAAAATTGCGCAAGGCTCGTCCATATCTTCTGCCCGTCGACGATCCATTCGCCGTCGTCGAGCCGCGCCTTGGTACGCACAGCGGCAAGATCGGACCCTGCGCCAGGCTCTGAATAACCCTGGCACCATATGCTCGTGCCCGCCGCTATGCCTGGGAGGAAGCGCTGCTTCTGCTCCTCTGTGCCAAAGGCGAGGATGGTCGGGCCGGCCAGCTCGACGCCGATATGATTGATCCGGTTGGGCGCCCCGGCGCGTGCATATTCCTCCGCGAATATCACCTGCTCGGTGAGCGTCGCGTCGCGACCGCCCCAGGCCTTCGGCCACCCGATGCACGACCAGCCGTGCCGGGCGAGCTGCTGCTCCCATTCGCGCCGGCGCTCCGCCTTGTCGACGAGATTGGTGATGCCGCGGATGTCCGCGAACTCGCCCGCCATCTGGCCTTCGAGCCATGCGGCGCATTCGGCGCGGAACGCCTCTTCCTCCGCTGAAAAGCCGAGCCTCATGCCGCTTCTCCAAGTACAAGCGACGCGACCTGTTCGCGGTGCCAAGCGCCGCTCCCGAGCGCCGACTGGATGGCGCGCGCGCGTTTGAAAAAGAGATGCGCGTCATGCTCCCAGGTGAAGCCGACGCCCCCGTGAAGCTGGATCATGTCCGAAGCACAGCGAAAGAAGGTGTCGGCGGCGAAGCTTTTGGCGGCATGGACGGCGATCGCAGCCTCGTCGCTCCCCTCGTCGAGCGCGCAGGCTGCCCAATAGACCGCCGAGCGCGCCTGTTCAATGTCGACCACCCGGTCGGCGAGGCGGTGCTTATAGGCCTGGAACGATCCGATCGCGCGCCCGAACTGCTTGCGCTCGAGCGAATAGGCAACGGTGCGGTCGATCGCGGCCTGCGCGCCGCCAAGGGCCTCGGCGGCAAGCGTGATCCATCCGGCCCGCAGCGCGGCGGCCCGGCCCGCCGCTCCGTCGGCCAGCCGGTCGGCCCTGACCCCCGCAAGCTTCAGCGCGGCGAGCGGCCGCGTCTGGTCCATGGTGAGGAAGGTCTCGATCTCGACGCCCGGCGCACCGGGGTCGACGATCCATGCGTTCGCCTGCCCGAGCAGGAGAAGCAGATCGCCATGCGCGCCATAGGCGACAAAACGGCTCTCGCCCGACAGCAGATCGCCGCTCCCCTCGCGAACGAATTCGGCCGCGCAGGCCGGGACGACGCTGCCTTCGGCCAACCGCGGAAGCCATTCGGCTTTCTGCTCTTCGCTTCCGCCCGCCAGCAAGGCTGCGCTCACCATCGCGAGGCCGGGAAGCGGAATGGCGGCAACCTGCGCGCCCGCAGCTTCCGCGACACATGCAAGTTCGATCATCCCGAGACCGGCACCGCCATAGGCTTCGGGAAGCGCAAGTCCGGCAAGCCCCATCTCGGTCGAGAAGCCCGTCCAGAGCGGACGGTCGAAACCACCGCGCTCCATCGCCTCGCGGGTCGCCTCGCTCGAAGCTCGCTCGCCGAAGAAGGCCTGCGCCGTCTCCGCGATCATCTGCTGTTCGTCGGTGAGCGCGAATTCCATGTCAGGCGCTGCCCCAGACCTTCCGGGGCGCGACGCGTGCCGCCAGCAGCGTGTCGACCGCGCCCCCGACGTCGGACGGCTCCCACCGGGCGCCGGGATCGACATAAGGGCCTTCGCGCCAGCCGTCCTCGAGCATGATCTTGCCGCCTTCGAGTTCGAAGACGCAGCCCGTCACATGCGCACTGGCACCGCTTCCGAGCCAGACCACGGTCGGAGCGACATTGGCCGGGTCCATGGCGTCGAACGCCGCGGTCTCGGTCGCCATCTTCTCTGCGAAAGCCTGTTCGGTCATGCGCGTGCGCGCCGCCGGGGCAAGGGCGTTCGCGGTGATGCCGTACCGCCCGAGCTCCGCCGCCTGGACGAGCGTGAGCGCGGCGATGCCGCCTTTCGCCGTCGAATAGGCGGCCTGCGCGATGCTGCCCTGAAGGCCCGCGCCCGAGGTGGTGTTGATGATGCGCGCGTCGGGGTTGATGCCCGCCTTCTGCTTGCCGCGCCAATAGTCGACCGCATGGCGCGCGACGCAGAAATGGCCGCGCAGATGGACATGCATCGTCGCGTCCCATTCGTCGAGCGTCGCCGAGACGAACATGCGGTCGCGCACGATGCCGGCGTTGTTGACCACGACATGCAGGTCGCCGAACGCGGCGACCGCTGCATCGACGATCCGCTTCGCCGCGTCCCAGTCGGTAATGTCTTCATAATTGGCGACCGCCTGGCCGCCAGCCGCGACGATCTCGGCGACGACGCCGTCGGCTGCGCTGGTGTCGCGTCCCTCTCCGCCGAGCGAGGCCCCGATGTCGTTGACGACGACATTGGCACCCTCGGCGGCAAACGCGAGCGCATAGGCGCGTCCCAGGCCGCGCGCAGCGCCGGTAATGATGACGGTCCGTCCTTCGCAAATGCCCATCTTACAGCCTTTCGATGATGGTGACGTTGGCGAGACCGCCACCCTCGCACATGGTCTGCAGACCGTAGCGGCCGCCGGTGCGCTCGAGTTCGTGGAGCAGCGTCGTCATGAGCTTGGCACCCGTCGCGCCGAGCGGATGGCCGAGCGCGATCGCGCCGCCGTTGACATTGACCTTGTCGAGGTCGGCATCGAGCTCCTTCGCCCAGGCGAGCACGACGCTCGCAAAGGCCTCATTGATTTCCACGAGGTCGATGTCCGAGAGCTTGAGCCCGGTCTTCTGAAGCGCATGACGCGTCGCCGGGATCGGCGCGGTGAGCATGAAGATCGGGCTGTCGCCGCGGACCGTCAGGTGGTGAATGCGCGCCCTCGGCTTGAGGCCATGGTCTTTGACCGCCTGCTCGCTCGCGATCAGCAGCGCGGCGGCACCATCCGAGATCTGGCTCGATACCCCAGCCGTGATGATCCCGCCTTCGCGAACGGTCCGGAGGCCGGCGAGCCCTTCGCGCGTCGTCCCGCGGCGAACGGTCTCGTCCATCCTGAAGTCGCCGACGGGAAGAATTTCGCGATCGAACCGGCCCTCGTCGATCGCGCGCCCGGCGCGGGCGTTCGAATGAAAGGCGAATTCTTCCATGTCTTCGCGGCTGATGTCCCAGTTCGCCGCAATCTTCTCGGCCGCGTAGATCTGGTTGACTTCCTCGCCGCCGTAACGCGCGTTCCACGCCGGCGACGTCGAGAATGGCGTGTCGAAGCCATAGGCCTGCCCCGCATACATCGCCGCGGAAATCGGAATGGCGTTCATATTCTGGACGCCGCCCGCGACGACGAGATCCTGCGTTCCACTGAGTACGCCCTGGGCGGCGAAATGGACTGCCTGCTGGGACGAGCCGCACTGGCGGTCGATCGTGACGCCGGGAACCGCCTCGGGAAGCCCGGCCGCCAGCCAACAGCTCCGCCCGATGTTGCCCGCCTGCGAGCCGACGGCGTCGACGCAGCCCCAGACGACATCGTCTACCGCCAGCGGGTCGATACCGGTCCGCTCGATGAGCGCCTTGATCGGGAGCGCACCGAGATCGGCCGAGTGCCACTCGGCAAGACTGCCCTTTTTCTTGCCCGTCGGGGTGCGGATCGCGTCGACGATATATGCTTCGCTCATTCTGTCTTCCTTCAATCGAATGTGTGGGCCGGGCCGACGGGATGCGCGCCGCCAAGGACGGCGGCGTCGACGCGCGCGAGGTGGAAGGCCCGCGATCCCCAGGCGCCGGCGAGCGCCCAGGCGCGCTTCATCCAGAAATGGAGATCGACCTCATAGGTGTAGCCCATCGCGCCATGGACCTGGATCGCGGTCTCAGCCGTGAGCATCGCCGCGTCAGTGGCCGCGACCTTCGCGTGACTGACATGGACCGGAGCGCTCGCAAGGCGGTTGTCCAGCGCATCCGCGGCGCGCCACACGACGGGCTTCGCGAACTCGATCGCGACCGAGCAGCTCGCAAGCTGGTGCTTGATGGCCTGGAAGGCGCCGATCGGCTGGCCGAACTGGGTGCGGATCTTCGCATATTCGGTCGCCTGCTCGAGCATCGCACCGGCGATGCCGACCAGCTGCGCGGCGCTCATCAAGGCCCCGAGATCGAGAAGATAGGGATCATCCTCGCCGCTGCCCCGGGCGAGCTTGCGCAGCGGATCGACGCTTTCGAGCGGCTCGCCGTCGGCGTCGGCAACCCAGGGATTGATGCTGTGCGGGATCGCGATCTTGCGGTCACCGGTGAGCACGGCGGAGAAATCGGCCGTATCGCAAATCTCGGCAAGCCACGGCACACCGACGAACGCCGTGTCGACGAGCGGCTCGGCGACGCAGGCACGGCCGCATTCGGCCGCGATCAGCACCGCGTCGACGAGGCCCATCCCGAGCCCGCCCTGGTCCTCGGGAACGAGAAGCCCGGTAAGACCCATCTCGACGAGGCCGTTCCAGATGGCAGGATCGCGCGCGCCCTCGGCATCGAGGCGCCGCAGCACCTCCGGCCCGTGCGTTCCGGTGAGATAATCGCGAACGCTGTCGGCGAGCATCAGCTGGTCTTCGGTGAAACGGAAATCCATCAGCCGGCTCCTACGCGCGGAAGGCCGAGCAGGCGTTCGGCGGTAATGTTGCGCTGCACTTCGTTCGAACCGGCATAGATTGGCCCCGAGAGCGAAAAGATATAACCCTCGAGCCACTGGTTCATGCTGCCATCGGCAAAGCGCTTGAGTTCCGCTGCTGCGCCCAGAAGTTGCAGCGCCGTGCGGTGCATCGAGCGATCGAGTTCGGACCAGAAGATCTTGTTGAGGCTCGCCTCGGCGCCGATCTTCCCGCCCGCCATGATCTTCGCAGCCACGGCATAGGTGTTATAGGCATAGGCTTGCGCCGCGCCCCACGCCTGGACCACCGCTTCGCGCGCCGCGGGCGAGGCCTCGGCCTCATGCTGGCGGTAGAGATCGACGAGACGCTTCGCCGTCGCCTGGAAGCGGCCGGGCGAGCGGAGCATCAGGCCCCGTTCGAATCCCGCAGTCGCCATTGCGACATTCCAGCCTTCGCCCTCGCCCGCGAGCCGGTTCTCCACCGGCACCCGCACTTCGTCGAAGAAGAGTTCGGCAAAGCCGGTATCGCCATGAAGCTGCCGGATCGGACGCCGGGTGATGCCCGGCGTATTGAGATCGAAAAGGATGAAGGTCAGCCCCTTGTGGCGCTTGCTCTCGGGATCGGTCCGGAAGATGCCGAAGCCCCAGTCGGCGAAAGCGGCGCGGCTCGACCAGGTCTTCTGGCCTGTCAGGACATAATGGTCGCCGTCCCGAACCGCGCGCGACTGGATCGCCGCCATGTCGGACCCTGCGCCGGGTTCGGACCAGGCCTGCGCCCAGATGAGCTCGCCGCGCGCCATCGGCGGCAGGAAGCGCGCCTTCTGCTCGTCGGTGCCGAATTCCATGATCGTGGGGCCCAGAAGGAAGATGCCATTCTGGTTCGCGCGATTGGGGCCGCCGGCGCGGAAATATTCCTCCTCGAAGATCAGCCACTGGATGAGGTCGACGCCGCGCCCGCCATAAGCCTCGGGCCAGGTGACCATCCCCCAGTTGCCGCTCGCGAGCGTGCGCTCCCATTCGACATGCTGGTCGAAGCCCTCGCGGCATTCGAGCGTGACGAGCGGCTCCTTCGGTACATGCGCTTCCATCCAGGCGCGCACTTCGGCCCGGAAGGCCTTCTGCCCTTCGGTATAATTGAGATCCATCAGAAACTCGCCGCCTTCCCGGTTTCCACAAAGGCGTCGCGGCTCTTCTGCGAGTCCTCATGCATGTACATTTCGAGCGTGAACCCCTGCTCCCAGCGGTAGCCGCGGTCGACGTCGCGCGCCTCGAGCCCGTTCAGCGCCTCTTTCGCGATCACCAGCGCCTTGCGGCTCTTCGAGGCGACGACCGCGCAGAAGGCGCGCGCCTCGTCCTCCAGATCGTCGCGCGGCACGACTTTCTCGACAGCGCCAAGGCGGTAGGCTTCTTCCGCGGGGATATTGCCGCCGGTGAAGAAGGCGGCCCGGACCTTGTGGAGCGGCAGCATGCGCGAAAGATGGCTCGCACCGCCCATCGCGCCGCGGTCGACCTCGGGTAGCGAGAAATAGGCATCGTCGGCGGCGATGATCGTGTCCGACGCGCCGCAAATGCCAATGCCGCCGCCGATCACGAACTTGTGCGCCGCGACGACCACGGGGATCTCGGCATCGCGGATCGCCTTGAAGGTCAGATAATTGCCGCGGTTGAGGATCGTGATGCGCTCGGGATGCGCCTGCATCTCCTTGATATCGACCCCGCCGCAAAAGCCGCGGCCTTCGGCGCGGATCAGGATGCAGTTGACCTCGGAATTGCGGCTCGCCGCAGTGACGATGTCGGGGATCGACATCCATGTGGCGCTGTCGAACGCGTTGACCGGCGGCACGTCGAAGACGATCTCCGCGACGCGGTCCTTGATGATGGTTTCAATGCCCATGAAGTCAGTCCTTGCTGCAAAGCGCGGCGAGCCGGTCGCGCGCATCGATTTCGATCGACCGGAGAAGATCGGCCGAGGGCGGAAGATCCGCGAGGCGTCCGGCGACCACGCCGGTGGCCATGAGCCCATTTTCCGCGTCGCCAGCGACGACCGCGCGCTGGATCATCATCGGCGCGGCGGCTGCCATCATGGCCTGCGCCAGCGGCATCTCGCCGTGGCTGGTCATGCCGCGCGCCGCAGCCAGCACTTCGCCCCAGCTCATTCCGGTCTGGCGCTTCATCTCGAGGCCGGCCTCGGCCGCGCGCTTCCACATCGCGATGCGGCCCGACGCCTCGATCCGCTTGAGGAGCGGGTTCAGGATCATGCGCTGCGGAATTCCGTCGACCTTCGTCGATACCGCGATGTCGCCGGTTCCGGCGCAGACATAGGCGGCCTTCGGTGCGGGCGGCACAGGGCTTTCGGCCGTCATCAGGAAGCGCGTCCCCATCGCGATCCCGCACGCGCCATAAGCAAGCGCCGCCGCGAGGCCGCGTCCGTCGCCGAAGCCGCCCGCCGCGACGACGGGTACGCCCACCGCGTCGAGAACCTGCGGCAGCAGCACGGTCGTCGGCACGGCGCCGGTGTGTCCCCCGCCCTCGCCACCCTGCACGGTCACCATCTCGCAGCCGAGCTGGACCATTTTTTCGGCATGTTTCACCGCGCCCACGGTGGGGATGCAGAGGATGCCGGCATCGCGGAAGCGGCCGATCATCTTGGCGTCGGGCCCGCGCCCGAAACTCACCGCCCGCACCCGGTCGGCATTGGCGATGATGATGTCGACAATCTCGGCGGCGCCCGGCTGGAAGCTGTGAAAGTTCACCCCGAAATTATGCGGCGTCATGTCCTTCAGCCGCGCGATCGCCTCCCCGAGCTCCGCGGGCTTCATCACCGCGCCGGCGAGGAAGCCGAACGCGCCGCCATTGCTCGTCGCCGCGACGAGTGCCGGGGTCGCGATCCAGCCCATCGCGGTCTGGATCACGGGCAGGCGGCAGCCGAGGCGCCGCGTCAGCGCGGTATCGAGCACGTCAGCCAAGGGTCAGCCCTCGCCCGCTTGCTTCTTGTTGGCCTTCGCCATCGCCGACCCGTCGAGGCCGCCGAGCGAATTGCCGCTGACCAGATCGTTCTGCGCGTGCGCGAAATGATGCATGTGGAAGACCGCATCCATCGCGGTCCGCTTGCCGCGCAGATCTTCGACATGATTGAAGGCCTGCTTGGTGAGCCAGTTGCCGAGGCGCGGGCGCGTCGCGAGTTCCTGCGCGATCTTCGAGGTTTCCTCGCGGAGCGTCTCGCGCGGGAAGAGGCGGTTCACCATGCCGAACTGGTAGGCGCGCGCGGCCGGCATGCGTTCGCCGAGAAGGAGGAATTCCTTCGCGACGCGCGGCGGCAGCTCGAAGCCATGTGCGAAATATTCGACCCCGGGGATGCCCATGCGGTTGACGGGATCCTGGAAGAAAGCGTCTTCCGACGCGATGATGAGATCGCAGACCCAGGCGAGCATCAGCCCGCCCGCGATGCAGGCCCCCTGCACCATGGCGATCGTCGGCTTGGGGAGATCGCGCCAGCGGCGGCACATGCCGAGATAGACTTCCTGCTCGCGCGTGTAGAGGAGCTCTGCGCCCGGCCGGGTCGTGTGATCGCCGAACACAAGCTTGCGATCGAACGGCACGAGATGGTCGCGGCCGGGTGTGCCGATGTCATGCCCGGCGCTGAAATGCTTGCCCTCGCCGGCAAGCACGATGACCTTGACCGCGTCGTCGTCGACGGCGCGCCGGAATGCCTCGTCGAGCGCATAGGTCATCTGGCTGTTCTGCGCATTGTTGAACTGCGGCCGGTCCATGATGATCCACGCCACCGGCCCGTCGGTCTCGTAGCGGATCGGCGTGTCGGTTTCGTAGACGGGGTTCTGGTCCTGGCGCGGGACGAGTGCGTCGCTCATGCTGCGGCCCTCCTTGCTGGCGGATTGTCCTTGATGACGCTCGCCCGGAAATTATGCGGGTCGAGACGGTCGATGATGGCGAGGGCTTCCTCGCCGGGGAGCGGTGTTTCGGAAAGTTCGCCGCGTTCGAGCCCGAAGCCGGTGGCCTCCTGCACTTCCTCGAAGGTGACGCCGGGATGCAGCGACACGACGCGCGGGGCATGATCGGCGCCGCCGAAATCGATGACGCAGAGGTTCGTCACCATGCAGCGAAGGTCGATGCCCGAATAATTGCCGCCCTCGATGCGCTTTGCGGGATTATATCCCGCGCTCGAGACCATATCGACCTCGCCGGCGACGAAGACGCGCGGACTGTGCGCCGGCACGAACATCGAATTGGCGTGGTAAATGGAGTTGCCGGGAAAGCCGCGAACGCCGAGCATCTGCGTCTTCGGCTGATGGTGGGTGCCGCCGAGCTGCGAGAGGTTGGTCTGACCGAAGCGGTCGATCTGCGTCGGGGTGACCATCGCGTGGCGCCGGCCGCTCCAGACCGCGCTGTCGAAGAAGCGCGAAAAGGGAAGATGACCCGCGAACTTCACCTGATAGTCGCCGCGCGGGCCGAGCGGCACCGGCTGTTCGACGAGATAGGCCTCGCCGTCGGTCATCATGAGACCGGGCGAATGGGTGAGCTTCGCAAGCCCCGCACCGATGCGCGGCACCGGGCCGATGCCGGTCGCGACGATCTCGCGGTCGGTACGAAATGCCTCGGAGCAGGCGAAAATGCATAGTTCTGCCAGAGTGATATCGCGCATCAGAATATCGGCAGCGCCAGAGCCGCTACCGCCTCCTTTCCACCAACCGATTCCAGATAGGCCGCCTCGTCGGAGCCGACGAACCGGCCGGCAACCGCCTGCCAGTCGCCCGGGTCCTTCGCGGCGTCCGCGTAAGCCTTGAGGGCCTTCATGTCCCAGCCATAGGCCGGCGGCATCGAGCTTGGATGCGCGCCGCAGGGAATTTCGACGACGCCGGTCACAAAGCAGCGCTCGAAGACATTCGCCTTCGCATCGTCCGGATAATGATCCTCCATCCCGTCGACCAGTTCCTCGCACGAGAGGTAGGTCGCGGCCGCGGCCTTGGCGAACCATTCGTCATAATAGACGTCGGGTCCGAAGAGCTGGACGTTGCCGCGCCAGTCGGACCGGTTGACGTGGAGCAGCGCCGCGTCGAGTTTCAGGGCCGGCATCGCGATGAGGGTCTCGCCGTCATCATAGGGCGAGCGCACCGTTTTCAGCCCGCCGAGCGCGGCAAGGTCGGTGCCGAGGCCGACACGTGTCGGCAGGAAAGGCAGACCGAAGGCCGCAGCCTTGAGGCCCCACTGGAACATGCCCTCGTCGACTTCGAGAACCTCGAGCTGGCCCGCCTCGCGGGCCTTGCGAAACCAGGGCTCGAGCGGGATGGCGTCGAGCGACACGAAGGCGAAGACGAGCTTCTTCACCTTGCCCGCCGCGCAGAGCATGCCGACGTCGGCGCCGCCATAGGCAACGATCGTGAGGTCCTTGAGATCCGAACGGAGGATCTCGCGAACTAGCGCCATCGGCTTGCGCCGCGGTCCCCATCCGCCGATGCCGATCGTCATGCCGTCCTTGAGACGGCCGACGATGTCGGCGGCCGTCATGCGCTTGTCGAGCGCCGGTGCCTGCCCGCTCATCCTGCTGCCTCCTGTTCCTTCATGGCTTTTTGCCATGCCCATTCATGGCCCCATGTGCTGATCGCCTCGTGCCGCGTCGTCTCCCAGCTCGCCGGGTCGATGACGAGGCTGTCGCAGCCGATCTCGAGATCGAAGCCGCCGGGCGTCTGGACATAGAAGCCGGTGGTTTCGTCGTTCATGTGGCACCCGAGCGTGGCCGACTCGGCATATCCAAGCGCCTTCATCCGGTCGTGGGCCTTGCCCACCTCGTTGAGCGTCGGCATCTCGAGCATGATATGGACCGCGCCCGATGGCGGCACCGGTCCTTCGCCGAAGGCGATGCTGTGATGCCGTCCATTGTCCGCGTGGAGGAAGGCGAAGCCCATCGAGGGCCCCTCGGGGCCGAAAAGCTGGAAGCGCGGCATGTCGGTTTCGTGGAAACCGAGAACATCGCGGTGGAAAGCGACCGTCTCGTCGAAATTGGGGGCCGAGAAAACGGCATGGCCCATGCCCATCGGCCCCGTCACGAAGGCCGGTACGCCCTTCGGTGAGACGAAAGCGGCATCGGTGCGGCTGTCGCCATGGAAGAGTTCGATAGTGTTGCCCGCGGGATCGCTTGTGCGCAGCAGCGCGGCGACGCCGCGGAGCCGGGCCTCTTCCGCCGAGGCGATCTCGACGGGCCGGCCGGCGTCGCGGATCGCGCCTGCAAGACGATCGAGCTCGGCCGCGTCCGCGACCTCATAGCCCGCGGCAAGGAAATATTCGCGCGCGCCGGTCTCGATCCGGAAGCGGAAAGGCCGCGCGTCGATCCGGTAGAGCGCGGCCCCGTCTTCGGCGTCGGGCGCACGCATCACGCCCGCGAGCTCGGTCAGGAATTCGTCCCATTTTTCGGGCTGGGCGGTCTCAATAACCACATAGCCGAGCGCCTTGATTGCCATTGCCGTCAGTTTCCTTTCAAAAGTTCGAGAAAGAGCGGCCGTTCGCCGCCGCCGTCGACATTGAGGCGCGCACCGCTTACCCAGCGGGCCGCGTCGGACGAGAGCCAGAGCACGGCGCCGGCGATGTCGTCGCCATCGCCGAACCGACCGAGCGGGATCGAGCCCGCGATCCGCGCCTGCGATGCCTCGCTGCCATAGGTGGCCTCGGTGGTCTCGGTCGCCATCAGGCCGGCGATGATCGCGTTCACGCGGACGCCCTGTCCGCCCCATTCCTGGGCGAGGCTCTGGGTCAGGCTGACCAGCCCCGCCTTTGCGGCGCCGTAGACGGCCGTCCCCGGCGAAGGACGCTGCGCCGAGACGCTCGCGATATTGACGATGCTCCCGCCCTTCCCGGCCATGTGGCGGAATGCAGCCTGCGAGAGCGTGAGCGGCGCCAGCAGGTTGAGCCGGAGGATCGCCTCGTGAAAGCGCGGCGAACCGGCCTCGGCCGGGCTTGCCGGCGAGCCGCCGGCATTGTTGACGAGAATGTCGAGGGCGCCCTGGTCGGCAGCGACCGCGTCGACGAAGGCCACCGCCGCCTCAGGGTCGCGAACATCGACCTGGTGGAAGCTCACGCCATCGGGGAGATCAGCGGGTGCATTTCGTCCGCAGGTCGCGACACGGCAACCCGCGTCGGCGAGTCGCGCGACGACCGCACGCCCAAGGCCTCGCGTACCGCCGGTGACGATCGCGCTTCTCCCTTTGAAATCGAACTCTTGCCGGCCTTCCAAAGCCCTCTCTCCAATTTTAGGCACCAATTTCACGAATTGCCGCATTTTTTGCCTTCCAAAACTCACTATACGATAATTTTGACGTTTTCAATTGACGATTTGCGTATTCTGTGAGACTTATTTTTACGAAGAGGCGGCGCCACGACAGAAAGCCCGCCGGGAATACGGAGAGAATGGCGATGGCAACCTTGCAGGCTGATACGAACCCGACTGGCGCGATTCCCGATCCCGCCGAGCTTGTTGCGCGCGCTCGTGCGATGATTCCGACGCTCAAAGCGCGCGCACGCCAGTGCGTCGAGGCCCGCGACGTTCCTGTCGAGACGATCGCAGAGATGCAGGAAGCCGGCTTCTTCCGCATCCTGCAGCCGCGCCGCTGGGGCGGCTATGAGATGCACCCCAATGTTTTCTTCGATGTGCAGAAGGCGCTTGCCGAGGGCTGTATGTCGACAGGCTGGATGTATGGCGTCGTCGGATGCCACCCTTATGAACTCGCGCTCTTCCACGACGAGGCACAGCGCGAGGTCTGGGGCGAGGATACGGCGATGCTCGCCTCTTCCTCCTATCAGCCCGTCGGCAAGGTCACGCGGGTCGAAGGCGGCTTCCGCCTCTCGGGCCACTGGGGTTTTTCGACCGGTTCGGTGCATTGCGGATGGGTGCTGCTCGGTGCGCTCGTTCCCCCCGCCGAGGCCGGCGGACCGCCCGACATGCGGACCTTCCTCATTCCGCGCAGCGACTACCGGATCGAACGCGACGCCTGGAAGGTGTTCGGCCTTCAGGGAACCGGCAGCCACGACGTCATCGTCGAGGATGTGTTCGTGCCCGAATATCGCACCCACCGTGCGATCGACGGTTTCCTTTGCCAGAATCCCGGCCAGGCCGAGAACGACGCCCCGCTCTATCGCCTGCCCTGGGCGCAGGTCTTTACGCGCTCGGTTTCGACCGCGGCGTTCGGCGGCGCCCGCGCGGCCGTCAATGCGGCGCTTGCCATCATGAAGGATCGCATCTCGACCAACACGGGCAAGGCATCGAAGGCCGATCCGATGCTCCACGCCGCGATCGCCAAGGCGCATGCGCAGATCGTCGAAATGGAAGCGACGCTCCGCCTGACCTTCGACGAGCTGATGCGCTACGCCGAGGCCGGCGAGGATATCCCGATGGAGAAGCGGGCCTTCTTCACCTACCAGTCCTCGACCGTTGTGCGGCGTCTCGCCGAGCTCACCGACGGCATGGTCCAGCTCCTCGGCGGCCGCGCCATCTATATGACCAGCGAGATCATCCAGCCCTGGCTCGACCTTCACGCCGGCCGCGCGCACGTCGCGAACGATCCCGCGAACCGAACCGGCGATGTCGTGGGCACGATCCTCGGCGAAGCGCCGGCCTTCAACTTCCTCTGAGGAGCGACGCGATGACCGAGATCAAGGAAGCGGCCTACGACGTCGCCGGCGGGCACCGGATCCACATCAAGGAAGCGGGCAGCGGTCCCGCCCTTGTCTTTCTTCACGGAAGCGGACCCGGCGCGTCGGGCCTTTCCAACTTCCGGCAGAATGTCGAGGCGTTCGTCGCGGCCGGCTACCGCGTGATCCTTCCCGATCTTCTCGGCTATGGCGCATCGTCGAAGCCCGACGACGTCGACTATACGCTGACGCTTTTCACCGACACGCTGAAGGAAGCGCTCTTGGCGCATGGCGTCGCGAAGGCGACGCTCGTCGGCAATTCGCTCGGCGGCGGCATCGCGATCCAGATGGCGCTCGACGATCCCTCCTTCGTCGACCGGCTCGTCCTGATGGCGCCCGGCTGCATCGAGGAGCTACCCGTCTATTTCGCGATGCCCGGCATCGCGAACATGAAGTCCGCGTTCGGCAGCCCCGAATTCTCGCTCGAGGACCAGCGCCGGCTCGGCGAAAGCCTCGTCTACGACAAGCGCCATATCACCGACGCGCTCGTCGCCGAGCGCTACGCGGTCGCGAAAACCCAGTCCAAGGATGTGCTTGCGCGCATGCGCACGCACAATGTGCAACCACGCCTCGGCGAACTCGCCATGCCGATCCTCCTCTTCTGGGGTCACAACGAGACCTTCATGCCGCTCAGCGGCATCGGCTATTTCATGGACGCCTGCCCCGATGTGCGGTGCATTACCTTCAACAAGGTCGGGCACTGGGTCCAGGTCGAGCGCGCCGACGAGTTCAACCGGCACGCGATCGAATTCCTCCGTGCCTGAGGGCTATCCCGAAATTCCCGAAGACGTGCCGCAGATATTCCGCGCGGCGATGCGGCGGCTCGCCGCCTCGGTCTCGATCGTCGTCGCCAAGGGCGACGACGGCCCGGTCGGCATGGCGGCGACCTCGATCACGTCGCTGACGGTCGATCCGCCGGCGGTGCTCGTCTGCGTGAACCGGGCGACGAGCCTCCACGCACTGCTCGTCCCGACTGCGCCCTTGTCGGTCAATCTTCTCTCGCGGCACCAGCAGGATGTTTCGGCGGCCTTCGGCGGCGGCGTGCCGCGCGAGCAGCGCTTCGGGATCGGCGGCTGGTACGAGGGCGGCAACGGTCTCCCCGCGCTCGAGGGCGCGCAGGCCAATCTGTGCTGCGTCATCGACGCGATGCTGGCCTACGGCACCCACAGCATCGTCATCGCCCGCGTGCTCGAAGCCCGCATTAGCGACGACGTCGCCCCACTCATCTACCAGGACGGAGCCTATCTGTGAGCGCCAGTGAAGCGTTGAACGCGCAATTGTCGGACGAGCTTTATGCCGCGCTCCGCGAGCGGCGAACCGTCGCTCCGCTCATCGAGCGCCATCCCGAACTCACGATCGACGACGCCTATGCCATCTCGCTCGGGGCGCTCGCGCGCCGGACCGCCGACGGCGAGCGTGTGGTCGGCAAGAAGATCGGCGTCACATCGAAAGCCGTGCAGGACATGCTCGGCGTCCATCAGCCCGACTTCGGCTTTCTCACCGACCGCATGTGGATCGAAGGCGCGATCGACATCGACAAGGCGGGGCTCATTCAGCCGCGCGCCGAGGCCGAGATCGCCTTCGTGCTGAAGTCGTCGCTCGCAGGACCCGGGGTCACCGCGGCCGATGTGATCGCTGCGACCGACTATGTCGCGCCCTGTTTCGAGATCGTCGACAGCCGCATCAGCGACTGGAAGATCGGAATCGTCGACACGGTTGCCGACAATGCCTCGTGCGGCGTCTTCGTCATCGGCGAGGCGCGCCTCGATCCCGCGGGCCTCGATCTTCCGAACCTCCATGTCGCGGTCATCAAGAATGGCCGGCCGCTCTCCGAAGGTTATGGCCGCGCCGTCCAGGGCGATCCCGCGCAGGCGGTGGCCTGGCTCGCGAACACGCTCGGCGCCTATGGCGTCACGCTCGATGCGGGCGATGTGATCCTGTCGGGCAGCCTCGTGCCGCTCGAGCCCGCCCGGAAGGGCGACAATTTCGAAATGATCCTCGGCGATGGCCACCGCACGGTCGGCCAGTGCATCGCGCGCTTTGAATGAAGGAATGGCAATGACCCGCGTAAAGGCAGCCATCATCGGCTCGGGCAATATCGGCACCGACCTGATGATGAAGATGATCAAATATCCGCAGAATATGGAACTTGCCGCCGTGGTCGGCATCGATGAAGCCTCCGAAGGGCTCGCGATGGCGCGCTCGCATGGCATCGCGACGACGCACGAAGGCATCGAGGGGCTGAAGCGCCTCCCCTGCTATTCCGAGATCGGCATCGCCTTCGATGCGACGAGCGCCTACGCCCACAAGGTCCACGACGAGGCGCTGCGCGCCGACGGCATCCAGGTCGTCGACCTAACGCCCGCCGCGATCGGCCCCTTCACCGTGCCACCGGTCAATATGGAGGCGAACCTCGACCAGCCCAACGTCAACATGGTGACGTGCGGCGGCCAGGCGACGATCCCGATGGTCGCCGCCGTGAGCCAGGTCGCCAAGGTCCATTATGCCGAGATCGTCGCCTCGGTGTCCTCGCGCTCGGCGGGACCCGGCACGCGCGCCAACATCGACGAGTTCACCCGCACCACCGCGCGCGCCATCGAGGTCGTCGGCGGCGCCGACAAGGGCAAGGCGATCATCATCCTCAACCCCGCCGAGCCGCCGATGATCATGCGCGATACGGTCTTCACCCTCTCCGAGGGCGCCGACGAGGAAGCGATCCGTGCCTCGGTCGAGAAGATGGTCGCCAAGGTGCAGGAATATGTACCGGGCTACCGGCTGAAGCAGCAGGTGCAGTTCGAGCGCTACGGCGACAACAACCCGGTCAAGATCCCGGGGCTCGGCGAGTTCACCGGGATCAAGACGATGATCCTGCTCGAGGTCGAGGGCGCCGGCGACTATCTGCCGAGCTACTCGGGCAATCTCGACATCATGACCGCCGCCGCCAAGGCCACGGGCGAGCTGCTCGCCGCGCGCCGCCTCGCCGCCGCCGCCTGAGGAGCAAGACCATGGCCAGTTTCGACGTTGCCGCGGGCAACAAGCTTTACATCCAGGACGTCACGCTGCGCGACGGAATGCACGCGATCCGCCACATGTACGGTCTGGAGCATGTCCGCGCGATCGCGAGCGCGCTCGACCGCGCCGGCGTCGACGCCATCGAGGTGGCGCATGGCGACGGTCTGTCGGGCACGAGCTTCAACTATGGCTTCGGTGCCCATACCGACTGGGAATGGCTGGAAGCGGTTGCCGAGGTGCTCGAGAAGAGCGTGCTCACGACGCTCATCCTGCCCGGTCTCGGCACCGTCGAGGAGCTGCGCCGCGCCTATGATCTCGGCGTCCGATCGGTTCGCGTTGCGACCCACTGCACCGAGGCCGATGTCGCGAAGCAACATATCGGCATCGCGCGCGATCTCGGGATGGACGTTTCCGGCTTCCTTATGATGAGCCATATGATTCCGGCCGAGGCGCTCGCGCAGCAGGCGCTGCTGATGGAAAGCTATGGCGCGCACTGCGTCTATGTCACCGACAGCGGCGGCGCGCTTGATATGGACGGGGTGCGCGAGCGCCTCCGCGCTTATGACGCGGTCCTCAAACCCGAGACGCAGCGCGGGATGCACGCGCATCACAATCTGTCGCTCGGCGTCGCCAACTCGATCGTCGCTGCGCAGGAGGGCGCGGTGCGCATCGACGCGAGTCTCGCCGGGATGGGCGCCGGCGCCGGCAATGCACCGCTGGAGGTGTTCATCGCCGCTTCCGAACGCAAGGGCTGGAACCATGGCTGCGACGTGATGGCGCTGATGGATGCCGCCGAAGACCTCGTCCGTCCGCTCCAGGACCGCCCGGTGCGCGTCGACCGCGAGACGCTCGCGCTTGGCTATGCCGGCGTCTATTCGAGCTTCCTTCGCCACGCCGAGAAGGCGGCCGAGACCTACGGCCTCGACACGCGCGAGATCCTCGTCGAACTCGGGCGCCGCAAGATGGTCGGCGGCCAGGAGGACATGATCGTCGATGTCGCGCTCGACATGCTGAAGGCGCGCACCGCCTGAGGCGATCGACCGAAACCAAAGATAAAACGGGATGAGGAGAGAGAAGTGGCTGGCCAGAATGACAAGGTAGCGCTCGTGACCGGCGCAAGCCGCGGCGTGGGTGCCGGCATCGCCAGAGGTCTCGGCGAGCTTGGCTATACCGTCTATGTGACGGGCCGCTCGGTCCAGTCGAGCAGCGCCGTCGGCTGGGACGGCAGCACGCTGCCGGGCACGATCTCCGAAGTCGCCGCGGCGGTAACGTCGCTTGGCGGCCACGGCATCGCGGTCGCCTGCGACCATAGCAATGACGAAGATGTCGCGGGCCTCTTCAGCCGGATCGAAGTCGAGAGCGGCCGGCTCGACCTTCTCGTGAACAACGCCGCCTATATCGATCCCGAGCTCATCGCGCAGAAGCCCTTCTGGGAGAAATCGCTCGATGCACAGAAGATCATCGATGTCGGCCTGCGCTCCTCCTATGTCGCGAGCTGGCACGCGGCGAAGATCATGGTCGCGCAGGGATCGGGGCTCATTGCCTTCACCTCCTCCTTCGGGGCGAGCTGCTACATGCACGGCCCCGCCTATGGCGCCCAGAAGGCCGGCATCGACAAGCTTGCGCACGACATGGAACATGATCTTCGCGGCACCGGCGTCGGCGCGGTCTCGATCTGGCTCGGGCCGCAGGTCACCGAACGATCGCAGATCGCGAAGGACGCCGAGCCCGAGAAGTTCGAGGCTTTCATGGCGGTCGCCGAAAATCCCGAGTTCACCGCGCAGATCCTCGATGCGATCGCGCGCTCGCCGCGCCTTGCCGAGCTATCGGGCGAGACGCTGATCGGCGCCGAGATTGCGAAAGAGCTCGGGGTCACCGACCGCGGCGCCGAGCGCCCCTCCTATCGCGAGATGCTGGGAAGTCCGCGGCAGAAGAACCCGGCGGCAGTCTATTGAGCCGCGAGGTGGGGGCGAACGGCCAGGTCAAGAGCATCGACCGCGACATCGTCGCGGAGCTTCAGCGCAACGGGCGCGCTACCAACCAACAGATCGCCGAGCGGCTCGGCCTCACCGCAACGACGGTCGCCGGCCGCATCCGGCGCATGGAGGGGGCGAACCTGCTGCGCGTGGTGGCCGTCTCCGATTTCACTGCGCATGGCTATTCGCTGCTCATGCAGGTGATGATCGAGGTCGAAGGCCGCCCCGCGAGCGACGTGATCGAGGAGCTGGCGCGCTTCCCCGAGGTCTTTGCTGCCCATCAGGTGACCGGCCGCTACGATATCGACATGCTCGTTGCGCTTCGCGATGTCGATGAGCTCGCGCCGCTCGTGCTCGAGAAGATTTCGCAGGTGAGCGGGATCCGGTCCGCGGTGCCGTCGATTGCGGTCGATATCGTCAAATATCAGTTCGACGTGGCCCCGATCGGTGGAGAGAGCTGAGATGAGAGCCGCTCAACTCGACGCCCTCGACATGCAGCTCATCGACCTGCTCGGAACCGATGCACGCATCTCGAACCGCAAGATCGCCGCCGAACTCGGGGTGACCGAGGGAACGGTTCGCGGGCGCATCCGCCGCCTCCAGCAGGAGGGCCTCATTGCCTTCACCGCGATCCGCGGGCTCGAGGTCACCGACCGCTCGCGCATGGCCTTCGTCCGCGTCCAGGCCGAGATCGAGCATGTCCGGCGCATCGCCGGCGAGATCGCGACGATGCCCGAGGTGAATGCCGTCCTCATCATGATGGGGCAGTTCAACATCCTCACCATGTGCATGTTCAGCGAGCTCGACGATCTCTTCCATCTGGCTTCGGACCAGATCCTGTCGATCGACGGCGTTCATCATGTCGAGACCTCGATCGTCGTCCGCACCATCAAATATGATGCGCGCATCGCGCGTATCACGGCTGTGCAGGAGGACGATGCGGAGGAGGCGTCAAATCCGGCAAGGGAGACGGCATAGCCCGCTCACCGAACGACCGGCTCGCTTGCCCCCTCTTTTGATTGCCCCGCCCTGACCGGTCTCGGGCAAGCCCCCTGACCCAGCCGATGCTTTCACATCGCGTCCCCGAAAAGGACCGGGAAGCGCTCGGCGGGAAAAGCTTCGTTGGGAACGAGGCCATCGAGATCCTCGCCGTAGCTCGGACCGCCGGAATAGCGCACCGTCGCGTCCATGAGATTGACCAGATAGGCCCAGCGCCAATGCGGACCGCGGAACGCCGGTCCGCCGTGAACGGTGAGATCGCCATGGATGGTCGCGTCACCCGCCCTCATCGCCGGGACCGGAGAAGGCGGACATTCCGTCGCGAGCCACGGGTTTTGCGCCAGCACGTCCTCGCTGTCGAGAAGCGTGCGGCCGAGCGGTCCCTTATGGTGCGAGCCGGAAAGAAAGGACATGCCGCCGCCATTCGCCGGCAGGTCCGTGAGCGCGAACCAGATATTGACCAGACCCGTCCGATCGAAGGCGCCGTGGGGAAAGTCCTGATGCCACGGCGTCGACTTGCCCCCCTGCTCTGCCGGCGGCTTGACCAGCACCTCGTCGTTGAAGAAGCGGACGGGATGATCCCGCATCAACCGGGATATGTTCCGAGCCAGCCGAGGCGAGTGCGACAGCTGCTCCATCATCGGTTCGACGCGCCACATGCCGAGATAATTGCGCAGGATGTCCTTATATTCCGCGAAGACATCGTCCTCTGCGCCGCCCCCTGCTCCGGTCGAGACGAGGGCGTCTGCGCCCATCACATCCCGGGCACGCTCGAACAGACGGCCGGCTAGTTCCGGGGGAATAAGGCCCGGGACGTAGACCCAGCCCTGCTCCCGAAACGTCGTGAGCTCTTCGTTTGTCAGATCCCTGACCGCTTCCATCCCGTCACGCTCCACGTCAATTTCTCTTGCCCCATCGATGCGTGCATTGAGCCCGCATCACAATCTGGCGCAGCTCCGGAACTTCATGGTATGAAATGTTTCTTTCACATGATGATGGTTTCGGAAAATGGCCGGCAATAGCCCAGTTGTGACGATGATCCTCAGCGAGCTGAGAAGCGCCCGCAAGCGAAGCGGTATCTCGATCGACCGGATCGCACGGCAGATGGGTGTCTCGGAGCCCACCGTCTCGCGGTGGCTACGCGGGCAGGCGCTTACCGTCGACGCGCTCGATCAACTATGCGTCTGTATCGGCACCGATCTCAAAACCCTGATCGAGCAGGCCAGCGATCCCGGCACGGATCGGCTGTCGCTCCGGCAGGAGCGCATTTTGGCCGCCGACCGGCGGCTGTCCCTCCTGTTCTTTCTGATCCTGAACGGCGCACAGCGGGAGTCGCTCGAACGCGATTTCGCGATCGAGCCGGAGCGGTGCGAAGATCTCGTCGAAAGGCTGGCGCGCCTGGGGCTGGTCGCAAAGACGAGCAGCGGACGCCTTCGCCCTCTCGTCAGCAGATCGGTTCGCTGGCAGCCTGGCGGACCGCTCGCAACGGCATTCGAGCAAACGGTGATGTCGATGATGTTGGGCCCCGGCTTCGGGAGGGAGGGCACGCACTATGTCTCGCAATTCGCGCTCCTTGACGAGGAAGGCCGCGAATATGTGTTTTCCCGGTTCGAGGCGCTTTGCGAAGAGATTCTGCGGGGACCCGGTTATGTGGGGCATCCCTCGCAAGACCGGCAGTGGAGTTCGCTCTTCATGATGACCCGCCCGATCGGGATCGCCGAAATGCAATCATGGATGGAGGCCGACGAGTAAGGAGCGGTTCCGGACCAGATGCGGGTGAGGGCTGCGCCTGACCCTGCTGGCACAACCTCCCCTCCCCTTGTCGGCGGGATGCGCAGAGCTCCCTCGCCTGCCGCTTCAGCGCCGCACAGCCGCCAGTGCATCGACATTCGGAATGCGCCCGGCGGCGGCGCCACCGTTGCTGATGACAAGCGCCATCTCGTCGGCGGGCGTGTAGGCCGGCCATACCGGACCCGCGCGCGATGACGGAACGCCCGACTTTGCGAACGCCGCCCAATAATCGGTCATCAGCGCCGCCGTCGTCCGATCCTGATCGGTGACGAGTTCTGGCCGAGCGCGAAAGTGGTCGATCGCACTGAACATGTAGAAGATGTCGGTCCCGTGGGGCGAACCGGCCGTGACCGCACGCCCCGGGGTCGGCACCGCCTCGAGCCTGTAGAAATAGGTCGGCGCCTTTTGCGAGGTCGCGGCGGCCAGATCGCGTGACGCCATTCCCCATTGCAGTGCGCTAGAGAGCATCGCGAGCGCGGTCTGCCTGTCGCCCCTGGCAGTTTCGAGATAGCGCCCGACGAGCGCCTCGCGCTCCTCCGGCGTCGCGGCCGGCATAAGTCCCTCGGCCGTGAACGGACCGCCGAGCGGCACAAGTCCCGGCCCAGCGGCATTGAACGACCAGACGGCGGTCTCCATGGTTGTGTTGCCGATCAGGAAGGGAATAGCCGGGCCCTTCCCATCGCGGAGCAGCGTTCCGGGCGCGGCAACGACGAGCCGGCCGTCGATCATCGGCCCGCCCTCGGCGAAAATACCCATGATCTCCACGATCGACGGCGCCGGCGGCGCGAGCACGTCGACAGGAAGCGCGCGGAGCGCCGCCGCTGCGGCCGCATCCTCGCCCTTTATCCCGTTGCGCTCGGCGTAGCTTCGCCCGGCGCTGATCGCCGACGGTCGGCCGGGGGCATCGACATCGATCGAACGTGCGGGCTCGAGCCCGGCGCCAGACTGGACGATCGCCTTGTGGAAGAGCCCCTCGGTCACCGGCGACGCCGCGAGCGCCAGCACCGCCGCACCGCCCGCGGATTCTCCTGCGATCGTGACGTTGCCCGGGTCGCCGCCGAATTCGGCGATATGCGCCTGCACCCAGCGGAGCGCGGCGACCTGATCGAGATATCCGAAATTGCCGGTCGGCTCGTCCTCATGTCCGAGGGCCAGTGCCGGATGCGCGAAGAAGCCGAGGCGCCCGAGCCGGTAGTTGATCGTCACGAGGATGACGTCGCGCTCCGCATATGGGGTGCCGTCGAAGACCGCCTCGCTGCCCGATCCCGCGATGAAACCGCCGCCGTGGATCCAGACCAGAACGGGAAGCGATTTTTTTCCGGCGCCCGCGGGCCGCCAGATGTTGAGGAAAAGACAGTCCTCGCTCGTCGGCCCCAGGGGCGCTAACTGCGTCGGCGCCTCGAGCGCCTGCGGGCAACTCGGCCCGAAGCTCTTGGCGGCGCGCACCCCCTGCCAGGACGGAGCGGGTTGCGGGGCGCGCCAGCGAAGTTCGCCGGTCGGCGGCGCGGCGAAACGGATTCCGAGGAACCGGTCGACTTCGCCTTCGCGGACCCCTTCAAGCGTGCCGAGCGTGGTCCGAACCTGCGGCCCCCCGCCCTCGCGCGCTCCCGCAGAGCCTATGGCGACCGCGAGCGACGCTGCGACCCCCAGCCATGCAGAATGTCCCATGCCTTACCCCCTTTTCCATTTGCGCGAAGCGGCGTTCCAGCGCATCTCGACGGTTCCACCAAGAGCCGAGGCCGTCTCGAACGTCAGGCTGAAATCAGCTCGTCATGGACCCTGCGCTCGAGCCCGAAATCGAACAGATAGGCCTCCAGGTCCGACTCGGATGGAGCCCGATAGCGTCTCGGCGCCGCAACCGGCCGCGGGTAGCCGGAGCCTTGGCCCGACCGGTCGCGCGCTTTTTCGTGGATTGCGTCAGGCATATGCAAAATCGCCGAGACGGGGCTTTTCCATCGCTTCGGCGAATGCATCGTAGCTCCACGGCCAGGTGAGCGGGACGCCGTCCTTGTCGAGATACCAGCTCGTGCAGCCGCTCCCGAAGATGGTGTCGCGCGCCGCGAGCGTCCGGCGCTCGTTATAGTCGTCGAAGGCGTCGCTCCGGCATTCGACCTGCGCCTTCGCTCCCGACCGGATCGGTTCGAGCAGCTGCTCGATATAGTCCCACTGACGTTCGGCGATGTCGATCAGCGAAAAATTGCCGACCGGACCGGTCGGCCCGTTGAGCATGAAGAAATTGGGGAAGCCCGGGATGGTCACGGCATAATGGGCCGACGGGCGTTCGCGCCAGACATCGTCGAGATCGATCGCGTCGCGGCCGATGACCCGCGTCGGCCGGATGAAGCGGTCGGCGCGGAAGCCGGTCGCGAGCGCGATGACGTCGAGCTCGTAGAAGGTGCCGTCAGCCATGCGGACGCCCTCGGGTTCGATCCGCGCGATGCGGCCAACTTCGATCGCAACGTTCGGACGCTGCGCGGCGTCATAATAGCCCCAGCTGTAGATGAGACGCTTGCAGGCGGCCCGATAGTCGGGGCGCAGTTTCTCGCGAAGCTCGGGATCGCGCACCGAGGTTTCGAGATTCTCGCGGCAAAGCCGCTCGATTTCTTCCATCGCGGGCGAATCGGGATCGATGATCGCCTCGTTGAAGCGGCGGATGCCGCCCCAATATTCATCGCCGTTGCGGAGCGCCTCGATCCGCGACGGATCCGAGGCGAACTGCGCGCGATCCTCGTCGCTGTACGCAAATTGCTGGACGGGCATGATCCATTGCGGCGAACGCTGGAAATGGACGATCTCGCAGTCCTGCTGCGAAAGCGCCGTGACGATCTGGACGCCCGTCGATCCGTTGCCGATGACACCGATCCGCTTGCCGGCGGTCGAGACGTCGTAGTTCCAGCGCGCCGAGTGGAACATGTCGCCGGCGAAGCTCTCGATGCCCTCGATGGCGGGCATGTTGATATGGTGGAGGACCCCCGAGGCGGCGATCACAATGTCCGCACTGTCCTTGGTGCCGTCCTCGATCTCGACATTCCAGCGCGCGCCATCCCATTCGCAGGCGGTGACATTGCTGTTCAGGCGAAGGTGCGAACGAACGCCGAAGTCGTCGACGACCTTTTCGAAATAGTCGCGGATCTCGGGTCCCGGTGCGTAGAATGCGCTCCAGCCCGCGTGCGGCGCGAAGCTGTAGGTATAGTTATGCGCCGGCACGTCGCAGGTGAGGCCGGGATATCTATTCTCCCGCCAGGTACCGCCGATCGACTCGCCCTTCTCGTAGACGGTGAAATCGTCGATGCCTTGCTGCTTCAGGCGGACAGCGGCGAGGATGCCGGACATACCGGCCCCGACGACAATATATCTCAGTGGCTTGCTCATAATTGTTCCAGGCGCTCCTTGAGCAGGTTGAGAAACGCGATCACGGGACCGCCGTCGACCGCGCGATGGTCGAAGGACAGCGACGGCCGCACGACCTGCCGGACCTCGACCGCCCACGCGCCGTCCCGTTCGACCGCGCGCGGCGCACGAACGATGCCGGGCAGCCCGAGCAGCGCGATTTGCGGCGGGTTGAGGAGCGCCTCGGCGCGGATCGTGGGCCCGAGCGAACCCGGGTTCGAAATGGTGAAGGTGCCGCCTTCGAGATCGGCAGGCTTCAGCGCGCCCGAGCGCGCCTTCTCGGCGAGCTCGGCGATAGCCGCGGTCAGTCCCTCGGCATCGAGTGACTGGGCGTCGCGAATGACGGGCACGACGAGACCGTCGTCGGTCTCGACCGCCACACCGAGGTGCACGGACTTGAAACGCAGGAGCGCGCTATCGGTCCAGTGCGCGTTGAGAAGCCCCTGCTCGACGAGTATTTCGACCGCCGTGTGCGCGATCTGGCCGAGCACCGAGATCGAGCGCCCCGCCGCCTTGTCCGCCGCGCGGCGCGCAAAGAGCCCGCCAAGATCGATTTCCATGTCGGCGGTCAGCGTCGGGATCGCAGCGGCCTCGGTCATGCGGCGCGCGATGGTCTGGCGCCGGAGGCTGTGGGCGATAGTCTCGCAGTCGCCCGGCGCCCCTGCTCCGCCATCGGACTTGCCAGCAGCCGCAAGCACGTCGTCACCGGTGATGCGGCCCCCGGGTCCGGTCCCCGCCAGCGTCGTCAGGTCGACCCCATGCTCCGCGGCAAGGCGGCGCACGAGCGGCGAGAGCCGCTGCCCCTCCTCGGTTGGCGCAGCGGCGGCAGCTGCCGGGGCGACAGGCGCGTCGGCGGCAACCGCCGCCGGCGCTCCGGCTTCAGCCGGCGCCGCGCTATCGCGCGCCGCCAGCGCCGCCGCGATATCGCCCTGCGACGTTCCGGCCGCAGCCCAGAGACCGACGAGGTCGCCGACCTTCATCGGCGCATCGGGCTCGGCGAGCTGGCGGACGAGAATGCCGGGGCCATCCGCTTCGATTTCGGTGGCCGTCTTGTCGGTTTCGACCTCGTAGAGAATGTCGCCGTCCGCATAGGTCTCGCCTTCGCGAACGACCCAGGACAGCAGCTTCGCATTTTCCACCGATCCCATGTGCGGGATCTTGAGTTCCTTCAATATGCTCATGGCCTGCTCCTAGATTGCCGCGAGTTCGCGCGCCATGGCAGCGATGGCGTCGACCGAAGGGATCGCCAGTGCCTCGAGGTCGGCATGCTGGGCGAGCGGGAAATCGCGGGCGCCGAGCCGCATGACCGGCGCTTCGAGATCGAAAAAGATGCGCTCCTGGATCTGCGCCGCAATCTCGGCGCCGGGACCGGCGGTCTTGGCGGCCTCGTGCACGACCATCGCGCGGTGGGTCCGGCTGACCGAGGACAGCACGCAGTCCCAGTCGAGCGGAACGAGCGAGCGCAGGTCGATCACCTCGGCGTCGATGCCTTCGCCCGCAAGCGCCTCCGCCGCCTCGAGCGACCTCGGGACCATCGATCCATAGGTGATGATCGACAGGCTCGTGCCCGGCCGCTTGATGGCCGCCTTGCCGATCGGGACGATGAATTCGGGATCGAGCGGAACATCGCCGCGGCTCCAGCCAAGCCCCTGCACCGAATGGAAGAGCACGGGATTGGGCTCGCGGAGTGCCGCCTTCATCAATCCCTTCGCATCCTCGGCGTTCGACGGCACGACGACCTTGAGACCGGGGAAATGCATCCCGAGCACTTCGGTGCAGCTCGAATGCTCTGGGCCTGCGCCGCCCATTGTGCCGATCGGGAAGATGATTACCGCATGCATCGGCACGTCGAGGCCGTGCATGTAACGCCATTTCGCGAGCTTGTGGTAGATCTCGTCGCCCGCGATGAGCGCGAAGTCGCCGAAGCCCATGTTCACGACGGGCTTCATGCCCGCGATCGAGGCACCGGCCGCGAGGCCGGCCTCGAAGGCTTCCGAGATGCCGCAGTCGATGACCCGGTCGGTGCCGAACTCGGATGCAAGTCCCTTCTCGGCACCGAACCAGCCGCCGGTCGCGACACCCTGTCCGAGAATGAAGATCGAATCGTCCCGGCGCATTTCCTCGACAAGAGCGAGCCCCATCGCCGCGTTATAGCCCATCATTTCATGCGACATGATACAGATCCCGTTCGATTACCGAGGCATCGGGCGACGGTGCCGCCATCGCTTCGTCATAGGCGGCCTTCACATCGGCCTCGGCCTCTTCCAGAAGGCGCGCCGCCGTGTTGCCGCCGAGCAGCAGCGCATGGACGTCGAGCGGATCGCGGTAATCGTCGAACTCCGACTCGCTGCGATAGTTTTGCGGGTCGCCAGAATAATGGCCGCGGCGGCGCACGACCTTCGCCTCGATGAGGGTCGGCCCCTCCCCGGCGCGCGCACGCGCGACCGCTTCGCGGGTCGCTTCGTAGACGGCGACCGTATCCTGGCCATCGACGGTAACACCGGGAATATGATAGCCGGCGGCGAAATCGGCGATGTTCGTGGTCGGCGATACGTCGCTGAGACGCGTCCCCACCAGAAGGCCGTTGTTCTCGCAAAAGTAGATGAGCGGCAGCTTCCACGCAGCCGCGTGCATCATCGTCTCGTGAAAGGTGCCGCGGGCGGTGGTGCCATCGCCGAAATTGGCGAGGCTGACACGGCCGTCCTTGCGGATCTTCGAGGCGAGCGCCGAGCCGCCGGCGAGCGGATAGACGCTGCCGAGCGTTGCGCCTTCGCCCATCACGCCGATACTATAGTCCGCCCAATGCGGCACGCCGCCGCCCTTGCCGCGCGTCGCGCCGTTCATCTTGCCGAGAAGATCGCCGAGAATGGGTCCGGGCTTCATGCCCTTGCCGAGCGCCCAGGCACTGCCGCGTCCCTGATACCAGAGGTAGTCGTCATCCTCGAGCGCGGCGGTGGCACCGATCGGCGCGGCCTCTTGCCCTTCGCCCGGATGCCACCAGCCCGAGAACTTATGCTCGCGCGTGTGCTTCTGGATCAGCCGTTCGATGGACCTTGCAAGGGCCATCCGGTAAAACATGGTTTCGAGCTTGTCGGATGACAGGCTGGACATGGCCGCTCTCCCAAATGTCGAGGCCCTTCTTCGCGGGCTTGGTGGCATTGTGAAATACGCAATACGCAGCATAAGTCAATTGAAGATACGCGTTTGCGTAGAGCGCGGACGGGAATTTTGCTGATTTTGTGATTGCTGGCGAACGATTCTACCGTTAGGCGTAGAGTCAAATGCCGCGAGATAGCGGTGGGAGAGTGATCATGTCCGGGACTAAACCGCTGTGAGCGCGGCGCGATTAAAGCATTTGCTGAGCCCAGGCCGCATCAACGGCATGGAGCTGCGCAACCGAATCTTCTTCTCGCCTATGGGATCGAACCTCGCCGAAGTGGATGGGACGGTCGGCGATGCCCTGCGCACCTATTATGTCGAGCGCGCCAAGGGCGGCGCCGGACTCGTCACCATGGGCTCGGTCTCGGTGGGTTTTCCGGAAGGCGCGAGCAACTGGCGGCAGGAAGCGATTTCGGACGATCGCTTCATTCCCGGGTTGAAGCGTCTCGCCGACGAGGTGCACGAACATGGTGCCAAGCTCGCGGCGCAGCTCCAGCATGGCGGCCTCCTTGCCATGACGGACATGCTCGACGGTCGCCCCGTCGCCTGCCCCTCGCCTCCCAAGGCGTCGAAGGATAGCGGCGATTTCGTCGACGTCATGCTCGACGAGGAGCAGCAGCGCTTCTTCGAACCTTATGCAACGATGGGCGAGATCCAGTATAATGCGCTCGACCAGGCCGGCATCGACCGCATCATCGCGATGTTCGCCGCCGCTGCCGTCCGGGCCAAGGCAGCAGGTATCGATGCCGTCGAGATCCACGGCGGGCACGGTTATATCTTCTCGAGCTTCATCTCGCCGGCCTACAACCGGCGCACCGACGAATATGGCGGCTCGGTCGAGAACCGAGCGCGGTTCCTCACACAGACGATCGCTGCCGTACGCGCGGCTGTCGGGCCCGACTATCCGGTGTGGATCCGCTTCGACAGCCAGGAATTCCTGATGGATACCGGCATTTCGATCGAGGACGCCGTGCGCGTGGCGCAGCTGGGCGAGGCCGCAGGGCTCGATGCAATCCATGTGAGCGCGCATGGCGACGGCAACTATGGGCGGACCTATTCGACCGGCCATGCGACCGATATCCGGAACTGCTTCGTCGACAATGCCGCGGCCATCAAGGCCGCTGTCAGCATTCCGGTCATCTGTCCCGGCCGCATCGAGCCCGAGGATGCCGATCGCTTCATCGCCGAGGGCAAGTTCGATTTCGTCACGATGGGCCGCAAGCTGCTCGCCGACCCGCATCTGCCGCGCAAGCTCGGCGAAGGCACGCCGGAGCGCGTCCGGCCGTGCGTCTATTGCTACACCTGCATCAGCGCAATCTTCAATTCCGAGCACATCATGTGCGCGGTCAATCCGATGACCGGCTTCGAAACCGAGCGCCAGCCGATCGCCTCCTCAAGCCGCAAGCGCATTCTTGTCGTCGGCGGAGGTCCCGGCGGCATGGAATCGGCGCGCCTGCTCTCGGACAAGGGGCATGAGGTCATCCTGTGCGAAGCCGGGCCGCGCCTCGGCGGCACGGCCCAGTTCGCTTCGGTCGCCTATGCGCCGAACCAGCGCATCGTCGACTGGCTGAAGCGTGAGGTCGCCCGCAGGCCGATCGACGTCCGGCTCTCGACTACCGTGGACGCCGACTATGCGCGAGCGCTCGGCGCCGACGAGATCGTCGTCGCGACCGGCGCCAAGCGCACGATGCCACCCATCGCCGGGAGCGACCGCGACTTCGTCTTCTCGGGCGACGACATGCGCAATCTCGTGCTGGGGCAGAATCTCGACAGCATTTCGGACAAGGTCGGAGGCGCGACCCGGCTCGCGATGAAAATGGGACGCCTTACCGGCATCACGGGCAAGCTCGAGATGCTGCGGCTCGGCTCCAAATACTGGATGCCGATCGGCGAGCGCGTCGTGATCATCGGCGGCGAGCTCGTCGGACTCGAACTCGCGGAATTTCTAGCGCACCGCGGCCGCAAGGTCACCGTCCTCGAAGAGACCAGCCGGGTCGGTAAGGGCCTGCCGCTGGTACGGCGCTTCCGCGTCGTAGACGAGTGCCGCGAGCTTGGCGTCGCGATGGTCACCAATAGCGGAGACTTCCGCATCGGCGATCATGTCGTGACCTATCGGAACGACGGCGGTCAGGATCGCAGCGTGCGCGCCGACACCGTGATCGTCGCGCAGGGCGCGACGGGCGATCAGTCCCTTGCAGACAGTTTGGAGGCGGCAGGGTTTGCGGTTCAGCTCGTCGGCGACTGTACGGGTGTCGGCTATATCGAGGGGGCGATGCGCGACGCGACGCTTGCGACGCAGGCCCTGTGATGGACCAGACAATGCCCCGCGCCGAGCACCGCAGCGGCAGCGGACTCGTCGCTGCGGTCTGTATAGGCGGCCCCGCGCTGGTTTCGCTGATCCCGATGGCGGCGGCGCCCGCAATGGTGGCGATGGCGCGCCATTTCGGCGCAAGCGCGGACAGCCAGCTCTTCTCGCAGATCGTTATGACGTTGCCCGCCGCAATGCTGGTCTTGTCTGCGCCCCTTGCAGGGCTTCTTGCGGGCAAAATAGGCCAGCGTGCCGTGCTGCTCGCCTCCCTCGTCCTGTATGTGATTGGCGGTGCGGGCGTGCTGCTCATCTCGAGCAGCGAAGCGTTGATGGCGCTGCGCGTCCTGCTCGGGATCGCGGGCGGCGGCGTCTTGACGTCTTGCCTCGGGCTCATCGGCGACCATTTCGAAGGTCATGCCCGCGAACGGCTGCTCGGCTATGCAACCTCGGCGGCGTCACTGCTCGCGGGACTGGCGCTGGTGTTCGGCGGCCGACTCGTGGACGTCGCGGGATGGCAGGCCCCCTTCGCGCTATATCTACTTGGAATCCCTACTTTGCTCGTTGCGATGGCCGTTATTCGGGACATGCCGGTTCGCGCGGCGGAGCAGGAGGCCCGGGCCGCTGCGGCGCCACGGGGGCATGCCCGCGAGATCGGGAAGGTGTGGCCCTATTATCTGCTTCTGATCCTCCTCACCCTCGGCATGTTTACGCCTGCGATCCAGGCGGGCTTCGTACTTGAGGCGCGCGGCATCGGCAGCCAGCAGACGATCGGGAGCGTCATCGCGGCAACGTCCTTTGTCGCCATGTTTACAGCCTGGGCTTATGGACATCTGAGGCGCTGGATCGGACTCCACGGCTTCCTCGTGATCGACGCCATGTGCATGGGCGCCGGAATCGTGCTGATCGGGCTCGCATCGAGCACGGCCATGATCTTCGCGGGATGCTGCCTCGTCGGGATCGGTGCCGGCATGTCGGAACCCGCGATCGCGTCGCTGATCTTCAGGAAAGCCAGCGCCGCCAGCCACGCCATCGCGATGGGCCTGATCGTCAGCGCGCTCAACGCCGGCCAATTCTTCAATCCGCTTATATTCGACCCGCTTCGCCGATCGTACGGCCCGGGAAATGCGTTCCTGGTGGTCGGCGCAGTCCTCCTCGTCGTCGGCATCTATATCATCCTGCGCCATCGCCGGGATCTTCTGCAGAAGGAAAGTGAAACATGAGTCGTCGCTTCGAGAACAAGCGCGTCCTGCTGACCGGCGGCGCATCGGGGATCGGGCGCGCGACCGCCGAGCTCTTCGCGCGCGAAGGAGCGCGGCTTGTCATAGGGGACATCGACCTTGCCGGAGCGCAGGCGGCCGCAAGAGAGCTTGGCGGAGAGGCGTTTGCTTACGATGCCTCGAACCCCGCCTCTGCCGGAGAGCTGGTTGCGAAGGCGAAAGAGGCGCTCGGCGGGATCGACTGTCTTCTCAATGTCGCCGGCATCATGACCTGGGGACGTTTCGAGGAGACGAGCGCATCGGCCTGGCAGCGAACGCTCGACATCAATCTGTCGGGCCCCTTCTACCTGTCGCAGGCCGCGATACCGCCGCTGCGGGAGAGCAAGGGCTGCATCGTCAATGTCGCCTCGGTTGGCGGAATGCATCCGGTCTACGGGACGACCGCCTATGGCGTGTCGAAGGCGGGCGTCATCGCCATGACCAAAGCCTGCGCACTCGAATTCGCCCGTGACGGCATTCGGGTCAACGCTGTTGCCCCCGGCGGTGTCGCGACGCCGATGCACGAGAAGAGCGCCGCCGGCGGCGGCGTCGATCCGTCGATCTTCACCGAAGCGGCTGCCCGCAACATGCCGAAGCTCACCGACCGAGAAGCGTGCACGCCTCCCGAGATTGCGGCGGCGATCGCTTATCTCGCGTCCGACGAAGCGCGTTACGCAACCGGCACCGTCCTCATCCTCGATGGCGGGCAGTCGACCGGCTAGGTTGCCCCCGACACGCCACAGGTCCGTTACAGGAGACTTTGATGAACGCAGGTTCGCGCCACCTTGTCGATCCGGAGCTGCTTCCGGCGCTCGATCTCATGCCCGACCTCGACCTCGATGCGGCAAGGCTCGCCGAGCTGCGCGCCGGAATGGACGCGCTGATCCCGAAGCTCGAGACGCTTCCATGCGACGGTGTCGACGTGGAGGTCGTCACCATATCCGGGCCGGGCGGCGCACCGCTGGAACTGCAGCTCTTCCGCCCAGCGGGCGCGGCAAGCGCACCCTTGCCGGCGTTCCTCCACATTCACGGTGGCGGCTACGTCCTCGGCAATGCGACGCAATCGGCGCTCGGTAACATGCGGACCGCTCGCGAGGTGGGATGTCTCGTGGCATCGGTCGAATATTCGCTCGCACCTGAGACGAGCGGGACCGGCGCGGTCGAACAATGCCATGCCGCGCTCGCCTGGCTTGCGACAAACGCTGACGATCTCGGCATCGACCCGAGCAGGATCGCCGTCGGCGGCGAAAGCGCAGGGGGCGGACTTGCCGCCGCGCTGGCGCTGCTCGCGCGCGACCGCGGAGAGGTCGTGCCCTGCTTCCAGATGCTCATTTACCCGATGCTCGATGCGTCGACCGGCCAAAGCGGCGACGAGCATCCGTTCACGGGCGAGTTCGTCTGGACCCGCGCGGCGAATCGCTTCGGCTGGGATTCGCTGCTCGCCGAGAATGCGAGCGACAGCCCCTATGTGGTGCCAGCGAGGGCGGCCGATCTATCCGGGCTGCCGCCGACCTATATGAGTGTCGGCGCCCTCGACCTCTTCGTCGAGGAAGACCTCGAATTTGCCCGCCGGCTTATGCGGGCGGGCGTCCCCGTCGAGTTTCACCTCTTTCCCGGAGCCTTTCACGGCTTCGAACTCGCTGCCGAAGCCGATGTCAGCAAACGCGCCGAAGCCGAACGGCGCACCGCCCTCGCCCGCGCCTTCGCGCGCTGACCCTCAGGCCGGCGCGTCGCCGTAAACCGCCGGCGGATCGCCGACCGCGACATATTGCGCGCGGCCGTCGTCGTCGAGCGTCTGGATCAGGCAGGAAATCCGGCGCGTCCGGGTCTCCGCAATATACCATCGGCCGTCCTCGCGGAGATAGCGGTCCTCATATTCGACCCCCATCTGCGTGATGCTGCGATTGGCGAGGATGATGGACTGGAAGTTCAGCGACCATTTGCCGGTCGCTTCGTTTTCGCCGACCAGCTCGATCACTGCGTTGGTCGCATGGTGGATGTCGTAGACACCAGGCTGACATCCCATTTGCTCGAATATGGAGACGAAGGCCTCGCGGTCGTCGAACGGCGGGAACCCCTCATAGGCGATCACCGCGCCCTTGGGCAGCAGCGTCTCGCGCAACGCGGCGACATCCTTGACATCGCACGCCCGCAGATAGCGAGCCTTGAGTTCCTTGATCTCGTCCTTCGCCTCGAGCTGGGCAAGGCGGGCGGCGAGCGCTTCGAGGGTTGCGGTCACATATTTTCCTTTCTTCGGGGCAGCGCCGACAAAGTCTGCCGGCTGCATGCGAATGGGTCTTGCAAAGGTGGTTTTCCGATCTGGACCGCGAACCGGGGGTCAGGACATGCGTCAGAATGCGCCGCCGTCATCACCTACCCTCTCCGCCGCCATATTTTCGCTTTGCGTATTTATTATCTCGAATATGCCGCACTATATGCTATCAAGTCCAGACAAAATCACGCTTTGCGGATAATCGGGAGAATATATGAGTGATCCGTCCACCGGCCTCTGGGACAGGTTCACGGCCCGCCTCGGTGAAGCGCGCGCGACGCTGCAGGCGCCGGGTGCGCCGACATCCGTTTTCGACCAGGCGGAAGGCACGCGCTATCTCAGCCGGCTCGTTCGCCTCGGCCTCGAAATCTATGTCGAGGCGGGCGATCCCGATTTTCCGACCTTCTACGTGCCGAGTCACGAGACCGCCAAGATGGGCGGCGACAATCCCGACAATTACTATCTGTCCTCGACCATCGCAGGCGATCGTGTCTACCGGATCGACGGCAATATCGGGACCGTGACCTACCTCAGTCTGGGATCGAAGGCCAATCGCTACGCGATCGACGGCACGATGCCGTCGACCGGGGAGCTTGCGAGCTCGGAGCTTCGGCCCGACGCCAACGGGAATTTCTCGGTGATCGCGTCGGTAGAGCGGCCCGACGACCCCGGTCAGGCCTGGCTGCCGCTTGCCGCCGACTCGACGATGCTACACGTTCGCCAGACTTTCCTCGATCGCCACCGGGAAACGCCGGCGACGCTCTCCATCCGGCGAATCAGTCCCGGCCCCGACGCGCCGGCACCCCTCGACCCGGAGGCGCTCGACAAGCGGATGATGGCGGCGGCCGACTTCGTCGTTGGCACCTCGAAACTGTTTGCCGGCTGGGCGGAGCTCTTCATGTCGGCACCCAACGAGATGCGCGACTGGGGCCAGGACATATTCATCAAGGCGGGCGGCGATCCCGCGATCTTCTACGTGCACGGCTATTGGGAACTCGGTCCCGACCAGGCGCTGGTCATCGAGACCGACGTTCCAGAATGTGAGCACTGGAACATCCAGGCCAATAACTGGTGGATGGAATCGTTCGACTATCGCTACCTCAACGCTCATGTAAACAAGGCCTCGGCCAAGCTCGACGACAAGGGCCGCGCAACGATCGTCCTCGCGCCCCGCGATCCGGGCTTCGGAAACTGGATCACGACCGCAGGGCATGATCGCGGCTTTGTCCTGCTGCGCTGGGTGCGTGCCGGCAGCCATCCCATTCCCACGACCCGCCTCATCGACCTTCCCTGACGGGCGTCATGAACGATATCAGCCAGGATATTTCGGACGATCCCATCGCCCGCGGGGAATTGCCCTCCCCGATGGAGCGGCTGGGCCCGCTCTTCGAGCCGGTCCGTCTGGGCGAAATCGACCTCGCCAATCGCATCGCCATGGCGCCGATGACGCGCAGCCGGGCCGGGCCCGGCGACGTCGCAACGCCGCTCATGGCGAGCTACTATTCTCAGCGGGCCGAGGCGGGACTGATCATAACCGAAGGTACCCAGCCCTCCCCGGTCGGAAAAGGCTATTGCCGCACGCCCGGAATAACGAGCGACGAGCAACAGAGCGGCTGGCGCCTGACGGTCGATGCCGTGCACGCCCGCGGCGGCCGTATCGCATTGCAGCTGATGCATTGCGGCCGCGTTGCGGCACGTGTGAACAAGGAAGACGACAGCGAAATCGTCGCCCCGTCGGCGATCCGGGCCCGCGGAACGATCTTCACCGATCGCGACGGTCTCGTGCCGATGGACGAGCCGCGGGCGCTGCGCGAAGACGAAATCGCCGCGGTGATCGATGATTATATGACGGCGGCCCGCGCCGCTCGTGCCGCCGGGTTCGACGCCGTGGAAATTCATTGCGCGAGCGGCTATCTCCCGATGCAGTTCCTCTCGCCGAGTTCGAACCACCGCACCGACGGATACGGCGGAAGTGTCGAGAAGCGCTGCCGCTTCCCCGTCGAGCTCCTGGAGGCAGTAAGCCGGGCTATCGGCAGCGGCCGCGTCGGTTTCCGCATCTGCCCGGGCTTTGACTATAACGATGTCCAGGACGATGATCCCGAGGCAAGCTACGGCGAGCTTCTGCGGGCGCTCTCGCCCCTGGGTTTAGCCTATCTCCACCTCATTCGTCTTCGCCTGCCGGATCGTGACACGCTCGACCTCGTCCGGTCCGCCTGGGACGGACCGCTGATCCTCAACAACGAGCTCACGCCCGAAACCGCGGCCGCAGCCGTCAGCGCAGGCATCGCCGACGCGGTCTCCTTTGGACGTCCCTTCATCGGAAATCCCGACCTCGTCGAACGTCTGCGCCGCGGCGCCCCGCTCGCCGGATTCGATCCCGCCTGTCTCTATACCCCCGGCCCGCAGGGCTACACCGACTATCCTGCACTCGGAGATTAGCCGCCATGTCACGCCAGTCAGCCCTCGACCAGATTGCCGCCGCGCGCGGCAAGCTTCCCCGCGAGCATATCGAGGCGGCGGTCAGGGATTTTCAGGCCACATACCGGGTCAAGGACTGGGAAAAGCGCGCATCGCTCCTTTCCGAAGATGTCGTCTTCGAGGACACCGTCGGCGTGCCCCCGCCCGCGATCGGGCGCGACGCCGCCGCGGACTATTTTCGCCTGATCATAGGGACGGGCTGGGACGTCGAAATGGAACCCGAGAAGATCATCGTGATGGGCGACGAAGCCTTCGTGATCACGCGAGGCAGCTGGGGCGTCCGCGGCGAGGTTCCCGCGCGCCTGCACCTCATCCACAATTTCAGGTTCAACGACCGCGGCGAAATCGCCCATGTTCGCATTGCCTATGACGAGGGCTGTCTGTTCGACTGAACCGCTGTCAGGGTCCAGGCTCGGAAGGCACGAAGGTCGAGAGCAGCGCCGCATCGGCGATATGGGCCTGACCATTCACATATCCCGCGGCCGGACTGGCAAGCCACAACGCAAGCTCGGCCACATGCTGCGCCGAGCCCATGTCACGGAGCGCTACTCGCTGCAGGTCGGCCGGCGCAACAATACCGCTGTCCTCGCCCCCGATCATCGGGGTCGCGACCGCGCCCGGGCAGATGGCATTGATGCGCACGCCCCGTGCCGCAAAGGCGGGGGTGCAGGATTTGACGAGGCCGATCACGCCATGTTTGGCGGCACTGTACGCAGGGCTTTCGTGCAGGCCCAGCAGGCCCGCCGTCGACGATGTGACGACCACGGCGCCGCCAGGCCTCATCGCGGGAAGCAGGCTCTTGATGCCGAGAAAAACGCCCTTGAGGTTGATCGCGACATGACGGTCGAAAAGCGCCTCGTCGGTCGCCTCGAGGCCGTCCATGGGCCCGAGATATCCAGCGTTGAGAAAGGCCACATCGACGCCGCCTGCCGCATGCACCGCCGCTGCGACCATCGCCTCGTTCGCCGCCGCGCTGGCGACGTCGACTTCGATGGCGACCGCCCCATTCCCTATGTCGCCAGCCAGCTGTCGTACGCCTTCGGCGTTGAGATCGGCAGCAAAGACCCGGGCGCCCTCTTGCGCGAAGCGGATCGCAGCGGCCTTGCCGATACCCGAGGCCGCGCCGGTTACCAGCACGGCCTTCCCGGCAAATATGGTCATAGCGGCATATACTCCCCACCGTTCACATCGAGCGTCGCGCCCGTCACGCTGGAGAAATAGTCCGAAACGAGCGCAAGTGCAGCCCTTGCATATTCCTCGTCCGCCGGCACCCGGTTGAGGGCGAGGCCGCCGGCAATGCCGGCGATCGATTCCGATACGCTCGGGCCACCGTCGGCCTCCTGCTGCTCGAGCCAGGCCCGCGCGGGCGGACTGATCGTCCAGCCGAAGGAGGGCGTATTGAAGCGGATGTTCTTGGGCCCCAGTTCGATCGCGAGATAACGCGTCAGCGCCGACTGCGCCGCCTTCGTCGCGGCATAGCCGCCCTGGTTCATGACATGCTTGCGCGCGACCTGGCTGCCGATATTGACGATGGCGCCGCCGCCCTGGCGTTCCATCTGCGGAACCACCGCGCGGATCATGCGAAGCGTCCCGAGGACTGTCACGTCGAAGGCACGCGCAAGTTCGTCGAGATCGATGTCCATGACGGGCTTGATATCGCCCGGCCGATAGGCGCTGTTGACGAGCCCGTCGATCATCCCGAATGCTGCAACCGTCTGCTCGGCCACCGCCGCGCAGTCGGCATCGCTCGTGATGTCCGCCTGGATCGCGATCATTCGCGCGCCGGCGGGAGCCGATGCGGCGACCTCGGCCATGATCGCACCCGAGCGCGAGACCATCGCGACGTCCGCCCCGAGACGCGCCGCCTCTTCCGCGATGACGCGGCCGAGACCGGGCCCGATGCCGGTGATGATGACCGACTTGCCCGTAAGGAGCGTCATGCCGCGACTTGCTGCGGGAGCGCCTTCACCGCGGCAAGCACCGCTTCGGCATGGTCTTTCCGGCAGACGAGAAGGTCGGGCATATAGGTATCCGACTGGTTGTAGACGAGCGGACTGCCGTCGATCCGGCTGCAGTGGAGCCCATGGGCGAGCGCGACCGCAACCGGCGCGCAGCTGTCCCATTCGAACTGGCCGCCGCTGTGAAGATAGATATCGGCCTCACCGCGGACGATCGCCATCGCCTTGGCCCCGGCCGATCCCATCGGCACCAGTTCGGCGTCGAGGGCGGCGGCGACTTCGGTCGCCTCGCGCGCCGGACGCGTCCGGCTCACCACCATCCTGAGCCGTGCGGGCGCAGGCGGCACCGCCGCAGGCCGATCGGTGCGCAGGACAACTCCCGCTCCCGGAAGCGCCACCGCGCCGACAGTCGCGACTCCATCGATCGCAAGGCCCACATGCACCGCCCAGTCGGCGCGCGCCTCCCCATATTCGCGCGTGCCGTCGACCGGGTCGATAATCCAGACGCGCGACTTGCCGAGCCGTTCGTCGGTGTCCTTGCTTTCTTCGGAGAGCAGCCCGTCGTCGGGCCGCTGTTCGCGCAGCGCATGGACAAGGAACTGGTTGGCCGTCGCATCGCCGGCCTTTCCGAGCGCCTTGAGCGAGAGCATCCCGCTTTCGCGCACCGAGAGAAGGATCGCCCCAGCGCGCTCTGCGAGCTGCGTTGCAAGTTCCGCATCATCCAACATGGTCAGGACCTCACTTCAGCGGCATGATGGCGCGCACGATATATTCGGCGGCCTCCTGCGGCGACATTTCGACGGTGTTCACGCGGATCTCGGGCGATGTCGGAGCCTCATAGGGGCTGTCGATGCCCGTGAAGTTCTTGAGATCGCCCGCACGCGCCTTCTTGTAGAGTCCCTTGACGTCGCGCGCTTCGGCGACTTCGAGCGGCGTGTCGACGAATATCTCGATGAACTCGCCGTCGGGCATCATCGAGCGCACGAGCTCGCGGTCGGCCTTGAAGGGCGAGATGAAGGCGGTGATGACGATCAGGCCGGCATCCGCCATCAGCTTCGCAACCTCGCCGACGCGGCGGATATTCTCGATCCGGTCCGCTTCGGTGAAGCCGAGGTCCTTGTTGAGCCCGTGGCGGATATTGTCCCCGTCGAGAAGGAAGGTGTGGCGGTTCATGACCGCGAGGACCTTCTCGAGCTCGTTCGCGATCGTCGACTTGCCCGAACCCGACAGGCCGGTGAACCAGAGAACGCGCGGCTTCTGGTTCTTCAGCGCAGCATGCATGTCGCGGCTGATATCGGTCGACTGCCAATGGACATTCTGCGCACGGCGCAGGCTGAAATGCAGCATGCCGGCACCGACGGTGCGGTTCGTGATCTTGTCGATCAGGATATAGCCGCCGAGCGCGCGGTTGTCGTTATAGGCCTCGAAGACGAGCGGCTTGTCGGTCGAAATCTCGGCGACGCCAATCGCATTCAGTTCGAGGGTCTTGGCCGCCAGATGTTCCATCGTGTTGACGTTGATCTGATACTTCGGCTGCTGGACCGTGACCGACACGGTCTGGGAGCCCATCTTCAGCCAATAAGCGCGTCCGACATGCATCGGCTCGTCGTCCATCCAGACGATGGTGGATTCGAACTGGTCGGCCGCTTCGGGCGGACCATCGGCCGCGGCGATCACGTCGCCGCGCGAACAATCGACCTCGTCGGCGAGCGTCAGCGTCACCGACTGGCCCGCGACGGCTTCCTCAAGGTCGCCGTCGAGCGTGACGACGCGGCTGACGGTCGACGTCTTGCCGCTCGGCAGGATGCGGACGGCGTCGCCCGGCGCGATCCGACCAGTCGCGACCTGCCCCGAGAAACCGCGGAAGTCGAGGTTCGGACGGTTGACCCACTGGACCGGCATGCGGAACGGGCGCGCCTGCGCCGACAATTGGTCGACCTCGACCGTCTCGAGATGTTCCATCAGCGCCGGACCCTGGTACCAGGGGGTGTTGTCCGACGGGCCGGTGATATTGTTGCCCTTGAAACCCGAGATCGGGATCGCTGTGAATTCCTTGATGCCGATCGAGGTGGCGAAGGCGCGATAATCGGCCAGAATATCGTCGAAGACCTTCCGGTCGTAGCCGACGAGATCCATCTTGTTCACCGCAAGCACGATATTGCGGATTCCGATAAGGTGCGCGAGGAAGCTGTGCCGCCGCGTCTGCGTCAAGACACCCTTGCGCGCGTCGATCAGGATGACGGCCAGGTCGGCGGTCGAGGCGCCGGTGACCATGTTGCGCGTGTACTGCTCATGCCCCGGGGTATCGGCGACAATGAACTTGCGCTTCTCGGTGGTGAAGAAGCGGTAGGCGACATCGATGGTGATCCCCTGCTCGCGCTCGGCCGCGAGGCCGTCGACGAGCAGGGCAAAATCGATTTCGCCCCCCTGCGTACCGACACGCTTGCTGTCGGCCTCGAGCGCTGCCAGTTGATCCTCGAAGATCATCTTGCTGTCGTAGAGGAGGCGGCCGATCAGCGTCGACTTGCCGTCGTCGACCGAGCCGCAGGTGATGAAGCGCAGCAGCGTCTTGTGCTGATGCTGATCGAGATAGGCGTCGATATCTTCGGCGATGAGAGCATCGGTCTTGTAGACCGGCTCGTCGGTCAGGGTCTCGACCATCAGAAATACCCCTCTTGCTTCTTCTTCTCCATGCCAGCGCCGCCGGCATCCTTGTCGATCGCGCGGCCTTGCCTTTCGCTGGTCGTCGTCAGCAGCGTTTCCTGAATGATTTCGGACAGGGTAGCCGCCTCGCTCTCGACCGCTCCGGTGAGCGGGTAGCAGCCGAGGGTGCGGAAGCGGATCGACCGCTCGACGGGTACTTCGCCTTCTGCGAGCGGGAACCGTTCGTCATCGACCATCAGCAGCATCCCGTCGCGCTCGACGGTGGGCCTTGGCGCCGCGAAATAGAGCGGGACGATCGGAATGTCGTTGAGCTGGATATATTGCCAGACATCGAGCTCGGTCCAGTTCGAGATCGGGAAGACGCGGATGCTTTCGCCCTTGGCCTTGCGCGCGTTGTAGAGATTCCAGAGCTCAGGCCGCTGGTTTTTCGGGTCCCAGCCATGGCTCGCGGTGCGGAACGAGAAGATGCGCTCTTTCGCGCGGCTCTTTTCCTCGTCACGCCTTGCGCCGCCAAAGGCCGCGTCGAAGCCATATTTGTCGAGCGCCTGCTTCAGCCCCTCGGTTTTCCACATGTCGGTGTGAAGCGCCCCATGGTCGAACGGATTGATCCCGCGCTCGGCCGCTTCCGGATTCTGGTAGACGAGCAGATCCATGCCGATCTCGGCCGCCATCTTGTCGCGCAGCTCGTACATGGCCTTGAACTTCCACGTCGTATCGACGTGCAGCAGCGGAAACGGCGGCGGCGAAGGGTAGAAGGCCTTCCGCGCGAGATGGAGCATTACCGCGCTGTCCTTACCGACGCTGTAGAGCATCACCGGCCGTTCGACCTCGCTCACCACTTCACGCATGATGTGGATGGCCTCGGCTTCAAGCCGCTCGAGATGGGTAAGCGCGCGGGTCACAGGTTCCACCCCCCGTCGCAGCTGATCGTCTGCCCGGTCACATAACCGGCGCGTGCCGACGCAAGGAACACCGCCGTCTCGGCGACCTCCTCGGGAAGACCGTAGCGATGGAGCGCGATCGTCGCTTGCACCTGCTCATGCCAGGCGGCGTCGAAGGCGGTGTCCTTCAGGCGATGAAAGATGCCGGCATCGATCACGCCGATCGCGATCGTGTTGGCCCGGACGCCATTGCCGCCCTCCTCGCGGGCGATGCCCTTCATCAGCTGCTGGATCGCGCCCTTCGGAGCGACCGAGAGCACGTCGCGCTCGGGCCACTTCCCCACCCCGGCCGAACCGATGTGAACATAGGAGCCGCCCGACTTGCGAAGTTCGGGAAGGGTCGCGTGAACGATGTTGAAGAAGCCGTTTACATCATTGTCGACGACCTTGCGCCACTCGTCGGGCGTCACCTCATGGATCATCCGCATCTGGATGTCGTAGCCGGTCGCCACGATGACCGTGTGCAGACGGCCGAATTTGGCAACCAGTTCGGCCACCGCCTTCTGGATGCTGGCAGGATCGGTAACATCGAGCTGAACGAGCTCGACCTTGCCGCCATGTGTGGCAGCGTCGTTCGCCGCTTCGCTCGCGCCGTCGCGATTGTTGCGATAGGTGATGGCGACATTCGCGCCCGCTGCCGCAAGGCGCTCGGAAATGACCTGGCCGGTGCCTCCGCTGCCGCCGACGACGAGCGCAACGCCATCCGGAAAATCGGACCCAAGGGAACGAATCACGTCTCTCTCTCCCGTTTCATTCGATATTGATTGCCTAATTGCAGATCAAAACAGCTTTGTCGATACGCAACATGCTATTTTTAATGCATCGAAATGATCATTTGCGTATTTCAGGCGCTTGGATAGATCAGATACTGCGCCGAAGATCGATCCGCATCGCGATCCGACCGACATCGCGCGCAAATCACGGCATGTGCGCAGAACCGGGTGCCGCCCGGTGACGAGAATGAGCAAAATCGGCGCAAATACGATTGATTTGCGAAGGCCGTTCCCATAGTCCAGCAGCGATGAGCGAAACCCCAGTCAAGAAGCCGCTCGATGATCACGACGAGGCGATCATCGAACTGCTGCGAGAAGATGGCCGCATGGCGGTCCGGACGATTGCCGAGCGTGTCGGCCTCAACGAAGCGACGGTGCGTACCCGCATCAGGCGTCTTGAACAGGCTGGCATCATGCGCGTGGTCGCGCGCGTCGATCTCGGCTCGGCGGGCTATCCCTTTTCGGCGGTCGTCGGGCTCAAGATCAAGGGACGCTCGATCGACGAAGTCGGTCAGGATCTGCTGGCCTTTCCCGAGATTATCTCGATCCTGTCGGTGATCGGCCGCAACGATCTCGAAATCCAGATCATCGCGCCGACGACCGACGCGCTCAACGAGCTGCTGACAAACCGGATCCCTGCTATCTCCGGGATCATCTCGCTCGAGTCCGCGCTCGCGCTGAAAATCCACAAATATGTCCAGCCTTGGGGGCGCTTCGATGAAGGCAATTGAGCTCAGCGACCTCGATCGCCAGATCCTCGACCGGCTCTCGGTCGACGCGCGGCAGAGCAACCGCGAGATCGCGCGCGACCTCGGGATGACCGAGGGCACGATACGCGCCCGCCTGAAGCGGCTCTCGGACGAAAATGCGATCCACGTCACCGCGGTGACGAGCTACGATCATCTCCCCGACCCTCTCGTCGCTTACCTCTGGATCCATGTCGACACTGCCTTTCCGATGTCGGAAGTGATCGACGCGCTCGTCCAGCAGACCGAAATTTCCTACGTCGCCTCGCTTGTGGGGCGCGCCGATATTCTGGCGATCACATGGGTTCGCGATGCAAGCCAGCTGGCCGATTATCTGCACAATACGATCGACCGTATCCCGGGCATCGGCCGAATTCACTATGAGCTGACCCACCGCCTCATCAAGCACGACTATCGTCTGACGACGATCGTCCGCTAGCTGGCCTCACCGGCCCCGGCGTACCGGCTGGCCCAGTCCCAGGCCGCATCGCCGAGATCGATGATTTCGGCATGGTTGTCTTCGAGCAGGACGCCCGCTGCGACGGCCCGGTCGAGCGCGGCCCTAAACCGCGCGAGATAATCGGCGCGCCCACCCGGATAAAGCGCTTCGATCGCCTCGCGGCCGAGCGGACGCGATTGACCGGCGAGACGCGCGACGATGTCCGGGCTCGACGGCAGCGCCGAGTGCGCCATCAGCGGCGCGTCGGTCCAAGGCGAGCGAACCCCGCCCTCGGCGATCCCGGAAGCGTCCCTGCGGGCCGTGGCGGGTTCGGGCGCTGCAAGCGCGATCGGCGGAACGAGAGGCGGCGCGATGCCGTGGTCGATCCATTCGACGAGCCGGCGGAGCGCGGCCTGCGCGATGAAATATTGCTGCGGCGCGGCGTTGATCGGCTGCGCAAGTTCGCGTCCGAGAATATTCGCGCGCGGCCGCCAGACGAGACGGCGACGCGAAGGCGCGAGCCCGTCGACGTCATGTTCGGCGACCGAGAATATCGCCTGGTCCGAATGGGCCGAACCCGCGATCTCCCATATCCGGACATGGTCGCTCGGACGCTGGCGCGCATGCGCATAGCCGCCTTGCGGAAGGCCGAGATCGAGAACGTCGGTTTCCGACAGGATGGCGAGGAGCGGTATGTCGAAGTCGGTTCGAAAGCCGACGCCGCTGTTGGCCGGCGGCGCATAGATGTCGGGCGCTTCAAGTGGGGCGACGCCATCGAAGCGCGCATGGACGAGATAGCCTCGACAAGCCGCGCTTCCGGCAAATACATTGAAGAAGCTCGTCAGGAACCAGGCCGACTGGGAGACGCCGGTGGCGATGGCGTAGCGATAGCCCGAGCTTCCGAAGAGCTTGCCCGGCTCGCGTTCGATCGCAGCGAGCGCCTGCGCGAAGATGTCGAAGGAGAAGGCATCGCCCGGATGATCAAGCCGCGCGTAGCGACCGGGGTCGGCCGCTCGCAGCGGAAGATTGCCGATGCCGAGATCGCCCCCGCCGCCCTCGATACCTCCGAGCTGGCACGAAATACCGACATAGGCGTGGCCGGCGCGGATCGCTTCGCGGTGCAAATTGGCCCATGCAGCTGCGACGTCGCCCCCCGAACTTATGTTGAGCCATTCGGCGAGAACGATGCCGCTGAAGCGATCGGGATTGGAGGGCCGGAAGACGACCAGCCGCGTGACGAAACCGGCCCTTGTTTCGCTGTCGGCGCTCCAGCGGCCGTCCGTACCGGCCCCGCTCAGCCGGAAAGAGGATGCAGTGCCGGAGAGTTCGAACTCTGCGGCGACATAGCCTTGCGACGCGAGATCGAACGCGCCGGCGCGAAGCTCCGGCATCCCCGGCATGGCAGCAAGCATGGCCCCCTCTCCATCAGCAATGTGCAGACGCCTGCATCCGCAAGACACGAAATCGATGGATCGCGCTTCTGTTCGCTACAGGTTTTACGCAAAGCATCATTTTTTGAGATAGTAATTATGTTTTGCGTTGACAAGCCGCGGCGACTCCCTGAAAATCGGCGCAGGGAGATTGGATATGGAAGACGACGCGCGGCGCCAGCATATTCGCGGGCTGTTCGAACAATTGATCGCTGCCTACGGCAGCAAGGATTTCGAGACCTTCGCTCGCTTCGTCGATCCCGATGCGCTGTTCGAATGGCCCTATCTGCCGCTCAAGGAATTCCCGACGACGATGAAGGGCCGCGATGCCTTCATCGAGACGTCCAAGACCGGGATGGCGAACAGCGACGGCTATAATCACAAGGTCGACCGCTTCTACGACCAGCTCGACCCAAACACACTGATCGTCGAATATCACTCGGATTCGGTCGTCAAACCGTCGGGCGACCGATACGCCAACACCTATCTCGGCATCCTGCGCTTCGAGGGCGACCTCGTCGTCTACTGGAAGGAGTATGTGAACCCCCTTCCGATCCTCGAGACCTATGGAAACTTCGTCAACGAGGCTGCCAGTTCGTGACCACGCCGGCTCAGAAGACCGTCGATATTCTCGTCGTTGGCACGGGAGCCGGGGCGATGGTTGCCGCCGCGACGGCAGCAGCGCGCGGTGCCAGCGTTCTGATGATCGAAAAGACCCCGCTTTACGGCGGCAGTTCGGCGGCATCGGGCGGCGGCGTCTGGATTCCCGCGAGCGACTCCGCGATCGCGCAGGGCCAGTCCGATTCCCCCGACGAGGCCTTCACCTATATCAAGAGCCTGACCGGCAACACGGTGGCCGATGCCAAGATCCGGGCCTTCGTCGAGAACGCACGGTTCATGGTGCGGCATGTCGAGAGCATCTCCGATCTCCGCTTCACCGCCATTCCCTATACCGATTACCATGCCGAAAATCCTGGCGGCAAAATGGGCTTTCGCAGCCACGAGACCAACACGCTCAACGCGCGGCGTCTTCCGCGCCGGGATTTCGAGACGCTTCGCCCGACGCATCCCGCAGCTGCGCTGTTCGGCTACATCCCCTGGACGACCATGGAAGCCGCGCCGATGGTGACCCGAGGTCCGGGCTGGATGCGGACCATGGCGAAGGTGTTGTGGCGCTACTATAGCGACGTGGGCCAGCGCCTGCGATCGAAGCGCAGCCGCTTTCTCGTTTTCGGCAATGCGATCGCGGGCCATCTGAAACTTGCTTTCGACCGCGACGGGGGTGAGCTCTGGCTCGGTGCGGCGCTGAAGGAACTGACGCGCGACGCGAGCGGCCGTGTCACGGGCGCGGTGATCGAGCGTGGCGGGGCGGCCGTGACGGTGACCGCGACGCGCGGTGTCATCCTCGGCGCGGGCGGCTTCGAGCGGAACCAGGCGATGCGCGACCGCTATCTACCAGGCGAAGGCCGACCCGAATGGTCGGGAGGACAGGAAGGCAATACCGGCGACGCGATCGAGGCCGGAATAAGGATCGGCGCCGCGACCGATCTTATGGCCGAAGCCTGGTGGGCGCCGACGCTCAGCGTTCCGGGCGAACCGCGCGGGCGCCCTCTGTTCTACGAGCGGGCGCTTCCGGGCAACATCATTGTGAATCAGCGCGGCGAGCGCTTCATGAACGAGGCGCGAAGCTACGATATCGCCGGCAAGGCGATGATCGACGCGGACCGGCCCGATGCGCGCACGATCCCGTCGTGGATCGTCCTCGATGCGCGGTTCCGCAGCAAATATCCGATGGGTCCGCTCATCCCGGTCTTCCCGGACTGGACCCTACCCGCGCGCTTCCGGTCGATGTATCTGAAGGCGCCGACGTTGAAAGCGCTGGCCGGGCAGATGGGGGTTCCGCCCGCCGCGCTCGAGGCGACGGTCGCCCGGTTCAACGGCTTTGCCCGCAGCGGCGAGGATGCGGATTTCGGACGCGGCGGTGCTGCCTATGACCGATATTATGGCGACCAGTCGGTGAAGCCCAACCCCAATCTCGCTCCGATCGACCAGGCGCCCTTCTATGCGCTCAAGGTCTATCCCGGCGATATCGGGACCAAGGGCGGGCTGGCGACCGACGAGGCAGCGCGCGTTCTCGACGGCCAGGGCGCACCGATCCCCGGTCTTTATGCCATCGGCAACAATGCCGCGTCGGTGATGGGGCCCGCCTATCCCGGAGCGGGTTCGACCCTCGGGCCCGCCATGACCTTCGGCTTCCTCGCGGTACAGGATATTTTGCGATGAAATCCATATTGATCACCGGTGCATCGAGCGGCTTCGGCCGCGGCGTCTCGGTCGAGCTCGCGCAGCGCGGCTGGCGCGTTTTCGCCGCGATGCGCGATACCGGGAAAAGTGGCAGTCTGATCGAGGCCGCCGAAGCCGGCGGTGTCGCCGACCGCATCGAGGTCGTGGAGCTCGACGTCACGGTCCCGGCGTCGGTCGAGGCGGCTGTTGCCGATGTTCTCGCCCGCTGCGGCGGCACGCTCGATGGGCTTCTCAACAATGCCGGCTATTCCGTGCTGGGCGCCTTCGAAGACCTCAGCGATGCCGACTGCCGCCAGCAGATGGAAACCAACTTTTTCGGCGTGCTGGCGGTGACCCGCGCGGTGCTCCCGTCGATGCGTGACGCCGGGCATGGGCGGATCGTCGTCGTGACGAGCAACGCCGTCAATTCGCCGCATCCGCTTCTGACCATGTATGCCGCTTCGAAATGGGCACTGGAGGGCTGGGCCGAAGGCCTCGCCATGGAAATCGCTCCCTATGGCGTCGATCTCGCGCTCATTCAGCCCGGCGCCCACCGCACCGAATTTGCCGGCAATGTCCAGTTCGTGTCGGGAACCGGCGGTGCCTATGCCCAATGGATCGAAGGCGCGCTTCCGGGGATTTCGAACCTCGACGCATGGGGCCGGGACCCGGCCCTGGCGATCGGACCGATCGCGGACGCGGTGACCGCGCCCGCCGTCCCGTTCCGGCAGCAGCTTGGCGAGGATTCGAAGATTTTTGCGATGCTCAAGGGCAATATGCCGTTCGAGACACGCGCACTCCTGCTTCGCGCGATCTGCGGTCTCCCGGCGCCAGGCGCTTTCACCGGCGGCGAGGCCGCCGGCAGCGCCGATTATCCGGTCCTTTCGCAGGTACTCGCCAAGTTCGTCGGCAGCGCCGTCAAGGACGCTGGCCTCGCGGAAACTGTTGCACGAAGCTTCGGGATCGCGCCGACCACCGCTGGTGGGTGACATGGCTGGCGACACGGAGGCTCGCCTCCGGCGCATCGAGGACCGGTTTGCCATCGCCGATCTCGAGGCCGATTATGCGGCGCTGTGGGATTTTGGCGATGCCGAGGGCTGGAGCCGCCTCTATGTCGAGGACGGCCGCTTCGAGATCGTTGAAGCCGGCGCGATGCCGGCGGTGAAGCTCGTTGGCCGATCCGAACTGCAAGCCTTCTGCGCCGACATTTCGAAGCAGTGGACAGGACTTCATTTCATGCATCCGCCGCGGGTCGACATCGGCGACGGCGACGCGACGTCGCTCATATTCTTCGAGTTCCGGCATTTGCGCACCGGCGGCGATGGCCACGTCCGGCAGGGTCTTGTCGGCGGTTTCTACCGCACTTGTTATGTGCGAACGATGGAGGGCTGGCGCATCAGCTCGCGCGTCGAGCATCCCGTCTTCGAGAATGGGAGCAACAGCTACAATTTTCGCTAGTGCCCGCCGCGCCTTAGTGCCCGCTGCCGTCTGGGGCCTTAGTGGCCGCTACCGCTCAGCGCCTTGACGATATCGTCGGCCATCTTCTTGGCATCGCCGAGCAGCATCATCGTCTGGTCCATGTAAAAGACGTCGTTGTCGACGCCGGCATAGCCGACCCCGCCCATCGAGCGCTTCACGAACAGCACCGTCTTGGCATTGGCGACGTCGAGGATCGGCATGCCGTAGATCGGCGACGACTTGTCGGTCTTCGCCGCGGGGTTGGTCACGTCGTTGGCGCCGATGACGAAGGCTACGTCGCATTGCGCGAACTCGCCATTGATGTCCTCGAGCTCGAACACCTCGTCATAGGGCACGTTCGCTTCGGCCAGCAGGACGTTCATATGGCCGGGCATACGGCCCGCGACCGGATGGATCGCATATTTGACGTTCACGCCCTCTTTCTTGAGCTGGTCGGCCATTTCGCGGAGTGCATGCTGCGCCTGCGCGACCGCCATGCCGTAACCGGGGACGATGATGACATTTTCGGCCTGGCTCATCAGGAAGGCGGCATCGTCGGGGCTGCCCGGCTTCCACGGGCGCTGTTCCTTCGACCCGCCCGAGCTTGCTGCGGCATCGTCGCCGCCGAAACCGCCCGCGATCACGCTGATGAAGCTGCGGTTCATCGCGCGGCACATGATGTACGACAGGATCGCACCCGACGAGCCGACGAGTGCGCCGGTGATGATCATCGCGGTGTTGCCGAGCGTAAAGCCCATCGCCGCCGCAGCCCAGCCCGAATAGCTGTTCAGCATCGACACGACGACGGGCATGTCGGCGCCGCCGATCGGGATGATCAGCAGGAAGCCGATCGCGAAGCTGAGGCCCGTGATCGTCCAGAACACCCAGGGCGACTGGTCCTGCGTGAAATAGGCGGTCAGCGCGACAATCGCGGCGAGCGTGCCGAGGTTGATGATATGCCGTCCGGGCAGCATGATCGGCGAACCCGACATATTGCCGTTGAGCTTGAGGAAGGCGATGACCGAGCCCGAAAAGGTGATCGCGCCGATCGCGATGCCGAGGCCCATTTCGACACGGCTGACGACATGGATCTGCCCCGCGGCATCGGCGATGCCGAAAGCGACGGGATTGAGATAGGCGGCGGCCGCCACCGCGACCGCGGCGAGACCGACAAGGCTGTGGAACGCCGCGACGAGCTGCGGCATCGCGGTCATCGCGATCCTGCGCGCCATCAAGATGCCGATCACGGCGCCGATGCCGATGGCCGCGAGGATTTCGACCAGCCCGACCGTATCGAGGAGCCCGTCGGCGGTCGCCGGCGCGTGGGTGAGCAGCGTGGTCACGACCGCGATCAGCATGCCCGCCATACCGAAGCGGTTACCGGCCTGCGCCGTCGCCGGGCTCGACAGCCCGCGCAGCGCGAGGATGAACAGGACGCCCGCTACCAGATAGGCAACCGCCGCCCAGGGATTGACCGCGAGGCCATGGCCGCCGGTCGCGGCGGAAAGGATCGACTGAAACTCCATCTCAGCGCTCCTTCTTCTTGTACATCGCGAGCATGCGCGCGGTGACCGCGAAGCCGCCGAAGATATTGATGCTGGCCATCACGACCGCAGCGAGGCCGAGCCATTTCGACGAGGCCGATCCCGCAGCGGCGCTGGCGATCAGTGCGCCGACGATGATCACCGACGAAATCGCGTTGGTGACGCTCATCAGCGGCGTGTGCAGCGCCGGAGTCACCGACCAGACGACGAAATAGCCGACAAAGCATGCCAGGACGAAAATCGAGAATATTGCGATGAAATCCATCACTTGCTTCCCGAAACTCGGCGCGGCGAAGGGGCGCCATCGCCGATCCGCAAAGCTTCGATCTCCGCTTGGCGAATATAGTCCCTGAAGCCCTCCAGAATGGCTTCGCTGTTTCGCTCCGAGCTATCGAAACCATCGGCCGCGCCGGGCGGGGGAGCCTCGTACCCGATCAGGAAAACGACGAGAACGAAAATCGCGAGAAGTCCGATACCGAACAATATGGCAGTCATGTCATCAGCCTTTCGTGAACGATTCTGCCGCTCTGCGTCAGTCGAACGGCGGTCCCGATTTCCTCGTCAAGCACGGGCTTGCCCGCTTCCTTGTCCCAGAAGGCCGACAGGAAGTTGAACAGGTTGCGGCTGAACAGCGCGCTGGTGTCGGCGGGCATCAGCGCGGCGATATTCTTCGCGCCGATCACGGTGACGCCGTGGATCTTCTTCGCCTCGCCCGAAACCACGCCCTCGACATTGCCGCCGCTTTCGGCCGCCATGTCGACGATCACGCTGCCGGTGCGCATAGTCGCGAGTTGCGCGTCCGAAATCAGCCGCGGCGCGGGGCGCCCCGGGATCAGCGCGGTGGTGATGACGATGTCCTGCTTGGCGATGTGCGACGACACGAGTTCGGCCTGCGCCGCCTTATATTCGTCGGACATTTCGGTGGCATAGCCACCCGCGCCCTCACCCTCGATGCCGGCGACGGCCTCGACGAAGATCGGCTTGGCGCCGAGCGACATGATCTGTTCCTTGGTCGCCGAACGCACGTCGGTCGCGCTGACCTGTGCCCCCAGCCGGCGCGCGGTCGCGATCGCCTGAAGCCCGGCGACGCCGACGCCCATCACGAACGCCTTGGCGGCGCTGACGGTGCCCGCCGCGGTCATCATCATCGGGAAGGCACGGCCATAGGCGTTGGCGGCGATCAGCACCGCCTTGTAGCCCGCAAGGTTCGCCTGGCTCGACAAGATGTCCATCGACTGCGCGCGCGTGATGCGCGGCATGAATTCCACCGCCAGCGCTTCGAGCCCAAGCTTGGCATATTCGTCGACGCGTGCACGCTCGCCGAACGGGTTGAGGCCCGCCGCCAGCCAGGCGCCGTCGGCAAAGCCCTTCAGCCCCTTGGGATCGGGTCCCTGAATGCCGAGGATGATGTTCGCGCTTTTCAGCACATCGGCGCGCGAGGCAACGCTCGCACCCGCGGCGGCATAATCGGCGTCAGCGATCGACGCCTGCTCCCCTGCCCCGGCTTCAACGGCAACTTCAGCACCCAGCCCGATGAATTTCTTCACGGTTTCCGGGGTCGCGGCGACGCGGGTCTCGCCGGGGGCGAGCTCCTTCAAGACAGCGATGCGCATCTTCGGCGAGCCTCCCAACTCGTCCTGCCCCGGTTGGCGACGCCCGCTTTCGCAAGACGTGCACCACCGGTCGCGGCAGGTTTCAGAACTTCAAGGAAACCTGCCCGACGATCTCGCGCGGACGGCCCTGACGGGCGGAAATGGCGGGCGTATAATTGGCGGTCCCGACATAGTAATTCTTGTCGGACAGGTTCGAGGCGATGAGGCTCATCCCCCAGCGATCGTCGGCGCTCGTCCATCCGATGCGGGCATTGAGAAGGCTGTACCCCTTCTGCTGCTCGGGATATCCCGAAACGCCATTCACGCCATCATTGGCTGCCGTGAAGAAGACCCGCGACTGGAGATGGACATCGGCGCCTGCGTTGAGACGCCCCGCTCCGCTAAGATCGAATTCGTAGCTGCCACCGAGCGTGGCCGACCATTTGGGAGCATTGTTGAGCCGCATTCCCGACGCATCGAAGCTTCCGAACGTCGGGACGAACGCGTTGAGATATTCGCGGTAGCGCGCGTCGAGATAGGCAAGATTGGCATGCAGGGTCAGCCCGCCCGCCGGCTTGGCTACGAACTCCGCCTCGATGCCCTTGACCCGTGCGGTCGCTGCATTCTGCGTGCGGGCGCCGAACGAGGCCCCGTTCTGTACGAAACTTTGCACCTGAAGGTCGGTATAGTCGTAGTAGAAGGCCGTAAGATTGGCGCGAAGGCGGCGATCGAGCCAGTCGCTCTTGACCCCGATCTCGTAGGACCAGAGTTTCTCGGGTCCATAGCCCGCCGAGGCGTCGGCGGCGTTGCTGGCGCCATAGTCATAGCCGCCGCTCTTGAAGCCGCGCGTCGCCGACACGTAGACCAGCAGGTTATTCGAGGGCTTGAAGTTGATGCCGAACTTCGGCGTCAACGCATTGTCGCGCCGACGCGTGTCGACAATGAAGGGGTCGGGAATGCCCGGTGCACCGCTGATCGGGAATGCCGCCTCGACGACGTCGGGGTCAGGGTCCGTGGAGGCCGTGAAACGGTCTTCAAGTTCGTAGCGCTTGCGCTCCGTCGTGTAACGCAGTCCGGACACGACGGAAAGCTGCTCGGAAATGTGGAACTCGCCCTGCCCGAAGAATGCCACCGAATCCGCCCGCAGCAGCGGGCGCTGCACATGCGAGGCTCCAAAGGGATAGAGCGTCAGTGTAAGAGGCTCGCGGTTCCGCTCCTCGAAATAATAGGCGCCGAGAACCCAATCCAAGCTCTCACTCTTCCCGACGAGGTTGAATTCCTGGCTGAACTGGCTCTGGCGGATGGGCGCGACAAGGTTGCGAAAGAGCGTGATCGAACTTGAATCGGCGTCGGCGTCGATCGACCCGCGGAAGCCGCGGTACGCCGACAGGCTGCGCAGATCGATACCATCGGCAAGTTCGATCTCGATTTCTGCCGATACGCCGTGGTTCTTGAGCACGGTATGGCTGACACCATCGAGCGACACTTTGTCGGGATCACCGAGGATCGAATCGTCCAGCGGAACCCCGACGGGACCGATGAGTTTCGGATATCCGCCAAAAGCACCCGACTGGCGGGAATAGTCGGCGCGAAGGGTTACCCGCGCGCCTTCGCCCAACGGCACGAGTAGCTGTCCGCGAATGCCGCGCGACTTCAGATCTTCCATGTCGTTGCCGGTCGAGACATTCTCGCGGAAGGCATCATGCCCCGAGAGGTCCGCAGCGAGACTGGCTGCGACGCCGCCTTTACCGATCGGGCCTGATACATAGGCCTTCAAGGCATAGCGGTCGTAGCTGCCATATTCGCCGCGGACCTCGGCGGTAAACTCGTCCGATGGGCGGCGCGAGACGATGTTGATCGTGCCGCCGACCGAGTTGCGTCCATAGAGGGTGCCCTGCGGTCCGCGGAGGACTTCGATACGCTCGACGTCGAGAAAGTCGTTGAGATAGCCGAGGGGGCGAGCGAGATAGACGCCGTCGAGGTGCATCGTCGTGCTCGGATCCGAGCCGATGAAGACGCTGTTCGAGCCGATGCCGCGGACATAGAGCTGCGTGTAGCCGCTGAGGTCGGAGACCTGCAGGCTGGGGACATAGGCTTTCAGATCCTGAACGTCGCGGATGCCGCGCGCGGCGAGTTCCTCGCCCGACACAGCGGTGACCGCGATCGGCGTCGACTGCAGGCGCGTTTCGCCCATCTTCGTCGCGGTAACGACAATGTCCGAGACGCCCTGATCGTCCTGGCCTTCAGCCGCTGCCTGCGCGAACGCGGCATGCGGCACCGCCAGCGCGGCGGCAAAGGCGAGCGCCGAAAGGCCGTAGTTCACTCTCATCATATCCTCCCCGCTGCCGCAGCAGCGGCAGGTGATTGTCGTTCTTGCAAAAATTGCCCAGTGCGGCTGCGGATCAGGCCGGCTGAATGCCCTGCATCACCCCATCGAGAATGCGGCGCTTCATCGGCCGCACCCATTCGGTCTCGAGCCTTTCGTTGAGCAGCCCGGCTTCCTTGAGTTCATCGCAGAGCTTCATCTGGTGGCCGATATCGAACAGATCATATTGCGACGAGAATTTGCCGTCGCCGCCATAGGTGATGAAGCTCACGCCCTCGGTTTCATAGAAACTGCCATCGGGGCGCGTGCCGGGACCGCGATTGACCCAGCGGCTGAAGATGCGTTCGCCGTTGACGGCGAAGTCGACGATCGGGAAGCTCCAGCCCGTCCAGCCCGAGCCGACGTCCATATCGCGGCCATAGTGGGTCGCGCGGATCTCGTCCCGGCTTCGGGCGAAGACCGGCATGATGCCGCCATAGGGGCAATAATAGGTCGCATCTTCGTGGTAGAATTCGTCGGCGATCCACGCCCAGTGGTTGCGCTTCTCGGCCTCGACGAACGCCTCGCGCAGACCCTCGATCGCGCGTTCAACCTCTTCCCGTGGATACGTCATTTTGCTCTCCTGAATTTTCGCGGGAACATAGCGCAGATGATCAACAGGTCAACGAAAGAATTGCATATTGCGTCGCATAATGGCATATCTGTTTACGCAAATAGATATTTTGTCACGGGAGAGATAAGAAAATGCGTTATCCGGCGGAGTTCAACGTCGATGGCCTGATGGCTCTCGCGCGCCAGCGCACCGGGCTAACCGATTTCGGCCCGGACCATTTCGTCGAGCCGCTGACGATTCTCGTTCGGGCGATGGTGGAAGAGGCGCAGCTCAACGATACCGGTTCGGCCGTACACGGCGGTCGACTGGTCAACGCCCTCTCCAATCGCTTGCGAAAACACGCTCTTCTCGCGAAACAGCCTGAAATCCGCGAGCAGGAGGTCCATGTTGCCGCGGTCATTGTCGGCCTGCCACGTACCGGCAGCACGATGCTCCATCGCCTGCTTGCCGCCTCGCCCCACGCTACCGCCACGCGCTGGTGGGAGACGATCTTTCCTCTGCCGCGCCGCGATGATGGCGACGCTGACATCGCCTCCAGGAAAACCGACGCTGAAGCGCTTGCCGCGCAGCTTCTCGAATCATCGGCGGGGTTCGACGCGATCCATCCGCTCGACGCCCACGCCTTCGATGAAGAACTGCCGCTGATCGAGCAGTCCTTCATGTCGAACATTCCGGAGTCGATGCTCTATGTACCGAGCTATGGCGAATATCTCCTCGGCGCCGATCAGCGCCCCGCCTATGAAGAACTGATCGACTGGCTCCGCATCCTCCAGTGGCAGGATCCGACGCGCGCCGGGCAGAAGTGGATCCTGAAAGCGCCGCATCACCTGACCGCCGTGCAAACGGTTCTCGACGCGTTCCCCAAAGCGGTGATGGCGATGACGCATCGCCGGGTCGATCATGTCATGGGAAGTTGGTACTCGATGGTTGCCTCGCTGACCGGCGGCAACACCGACACCGATTTCTCCGCCGCGCAGGCCGCGCACTGGACGCAGCGCCTGCGCCGCAATCTGGAGGACATGATGACAGCGCGGGCCAAGGCCGAGGACCGCTTCATCGACGTTCACTATCGCTCGCTGCTCGAAGAGCCGCTGGTTCACGCGCGCCGCACGTTCGAGGCGGCAGGAATGCCGCTAACCGATGCCGACGAGGCAGCATGGTCAGCGTGGCTGGCGGCGAACCAGCGCGATAACCGGCCATCGCACAAATATGACGTCGCGGACTTCGGTGTATCGTCAGATGCACTGAAGCAGGATTTCGCTTTCTACTCCGACATTTTCGACCCCGCTCGCTGAGCAGGTCCGGCCGGGAGAAGCCTGATGGAAATCAAGGGAAGCGACGCCGCATATCTGATGGGCAACGTCGAGCCCGCGCGCAGCTCGGTGCTCACGAGCAATTCGCGCTTCCTCAACAATCCGCGAATGCGGGACATCTATGCCCAGATGGGCCTGAAGCGGAACGGCGACGATCTGCCCGACGCCTTTCTTGTTCCCGAGGTCAACCGGGCGATCGCCGAGGAGTCCGATTTCGCGAGGCTCCATGCCCTGATCGCTGCCGAGCGCGACCGTCTTCCCGACTTTGCCGCCTGGCTCGACGCACGGTTCGTATCCGACTGGTGTGCCGAGAAGGTGGCGCACTGCGCCGAAGGAACGGTGGGCTGGCTCATTCACCAGTTTATCGCCGAGAGCGGCATGGAGATCGACTTCATGTTTCGCGGCGAGCCGGCGAACGACTTCGAATATATGACGAAGCGGCGGGTTCAGAATCACGATATCGAACATATGGTCACGGGACTCGATCCGAGCCCGGTCGGCGAAATCGGCCTGATCGTGGCTAACTGCAGCGCGATCCACCGCTATTTCTCGCCCGAGCTGGCGGGAGAACTCACCTTTCAAACGATGTTTCTCGCGTCGACGAGCCTGATGCGCATGGCCTGCCACTATCCTACGGTCGTACCGGCTATGCTCGATGCGTTCGCGCGCGGCGATGCTCTTGGCAATAAGCAAACCAAGCCGCTCTTCATGATCAAATGGGAGGACTGGATCGACGTGCCGACGGAAGTGGCGCGAGAGGCGCTCGGTTTCGAGGACGGTCCGCCTGCGGGATACTGGACCTGGACGGTAGACGCAGCAAGAGGATGACAGATATGACAGACGAAGACTTCACCGTGGCGGACCTTCTCGCGATCCAGGCGCTCGTGCACACCTATCCCCGCTATCTCGACGGGGGCGATCTCGTGAGGCTCGGCAAGCTCTTCGACCGCGCCGCTGTGCATTTCGAGGACCGCGACGAGCCGGTGACGGCCGATCCGGGCGAGATCACGAAGATGTTCGCCGACTTCGTCAGGATGTACGAAGGCGTGCCGAGAACGCGCCACAATATCGTCAACCTCATCGTGACGCCCGCGGGACCCGGACGCGCGACCGCGACAAGCACCGTCCTTGTAGTACAGCAGGCGCCCGGCGGACCGTTGCAGCCGATCATCACCGGAGACTATCGAGACACTTTCCTCAAGACCGGCGGCGAATGGCATTTCGCCGAGCGCTACATCACGAACGACCTGTTCGGCGATCTCAGCGCGCACGGCAAATATGCGATAGCAGCGGCCTGACGCGATGCGTCAGGCCTCAAGACCTCAGGCGAGATAGCCCCCGTCGGCCGCGATCACGGCGCCGTTGACATAAGCCGACTGGTCTGAAAGCAGCCAAAGCGCCGCGCGAGCGATGTCGAGCGGTTCGGCGAAGCGCTTCAGCGGGATTGGTGCGAGCAGCATGTCCTTATAGTCGGGAAGGTGGATGACGTCCGATGTCAGCGGCGTGTCGACGACACCTGGCGAGACGGCGTTGCACCGTATCCCCTGCCCGCCATATTCCTTGGCGATGGTCTTGGTGAGCCCGAGAACGCCATGCTTGGCAGCGGTATAGGGCGCGGTACGCGGATAACTGATATGCGCCTGCAGCGAGGTCGTGTTGACGATCGCGCCGCCACCCGTCTCGAGCATCAAAGGCAGTTCGGCCTGCAGGCAGTAGAAGACCCCGTCGAGATCGACACTGAGAACGCCGCGCCAGATCTCGAGCGGCAGGAGATGCGTCTCGGGTATCGGGGCGTCCTTCAGCAGGCTGACCTCGGTGATGCCGGCATTGTTGAAGGCACCGTCGAGCCGGCCGAATTTTTGCCGAGCGACCTCGACCATCGCCTTGCAGGCCGCCGGATCGGTGACGTCGGTCTGGCAGGCGACCGAACCGGCGATTTCCGACGCGACCCTTTCGGCCGCCTCTCCACACCGGTCGGCGACGATGACATTGGCGCCCGCAGCGCCGAGAAGGCGCGCCGTCGCGGCGCCGATGCCGCTTGCCGCGCCCGTTACGATGATCGCCTTGCCGGCGAAGTCCAGTGAAGGCGGTGCCATTAGCTGCGCGCCGCCGACCACATGCGCGAATATTGCGTCATGTCGCAAGCTCCCCCATTGCGCCCGGCAACGCCGAGCCAGCTGTTGCGGCCAAGCATCGTCGCTATGGCCGGCGGCCATTTGGCCAGAAATTCGTCCCCGAGCGCACTATAGTCCTCGGCCGGCTTGTACGCGAGGCGGCAGAAGGTCATGTGCAGCATGACCCGCTCGCCGGGCAACGTGCGCGGATAGTTGGAGTGCCAGCTATAGCCGGTCCAGATCGCGAAGGATCCTGCCTTGCAGGCGATCGGCACGGCGCCGACCGCAGCCGCCGCTTCCGCATCGTCCGGATTGCGCATGAACTTGTGCGACCCTGGAATGACCTTGGTCGTTCCCGCGGCTTCGGTGAGATCGTCGAGCGCCAGACACGCGGTGAACAAGGGATTGTAATCGGTCGGCGGAACCCATTGCGCATCGACATGGAGTCCCATGGCGGACGCGCCCGAGAAGCGGACCGATGCGGCGATCTGGCTCAGGAGATAATCGCCGCCGCAAAGATATTCCGAGAGGGCGCTAAGCTTTGGGTTCAGCAGCGCTTCGGCAAAGAGGTCGTCGGCGCCGAGCAGGTGATAGGCCGAGATTCCCTCGCCCGGCTTGATGTCGAAATAATGTCCGCCTTCCTCGCGGGTGACCCGCAGGATCGCCTCGCGCAGCCGCGCGCAGAAGTCGGGGGAATAGGCGTTCTCGACGATGGTATAGCCTTCGTCGCGAAGCTGGACGACATTCTGCTCGAGCCCGAGGCCCGCGATGGCCGGTGCGACCGATGGCGTTATCGACCAAGGTTCCGGATAAGAATATTGCATCAAAGTCTCTCCCGTTTTTATATCATTGTCGCTGCGACGGCATCGTTCCGCCATCGACGACGAGTTCGGCCCCGGTGATGTAGCTTGCGTCGGATGACAGGAGGAACCGGATGGCGCGACCGACTTCTTTGGCCTCTCCGATACGCACTCGCCGCATCCGCCGCTGACCGAATCGCGTCGACATCTCGAAGGTCGCCCAGCCGGCTCGAGACATTCGCGCTGGTGCGGGACCGGGGCAGCGACCCCGCATCCTGAAGGCTCGGTGCATCATAATCCCAGAGCAGGACGGACCGTCCGGCCTCGCACAGCGCCACGGCCGTCGCGAGTCCGATCCCCGATGCTCCACCCGAGATAATGACGGGATTCAATGGCCTGACCTCTCCTGTTTCCGTTCGCCGCCCCCTCTTCCGGCATTGCCGTGGAAGGCGGATTTCGTCATTCGATGTGCTCTAGATTACGCAAATCGTCAATATGCTGGCACACAAATTACGGTTTACGTTAAAATCGGTTTGATTTGCTCGGCAAAGACTGTCATAGACCGTCGCGAATGATGGAACGGTCGATGAACGGCCGCCGAGAATACGACCAGAGGGAGAGAGAGAATGAACTACCGTCTCGCGATGCTTGCGTGCACCATCCTGGCCGGCGCGCAGCCCGCTACCGCTTTTGCCCAGACTGCGGGCGAGGAAGGGGCAAGCCAAGGAGGCATCCAGGATATCGTCGTCACCGCCCGCCGCTCGGAAGAACGGCTGCAGGACGTGCCGGTCGCGGTTACGGGCTATAATCAGGAGCAGCTCGCCGCCCTCGACATCCAGGGCTTTGGCGATATCGGGAAGACGGTTCCCAATCTCGACGTGCAGCGTCAGTTCGGCTCGGCGAGCGCCCCGCAATATTATCTTCGCGGCGTTTCGACCGGCACGCTGAAGTTCGAAGCCGACGCGGGCATCGGCCTCTATATCGACGGCATCTATCTCGGCCGTCCGGCCGGCACCGCCTTCGATCTCGCCGACGTGGAACGCGTCGAAGTCCTCCGCGGTCCGCAGGGCACGTTGTTCGGCCGCAACTCGACGGGCGGCGCCATCAACTTCATCACCGCAGCTCCCTCGGGCGAGTTCGGCGTGAAGGCGCAGGGCACGGTCGGCAACTACGATCGCTATTCGGGCCGCATTACCGTCAACCTGCCCGCGCTCGGGCCGTTCTCCGCCCGCGTTTCCTATCTTCATGATGAGAATCGCGGATATGTCGACAACCTGACCCCCGGCCGCACCTTCACCTTCGCCGAACCCTTCGGCACCGTGACGTCCGCCAAGACGTTCGGCGCCGAAAATACCGACGCCTTCTCGGCGGCGGTCCGTTTCGACGGTGGCGCTTTCACTGCGGACTACAAGTTCGACTATACCGACAAGGTCAGCACCCAGCTCGGCCAGCAGCTTCTCGGCTATGATCCGAGCTTCACTGCCGGCGTTGGAAATCCGCCTTTCTACACCGGTGCACCAGGTGTGTTCCTGCCGCCGTCGACGACGCGCCGCGACGCGTTGGCGCTCGACCTGACGACCGCTTCGCACCTGAAGATCCAGGGCCACAGCCTGACGCTCGCCTATGATCTCAGCGACGACATCACGATCAAGAGCATTTCAGGCTATCGCAAGCTCGACGAATTCGTCGGCGGCAACGACATCGATGGCGGCGCCTACATCGTCGGCGGCCTGCCTTTCACCAACATCTCGTCGATCGAAGACCGTCACCAGAAGCAGTTCACGCAGGAAGTGCAGTTGCTTGGGAAGATGGGCAATCTCGACTGGGTGCTGGGCGGCTTCTATTTCCGCGAAACGGGCCGCGACAACAACCCGGTCTTCATCGGCGTGCTCTTTCCGCAGGGTGTGACGATCGTGCCCCGCACGACGCCGACCGACGGCAACACCATCGACATCTTCGGCGTTCCGAGCGACTATCTCGCAGGAGCCGACACGTCGGTGCGCAACAAGTCGATCGCGGGTTATGCGCATCTTGGCTACAAGACCGATGCCTTCGAAGTCGCCGGCGGCATCCGCTATACGAAGGACGATCGCCGCGAAGTGGTCCGCGCCGCGGGTCTCGTTCCGGCCTTCGCGCCTCCGGGCACCTATGACGTCAGCTTCGACCATTGGGACTTCGATGCGACCGCCACCTGGATCGCGAGCAGCGACATCCGCGCCTATGCCCGTTTCGCGACGGGCTATCTCTCGGGCGGCGTCCTCGGCGGGGTCGAGTTCCGCCCCGAGACCGTCAAGAGCTACGAACTCGGGCTCAAGGCCGATCTCATCGACCGAACGCTGCGGTTGAATGCGGCGGTCTTCCGCAGCGATCGCCGCAACGTGCAGACCTTGTCGTTCAGCGCATCGGCGGGCACGTTCATCATCTCGGCGCCGAAAGCGCGCGAGACCGGCTTCGAGCTCGAACTGACGGCACAGCCTTCCGACAACTTCTCGTTCAATGCGAGCTACGGCTACCTCGATGCGAAGCTTGCCGACGATCCCGTCGCCGGTCCGGTCGCCTCGCTCGCGCCGAAAAATACGCTGAGCGTCGGCGCGCAATATGACTCGCCGCATTTCTCGAACGACAGCTTCCTGCAGTTTCGCGTCGACGGGTTCCTCAAGGACAAGCGCCTGTCGGACCCGATCGTGAACGCAGCCACAGCCTCGCTCACCACGCTTCCCTCGCGCTTCGACATCAACGCGCGCCTGTCGCTCGTCGATCTTCCGCTCGGCGGCACAAAGGCCAAGATTTCGGCCTGGGTCCAGAATCTGACCAACAACAAGAAGCTCGAATTTGCGCGCAACCTCTCGACCAACGTGATCGGCAATTTCCAGGTCCCGCGCACCTACGGCCTCGACGTCGGCTTTGAATTCTAATCCGGGTTCGGCCGGAGCGCTTCGCCTTGCTAGAAGCGTTCCGGCCACGGCATCCTCAACCTGATGGCCGGGCAAGCCAGACGGTTCGGTTTCTTAGGATCCGATCGTCTGGCCTGTCCGGCCCATTTTTGAGATAGCCTGAAAAACATATCGAGAAGCGATCCGGCGCAACGACGCCAAGGGAGATGAGATGCTCGGCGCACGCACCGCTAACGGCACCAACTGGTTCCAGGTCGCGATCGCGACCCTCGCGCAAAACTTTGCCACCGGGCTCGCGTTCGGCAGTTTCGGCACACTCGTTCTGGCGATGGAAAAGGAATATGACGCGACCCGTTCCACCTCGTCGCTCGCAATATCGCTCATGCTCGTTTCTCTCTCGCTGACTGCTGCCGCCCTCGGCCGCATCGTCGAGAAAGTCTCCATCCGCACCATCATGATATTCGGCGCACTGCTTGCTGCCGCCGCCTTCCTGGCCGCTTCCCAAGTGAAGGAAGCAAGCCATCTGCTAGCCGTCTATTTTTTCCTTCTCGGCCCCGCCACGGCCATGCTCGGCACCCTGCCATCGAATACGCTCGCAGCGCGCTGGGCCAGCAGCCGACACCGCGGCGTTGCGCTCGGGATCGTCAACATGCCGCTCATGGTCATGGTCGTTCCGATCACGATCGCACCGCTCCTTCAGGCGGAAGGCATCCGAACCGTCTACCAGGCACTGGCGGGCGCCATGGTCCTGTTCCTGCCATTGCTGTTTTTCGTGCGCGATCGCCAGGAACTGGCGATGAGCGAGGCTGCACCTGTCATCGCGAAAGGGGGTCGCGAACCATCGACACCGCTCACCCGGCGACCGATCTTCTGGATCCTCGTCGTAGCCCAGGGCCTGCTTGTCGGCGCGGGTACGATGAAGCTTGCGCACTTCGTCCCCCTGTTCATCGAACAGGGACGGACGTTCGAAGAGGCGAATACGCTCCTCGCCATCACCGGCGGCGCCGGCTTGCTCGGATCTTTTCTGTTTGGCGCGATCGCGGACCGCATCGGAGGCGCCAAGGCGCTGATGGCGAATTGCCTGGTCCAGGCGGTCATGTGGACGGTCTTTCTCGCGCCTGTCGGGCTGCCGGTGCTGATACTCGACGCGGTCGTCGTCGGCGCTTGCGGAGCGGGCGCTCAAGCGGCCTTCGGCGTCACGCTGGCAACCCTGTACGGCACCAGGTCATTCAGCCGCGCATTCGGGCTGATGGCGCTCTTCACTCTACCCTTCCTGTTCGGGCTCACCCCGATCGCGAGCCTCCTCTACGAGGCAAGCGGCAGCTATCATCTGCCGATGGGTCTGATGGTCGGACTTTTCGTGGTTGCTGCCGGGCTGTTCTACATCGCGACGCGCGAGGAACGCGAGGCGAGAGCGCGTGCGCTGTTGAACGGCGCCGACTGAGCCAAGGGACGCCTGCACCGCCGCGGATACAGAGACGGCAAGCTGAACCGCCGACGCCTGTTGGCGGCGCCGAGAGCCGTGCAAACCGCCTCCCCAGTCAATTCGCTGCGATCAATCGCTTCTCGGTCCGGACGAGCGATGCACAGCAGGCCGATGCGACGATGAAGAGAATGATGATGGCGGCGAGCGGCAAATCATAATTGCCGAAACCTTCGCGTAGAGCTCCTACAATCGGTGAGATCGCGAAGACGAATGGAATGGTGGTCAGCGCCGAGAGCCCGCTCACCCGCGCAAAATTCGCCCGTCCGAAGAAGCGATTGACGAAGACACCCTTCGCGCTCGCTACCCCGCCGCCGCACGCGCCGATGACCACAGCGTCGACGACGAGCAGTGCGAAGGGCGACGGCAAAATAAGGATGAGCCACACGCAGGCTTGGAGAAGAGCATTGATTGCGAGGGCACCGGAAGAAGAGAAGCGATCGGCGAGATAGCCGAAGAGGAGCGACCCCGCGATCCCCGTGGCGCCCGAGATCGACAGCAGGAACGCTGCCCGCGAGATGTCCCAGCCCTGTTCGGTGAGGATCGGTACGAAGTGCACATTCTTGCTGACACCGGCGCCGACGATCAGCCCTGACGCCAGCACGATCAGCAGGAAGTGCGGGCTCCGCCAGAGCTGGAACGCCGTGAGCGCTTCCGATGCGCCGGACGCACTCGCATGTGCGGGCGCACCGCCGACGGGCTCCAAGCCGACTCGCTCCGGGGCGTCGATCACGGCGAAAAGCAGCGGCAATGCCCCGATGAACAGGCCGGCCACGACATAGAAGATCCCCGCAAGGCCGAGGACGGGCTTGGCGGCAACAACGGCGAGCGGCGCAACCGTGATCACGACCGGCATCATGACGATGCCCATGAGCCGTCCCTGGTTTCTGCTGAACCAGTTGTTGACGAGGGTCAGCACCGGGACGACGCCCAGGAGCGCCGTTCCCGGCCCTACGAGCAGCCCGTAAATGGCGAACATCGCGAGGCTGCCGCTCGCACTGGGAATGAGCATGAAACCGAGGGACGACATCAAGGCGCCCGCGATCATCAGGGGCCGGATGCCGATCCGGCCGATCAGCATCCCGATGACCGGCGCGATGAGCCCGTGCGCCAGCGCCACGAACGAGAGCGCCAGCGACACCTCGGCACGTCCCACGCCGAAATGGCGCTCGATGTCGAGCACCATCACACCGAAGGTGCCGTAGCATAGGCCGATTCCAAGGTTGATCGAGAGGAAACCGATCGCGACCATCCGCCGTCCGAGCCGCGAAGCTCGCGCCTCGGGATCGATCGCGCCCTTTCCGATCGCCGTCGCCTCGTCAAAACCAGTCGTCATTGACTCTCTCCGCTTCGACCCACGCTCATGCGGCGGGGCCTGATTATGAGATGACCATCGCGCCAACTGCGACGATTTGCTAGAGCAATCGCCGCAGAAATGCCGCATAATGAAGAAAATCGAACATATAATGATGATTCGCGTAAAATGGGGAGAGACAGAGTGGCAGCGAGCGCGCCGACCTTCGACATTGTCATCCGCGGCGGTCTGGTGATCGACGGGAGCGGAAGCGCCCCCTACGAAGCCGATGTTGCCGTGCAAGACGGGAAGATCTGCGCTGTCGGGACCATCGAGGGCACGGGCGAAGAAGAGATAGACGCGCGAGGACGCATCGTCACGCCGGGCTTCATCGACATCCACACCCATTATGACGGCCAGGTAACGTGGGAAGACACACTTGCTCCGTCGTCAAATCATGGGGTCACCACAGTGGTCATGGGAAATTGCGGGGTCGGCTTCGCGCCGTGCAAGCCCGAGAATCGTGACATGCTCGTCCGGGTCATGGAGGGTGTGGAAGATATTCCCGAAGTCGTGATGGTCGAAGGGCTGCCCTGGAACTGGGAGAGTTTTCCCGAATATCTCGACGCGCTCGAGGCACGGCGAGCCGACATCGATTTCGCGGCGCAGATCCCGCATGCGCCGGTCCGCATTCACGTCATGGGCCAGCGCGGCGCCGACCGCGAGCCGCCGTCCGACGAGGATCTCTCCGAGATGACGCGCATCGTCGCGGAAGGCGTGCGCGCCGGCGCGTTCGGCGTGACGACATCGCGCAGCCTCGCGCACCGAACCGCCAGCGGCGATCTCGCCCCGACGGTAACTTCGGAGGAAAAGGAATATCGCGCGCTTGCCGAAGGACTTCGCGTTGCCGGGTCGGGGGTATTCCAGCTCATTCCCGGCGCCCAGGAAGGCAAGGACCCCGCCGAGGAGATGGCCATGCTGCGCCGCCTGTCGGAGATCGCCGGGCGCCCCCTTTCCTTCTCCCTGCTGAACACGGTTCAACATCCGGACAATATGGAAGCAACGCTCGGACTCCTGTCCGAGACGACCGGGGACGGACTTCCGATCCGCGCCCAGGTCTTTCCGCGCGCGGTGGGTATCCTCTACGGCCTCGATCTCTCCTTCCACCCTTTCCGCTTCCACCCAAGCTACAGAAAGATCGAGGCGCTATCGCTTGCCGAGCGTGTCGCCGCCATGCGCGATCCTGCGATGCGCGCCCGGTTGCTCGCAGAGAAGGCCGAGCACAGCAATCCGACCTTTCTCTATCTGGCGGGACAGACGGCCCAGCTCTTTCCGCTCGGCGATCCGCCGGACTATGAGCCGCTTCCCGAATATAGCATCGGCGCGCGCGCCGAGGCCCTCGGCATGTCGCCGGAAGAACTGGCCTACGACCTGCTCCTCGAGCAGGAGGGCCATGCCACGCTCATGCTGCCGGCCGCCAATTATGTCGGCGGTTCGCTGGAGCCGGTGCGCTCGATGCTCGAACATCCGGACACGCTCGTCGCGCTCGGTGACGGCGGAGCCCATTATGGCATGATCTGCGACTCCAGTTACCCGACGACGCTGCTCGCCTACTGGACCCGCGACCGCTCCCGGGGTCCGAGGCTGCCACTCCCCTGGGCGGTCAAGGCGCTGACGAACAACAATGCGGTGGCGCTCGGCCTCAAGGATCGCGGTCTCATCGCGGCGGGCATGAAGGCCGACATCAATGTCATCGACTATGATGGGCTGCGCCTCCACGCGCCGACGGCGGTCCACGACCTTCCCGCCGGCGGGCGCCGGCTCGTGCAACGCGCCGACGGCTATGATGCCACGATCGTGAGCGGCGTGATCACAAGGCGCCGCGGTGAGCGCACCGGAGCCCTGCCTGGGCGACTGGTCCGCAACAAGGCTGCTGCCTGATGCCAGGCTATCCCCTGATCATATCCGAAGCTTTCTCGATACTGGGTCTGGTCGTTGTTGCGGCATTGGCCAAGCATGCAGGCAGAAGGAAGCGGCCTCGATCCGTCCTCGCTGCTGCCGAGAAGGATCGAAGAGCGTGACCACCATGCAGCAGGACTTTGCGGGCCGTGCATTTGTCGTAACCGGCGGCGGAACGGGCATCGGCCATGCCTGCGCGGCGGGGTTGGCGGCGCGCGGCGCCCATGTCGTCATCTGCGGCCGCACCGAAAGCGCATTGGCCGCATCGGCATCGCGCATAGGAGATCAGCTCAGCGGCAATGGCTCGGTTGCTTATGTCGCCGCGGATGCATCCGATGAGATCGCGATGTCCAGGGTGGTCGAGGCAGCGCTCGACGTTGCGGGCCGTCTGGACGGAATGGTCGCGAACGCCGGGGGTGGCGGGATGCCCGGTGCCATGCACCAGATATCGGTCGACGAGTTCCAGCGCGTGCTCACGTCCAATATCATCTCGACGCTTGTGACGATGAAGGCCGGTATCGCACCGATGCGCGAGGCGGGTGGCGGAGCGCTGGTGCTCATCTCGTCGCTGAACGGCGATGCGCGCGTAGCCGCCAAATATACCGGCGCCTATTCGGCGGCCAAGGCAGCGATAGATCAGATGGCGCGCGTCGCAGCGGCGGAATATGGCGGCGACGGCATTCGCGTCAATTCGATCCGGCCGGGCTATATCCACACCGAGATCAACGACAAATATGTCGGCGAAGGCACGCTTTTCCACCAGTCCTGCCGCGCGAATGTGCCGCTTGCAGGCCCCCTCGGCCAGCCTGGCGACGTCGCCGAGTTAGCCTGCTTCCTGCTCGGCGAGGGCGCGCGCTGGATCACGGGTCAGGCAATCAGCGTCGACGGCGGGCAGTCGCTGCACGCCGCTCCGGACTCGAGCGAGCTTTTGAAGGCTGCCGGCCTCGCCTAAGCCAGGCCGTCGGGGCCGCCGCTACGCCTGCCCCTACCGTCGCTCAGCCCTTGTCATGCGCGCGAATGAAATCTCGCGCGACGGGATAGATCTCGTTCTGGAAGCGCGAGCCCGAGAACACTCCGTAGTGACCGACCCCCTCCTGCACATGGTGCCGGCGCAGTGCGTCGGGAATGTTCGGGCAGAGGGCATGGGCGGCCTCGGTTTGCCCGAGCGTACACATATTGTCCTTCGCTCCCTCGATGGTGAGCAGCGGCATCGTATCGAGCGCCTCGAAATCGATCGATTCCCCCTCATATGTCATCACCCCGCGAGGCATGTGATGCTCGAAGAAAATCCGCTGGAGCGAGTCGATGTAGAAGCTCTCGGTCATGTCGAGCACGGCAAAATATTCGTCGTAGAAGCCGCGAAACGCCTCCTGCGCATCGGCATCGCCCCGCAGCCCGTCCTTCACGAATTCCGTGTGCTTCCTGACGTGCGGCTTGAGATTGAGCAGCATGAACCCGGCAAGCTGGTAAAAACCGGGATAGACGCGGCGGCCCGAACCCGGAAAACCGGGCGGGATCTTCTTGATATTGTTCGCCCGCAAGAGTTTCAGCGGCACATGGTCCGCGACCTTGTTGATAAGCCCTTTGTTGACGCGTGTATCCATCGGCCCCGCCATTAGCGTGAGGCTCGCCGGAACCAGCTCGGGCCTGCGCTTCGCGAGCACTGCCGCCGCCATCAATGCGGGCGGCGCGGCCTGACAGCTCGCGACCAGATGCGTCCCGGGGCCGAGCGTTTCGAGAAAATCGACGAGATAGGCGACATAGTCGTCGAGGCCGAAATCCCCGTCCGCCAGTGGCACCTGCCTCGCGTCGCGCCAGTCGGTGATATAGGGGGTGAAGTCGCGCGCGAAGCCGCGCACCGTATCGCGCAGCAGCGTGGCATGATGCCCCGAGAGCGCCGCGGCGATCAGAACCTTCGGCCTCGCGTCGGCGTCCGGCACATCGAAGCCGATGAGGTCGGCGAACGGCAGCCTCCGGACGACATGTTCGCGGTAATAGCCGTCGCCGCTCTCCACATTGAAGCCCTGCTTCGGATAGTCGCGCAGCACCCGGAACGGCACTTCGCAAAGGGTGGAAAAGGCCCTGTTCGCGAAGCTGTTGCGAAGCGGGTTGAGTTCGTGACGCGCGATCGTTCCGCATGTCTCGAGCGTTGCCGCCATGGGCCGCGTCAGGAGCCTGGCGGCTTCATAGGCTGTGTAGATCATTCATCCCCCTGCATTGGCCCGGTCAGAGCGCCGGGCTTTCCTTGACATATTGACCCGGCGCGTCTGCAATCGGCTTGTGTTTCGCGGAGCCGGGCGAGCCCGGTGCCTTGACCGCCTTGCCGCTCCGGTCGGCAATCCACTTTGTCCAACTCTCCCACCAGCTACCCGGCATCGTTACCGCCGCCGCCTCCCAGCCATCCGCGTCGGGCGCCGTCGCCGGTGCGAGCTTGTGCCACGCCTTGGGGTTCCCGGGCGGATTGACGAGCGCTGCGATATGTCCCCCGTTGCTGAGCGCGAACATCGCCTCGCCGCCGAGGAGATGGACTGCCTTGTAGCAAGCCTTCCACGGGGTGAGATGGTCGGTCACCGCGCCGACGACGAAGGCGTCACAGCCGATGCGCCCTAGATCGACAGCCTCGTCCGCGATCTTGAAGCGGCCTGGCTCGATCAGCGGATTGGTCTCGAAGAGCTCGAGAAAATCCCTGTGGAGCCGCGCCGGCATGTTGGTGCCGTCCTTGTTCCAGGCGAGGATGTCGAAAGCCGGCGGGCTGTCGCCCATCAGATAATTATTGACCCAGTAATTCCACAGGAGATCGTTCGGCCGCATCAGCGTGAACACCTTGTGGAGATCGTCGCCAGGCAACACGCCCTTCAGTTCGGACTGGGCCTTGGCGACGCTTAGCATCGCCGGAAAGCGGAACGCGCCGAGGGCCGCGTCGCTGCTGAAATCGAGCATCGTCACGCACAGCGTCAGGCTGTTGATGAGCGAGATCTTTCGCGCCTCGAGCCATGCTGCGAGGATCGCCGAGAGAATTCCGCCCGCACAAAAGCCGACGATGTTGATCTTCGGCACCCCGGCGATCTCGGCTACGGCCTCGACCGCCTCGAATGCCGCTTCGAGATAATCATCAAGACCCCATTCGCGCTCGCTCGGCGACGGATTGCGCCAGCTGATCGCGAAATAGTTGATCCCCTGCGACACGGTATATTCGGCGAAGCTGCGGCCGGGGGCGAGATCAGTGAAATAATATCGGCCGATCTGCGGCGGGACGAGCAGAACCGGGACGGCGCTGACCTTGTCGGTCGCCGCGGCATAGTGGATGAGCTCGAACATCGGCGTCCTGAGCACGATCTTGCCGGGCGTGACCGCCAGATTGCGACCGACCTCGAAGCCGCTGTCGTCGACCTGCGCAGGCATCCCGCCATTCTCGCCAAGATCGCGCAGGAAATTCTGGAAGCCCTTGGCGAGGTTGTCGCCTTTCGTATCCCACGTCTTGGCCAGCGCCGCGGGATTTCCGACGAGCGTATTGGTCGGCGCAAACATGCTGGTGACGATCGACGTCACCATCTCGGCGCGCGCACGCTCCTTGCACGGGATATTGTCGGGGATCATCGCCTCAACCGCCGTGCACATTGCGAGATAGGCCTGCGCCCAGCGCTGGTAGAGCGGGTTCTCGCTCCAGGCCTTGTCCTTAAAGCGCCAGTCCTTGCTGTCGGGTGCCAGCGCCGAGGTTCCGGCAGCGATGCTCGTCATTTCCTTCAGGAAGTCAGCGCCCGCTGCCATCCAGGGCTCGGCTTTCCATCCGACCGGCCAGTAGGAAAGAAATTGTTCGGGCACGAAGGGCGGCCAGCCCCAGGCGCCGGACCGATCATTCTCGTTCTTTGCCTCCGTCATGACGCATATCCCGCTCCACCATTTTATCTTATACGCAAAGCTGCGTTCGCCATTAGGATTTTCATGTTTTGCGGCATTGTGCAACGGGAAACGATGGCATGACCGGAAATCATCTTCTGGAACTTTCGACCCTGCGTAGAGGGCCATGCCGGTGCACGCCGCAATGAGCCAGCGTCTGCGAGCAGCCCCGCACCGATCGCATCCCAGCAAGCATGTGGCGAAAGTCTCGCGGCGTCACGACGCCGCCGTCGTCGGACAGGACCTCGTCGCGCTGATGGATCGGCTCGGCTTCACCCCCGACGACATATTCGCCGCCGCCGGGATCGGCTCGCGCCGCCAACAATTCTGTGCTGAGCTTTCGCGTCGACGGGCAATATATCGGGCGCCATGTCCGCCTGCAGTGCCCGATCGGATCGACGCAGTCGCCCCTCATCGGGTGCTCGAATCTCGCGGCCGCCGACCTCGCGCTCGACCGGGCGCTCATCATCCCGGCGACCTGGCAGCTCGGCGCGCGCGTGACGCTCGGCGACATCCCGCTCGGTTCGACGAAAGCGGCGATATCGCTCTGGGGCAAGAACCTGACGGACTCGGACGAGCTCGAGTTCCTGTTCCCGATCCTCGATACCTGGGTGGTGGGAAGCTTCCAGACGCCTCGCAACTACGGCATCGACCTATCGATCAAGTTCTGACCGGCCGGTCCGGGCGCCGCCACCTCTCTCTCGGCGGCGCCCCTTTTTTTCCGCCTCGCGCCCCGGCACGCCAACATGCGCGGCTTGCCGGAGCAATGATCCCATAAGCTAGCCGCTCAGACCTCATCCACGCCGAGCGCGCCGACCGAACCAATCATCATCAGATTGATCTTTTGCCGGTAGACCAGCCGCCATCCCGACGAGGTCCGGATCCAGCGATCGCGATACTCGCCCGGCGTCGACAGAAAAAGCCCGGCGCGCTCACCCAGGCCCTGGTGCATGTCTCGCACATAGCAGCGGCTGGTGGCCGCATCTCCCTCGATCTCGACGACAAGATTGCCGAGCAGGTGCTGCGTCGGCCCGCATTTCCCGAGAAACTGGCGGAAGATCGCTTCGAAGCCGGCGCAGCCGCTGACATCATAGCCCTCGCCGAAGTCCCCCGCAGCATCATCGGCTACGACTTCACCGAGCGCCTCCCAATCGCGGCTGTCCATGATGGCCGCGAGGCGGCAAAGCTGCCGGTGGATTTCGCGCTCGTCGAGGAGCGTCTCGATCGTCACTGCCATCTCTGCCTCGCCTCTCCTGTTCCCGCCTGCCGTCGCCGACCATCTGTTCGCGCCGGGGTCAAGGCAAAAGAACTTGGCGCCGCTGAAGAGCTCGACGGCAAAAGGTCGTCTTCGCGCGATCGTCGAGGAGACCGGGAAGCACAGCCAGGCGCAGTTGACCCGGGCGCTCCTGACTGGCGCAACCCGAACTAGGCTCGAGGTTGCCGATCGTGCCGATTCCGCGAACAGAGCCGCAGTTTCTGGCCGAAAGCTGACATAATCACCATCAGGAATACGCCCGCTTTCTGCCGATACTGCCGCTAAGTCGAATGTCGGATTTCGGGCGCAAACCCGAAATGAGATTGCAATCAAAATGACCCAGTTTTTCTCGCTTTCGCCGCGCAAAACAAGGATCATGCCTTCCGCGATCCGCAGGAGGGTTGAATGCGAAAAGTGAGTGCAGTGCTGGCGGCCTTGTTCCTCACTGCCTGTTCCCATCGCGAGGCTCGCAGCGTCGAATATTTCGAGGCACATCCCAACGTGGCGCAGGAGGTGATCGCGGCTTGCACCGACGGATCCGTCACGGGTGCAGAATGCACAAACGCGTCCCTGGCGGCCAAGGTCGCCGAAGATCGGGAGCGCTTCAAGCGCTTCCGCGGCAAGTAGGCCTAGCCAGCATCCCTTGCAGTCGATTCAAGATCGGCGATCCGCTCGCGGCAAATCTCTTCCACGATTGTTGCGAGCGCGGACACTCGATCACCGAGCCATGAGAGTTCCTCTTCGCTGATCCGGTAATGCTTCGAATACCGTGCCTTTATGTAGGCCTCTTTCAACTTCTCGAAGCGAGACCGATCCGCCTTCGCTTCGCGAGGCCAGACCTCGGCCAGCCTTGCATCGATCCGCTCGGCTTGCGTCCGGAGAAAGGCGAGATTGTGCACATGTGGCGTGTAGAAGCTACATACTAGCAAGGCGCAGTGATAGAAGCGCTCGGTAGCCTGATGTAGATCGAAAGCCGCCTTATTTAGATCTCCGTCATTGACTGCGTGACGAAACCCGCGAACGAAGCTCTCAGCACTCGGAAACCACTCGTCAAAATATTCCCGCGCCATCTCCAATGCCGCATGCGGCGTTTTCGGCTGCGGCTCGGGCAACTCGTCATCGACCGCCTGGTAAATCGCGATCCCGTCACGCGCGACATCCATGAAGAAATAGCGCCCCTGCGACAGGCCAGCATTCACTTCGCCGGTGCTATGCACAATGAAATTCACTGGCGTCCGCAGCGTCTTGGTCACCGACAGCTCACGGATCAATCGGTCGTCGAGCTTCGACCAATATTCGACGCGGTCGGTCAGCCGGTCGTCGTTGACGATGATCAGCAGGTCATAATCCGACTGATAACCTTTCGCCGTGTGCGGCTCGTCGACCCACCCGCCGCGCGCGTAGCTCCCGTACAAAATGATCTTGGAAATCCGCCCCTTGCGCTTCCAGTCCTGGGTCGCGAGGGCCAGCGCATCCTCGAACTCTTCGAAGACGATCTCGACGATCCGTTCCAGCTCACGCTGTTTATGGGGTGGGAGGTGATCGAGGCTGCTACGCATTGCCCGTCACCCTAACAAGATGGCGACACCCTTGCACGCCGAGATTGATCCGGTCGCAAGGATGCCGCCATTTTGCGGCCGGACGGGTCGCTTGCCCGGCCGACCGGAGTCAGGAAGGGAGAGATGATTGGCCCCTGTCGCCAGCCGGAACCCCCCTGCTGGCTCGGCGGCGATAGGCACGGCCTGACCGTAAGGGAAACAAGAAAATATGGTCGTCCTCGAAAGCATCGCTTCGCCTCCTAGTCGACCGGATTCCAGATGAGAGCATACACCTCGGGATTGTCCTGGCCCGCAGCGCGGCCGAGCCGCGCATAGATCCGTCGCGGCCCGAATTCGGGGGCCTCGAGGCTGAGCGTCACGTAGAGCTTTCCCGAAGCCTCGCTTCTACGAAGCCAACCTGCCCCGCATTCCACGCCATCGGACCAGACGCGATAGTCGGGCTGCACGTCGCCCCTCTTGGACGGGTTGAGGCGAATTTCGATTGGAACGCGGATCGTAATGGTCGTGAGCTGGCCGACATAACCCTTCTCCATCGTCCCGCTGACAAGGCCGATAGCACCCATGATCCATTCTCCTGCACCGCCCGGGGCCATCCCCCGGGGCGTCGGCAGCCCGGGAATGGCGGCCAGGAAGCGGGCGCACCCGTACGGGCCGAAGCGCCAGCGAAGGACGGCGGCGCCCCGGCTTTTTGCGCGCGAAGCGCCCGCGAGGAGGCCGCAAGGCGGCCGGGGAAAAAGGCGGGGCGCCGCCGTTGCGCCCGCGAGCGCGCCATTCACAGCGCCGATCTAGCCCCGGATGGCTTCCCGTCCCGGTTCAGAATGGCACTTGTCGGCAAGGACTTGCTCATCGGTTGGCGCTAAGAGATGGGCATGAGATGGATCGTCGCCGCCCTGCTAGCCCTGCTCGCCTTCCCGGCGTGCGCCCAGGATGTCAGCGGCTCCGCACGGGCGGTCGACGGAGATTCGCTCGACTTCGGCGGGATCGCGGTCCGGATCCACGGCATCGATGCCCCGGAACTGGCCCAGACTTGCGAGCGAGCGGGATCGACTTGGTCGTGCGGGAGAGAAGCAGCTGCGAAGCTCGCCGCGTTGGTCGCAGGCGGATCCGTCTATTGCCAACAGCGAGACTATGACGACCATGGACGCGTTGTCGCCGCCTGCCGGGTCGGCTCCACCGACCTGGGAGATGCGATGGTGAGCGCAGGGCTCGCCGTCGCCTTTACTCAGTTCAGCACGCAATATGTCGGCGCAGAGGCCCGCGCACGCGATGCCAAGATAGGCCTGTGGGCCGGATCCTTCCAGATGCCGGCAGACTACCGGGCGGCAAATCCCCGGCCGGCGGCCCGTCCGGACACCCGGGCACGATCAATTGCACCCGACCGACCGGCCCAGCCTTCAGGCACCTTCTTCCGGAATTGCAAAGAAGCATGGGCCGCAGGCGCGGCGCCAATCTATCGCGGCCAGCCGGGCTACCGGCCCGAGATGGATGGCGATGGCGACGGCATCGCCTGCGAGCCCTATCGCGGCCGCTGACCGGCAGCCGATTGATTCAATCTGGACCAATCTCGCCACCGCGGGCTTGCCCTGACGTTACGTCGGGCTATGCTTGTCCTGCATCGGGCAAGCAGGCGCGCGATGCCGAGTTGTAAGACGCTCGTTCGGAAAGCCTTGTGAAATTCCCAGATGGTGAATGCCATCAACTGTTCGAGGGAGATTTCGTCGTCCGCATAGGCGTCGTGCAGCTTTGGCGAGACCCCGGCGAGCTTCAGGCGCTGGCGGACCACTGCCGGAGTGACGAAATGGTGCGCGGCGATCGCCTCGACATCGTCGCCCTTGTCCACCATCGCCTGCATGGCCCGAAACTGGTCGAGGGGATGCAACGCCTCGCGCATCGCGTTTTCAGCGTAACTGTCGTCTTCGGCGAGGATGTCATCGTTAGCGGCGCGGACAACGCAGGGGATCGGCGCATCTTTCGCGAGAAGCTTCCTCTTCACGAGCAGGGCGAGCGCGCGGTAGCGCCGGCCACCGGCCGGTATCTCATACCGGCCGGTTTCCTCCCCCGTCTCGTCGAGAATGGGCCTCACATTGAGGCCATGGAGCAACCCGCGACGCGCAATATCCGCGGCGAGTGCTTCGATGGATACGCCGGCCTTGATGCGCCGGACATTGGATTGGGAAAGCTCCAGCCGGTCGAGCGGGATGTCGCGCGACGGGTTAAGGACGAGTTTGGATTGATGCTTGGCCATAAGCCACCTCCGAGGCGCACCGCCGGAAGACTCTCTCCCCGCTCCATGTGCGCCGCAAAGGCCAATCCGCCTCTATCTCTCTCCGGCCGCAGGCCGGGCCATCCCGAGAAAGTGTGTCGCTACGGTGTAGAACGGAACACCAATCGCGGCCTCTGCCCCAGCAGACAGCGCCCGCGAATCGCGCGGAAGATGGCCACTCATCCCGGCATCGTCGAAATAACCGCTCCTATGACTTTGCGGGTTCACCAACGTCCGTGTCTTCTCCGGCTTTCGTAACCGCTTCCCTTCCAAGACAATAGTTCCCCCAGGCGCCCATGAGATTGACGCGTGCGCCGGGCTTATCCTCGGTGCCGAGATAGGTCGTTCGACGGTAAGCAGCCTGCACGGCATCGGGCGTCTTATGTGCTAGCGCCGCCTCGACGACAGCGTCATTAAAGCCTTCATTCGCAGCCCAGTCGGTAAACGTCGACCGGAAGCCATGGACATGGAATGGCTCGGCCATGTCTCGAAGCACTTTGAGCAGCGTCATATCGGACATCGTCTTCCCACCAGAACCGGGAAAAACAACGTCTGTATTCGAGAGTCGGAGGGCACGCGCTTTCGCAATCACTTCCAGAGCGGCATCTGACAGTGGTACGATGTGCGACTTGCCCCGCTTCATATGATCGGCGGGCACAGTCCACAGCCGCGCCTCGATATCGAACTCGTCCCACGTCGCCAGACGCACCTCCTGGCTGCGCGCAGCGGTCAGAATGAGTAGCTCAAGGGCAAGCCTGCTGTAGGAAGGCTTGCGCTGCAGGGCCGTGATGAAACCGGGCAAAGCCGCATATGGCATCGCCTTGCGGTTTTCGGGCTTCTTGAGTTGCCGCGGCAAGCCGCGCCCCGCTTTGAGGCTGCCATTGCCTGAGGGAGCTTCGCGTGATCGCCATCCCTTGGCATGAGCATAATCCAGCACTGTGCAGATCCGGTTGCGCACCTGACGGGCGGTCTCGGGTATCTCCTGCCATATCGGCGTGAGAACATTTATGATGTCAGCCGAGACAATCGCACCGGTCTGCTCGTCGCCTAGCTTTGGGAAGGCATAATTCTCGAGGCTAGTCAGCCATTGGCGAGCGTAAAGGTCGCTTTTCCAGCCTGCCTCGTTCTCGGCGTGATACTGTTTGGCTGCCTCGCGAAAGGTCATCTTGGCCGCCGCCTCGTCTTTTCGCTCAGCCAATATGTCGCGCCGGTCGACCTTGACCGCCTTGCGAAGCACACCGGCCTTCTCGCGGACCTGCGCCAAGGTAAACAATTTCGCGCTGCCCAATCCAATGTCTTGGCGCTTGCCATCGCGCTGCAGGCGAAGAGTCCAAGAGGCCCCGCCCCGCTTGTCGACCTTCAAAAACAATCCGTCACCGTCCTGATAGGTGCCCGGATTCGCAAGAGCGGCCTTGACCGCAACCGCCGTGAGTTTGCCCATGGGATTTTCCCCCACACTTTCTCCCCACATTTTGGGGAACGAGAGTGTGGGGGAAAGCCGATCTTCCCCCACACTTCCCCCACACTGCGTTCCGGCTGCAGGCAAATTGCCCCGGACGCATGCGGACGATGCGAGGACAATACACTAGGTTTTCTGGGACTTCTAGGGGGTTCTGCGGATGCCCTCGGATCGGAGGGTGGTGGACAGGGCTGGATTCGAACCAGCGTACGGAAACCCGGGCAGATTTACAGTCTGCTGCCTTTAACCACTCGGCCACCTGTCCATGGGGTCCGCTTTGGGAAGTGGCCCAATGGCGAAACGAGGCTTGCCTGTCAATGGCAGTCATGGGAAAGGCGCGGCCATGAGACAATTTTCCCGTCATCGCCGTACGCAGGGCCCGAGCACGCGCGGCCAGCCCATCCGTTTCTGGGGCCGCCACGCCGTCCTCGCCGCGCTCGCCAACCCCGAACGCACCGTCAAGCGCATCTGGGGCACCCGCGAAGCGCTGGGGCAGCTCGACCTGCCGCCGGTGATTCCGATCAGCTATGCCGAGGTCACCGACCTCGCGCGCCTCGTCGCGCGCGATGCGCCGCACCAGGGGCTGGTGATCGAGGTCGACCCGCTCGAGAGCATCTATCTTGGCGACCTGCTGCAGGAAGAGATCGATTCGGACAGCCGCCGCCCGATCATCGTCCTCGACCAGGTCACCGACCCGCATAATATCGGCGCGGTGCTGCGTTCGGCCGCCGCCTTCGATGCCGCAGCGATCGTCACGCAGGACCGCCACAGCCCGCCCGAAAGCGGCGTCATCGCGCGCTCGGCGTCGGGCGCGCTCGAAATCGTGCCGTGGATTCGCGTCGTCAACCTGTCGCGCGCGCTCGAGGAGATCGCCGAAGCGCAATATTGGCGCATCGGGCTGATGGGCGACACCGACACGACGCTGGGGTCGGTCTTGGACGGCAGCAAGGTCGCGCTCGTCCTCGGTTCCGAAGGCGACGGCATGCGCCACAATGTCATGGAACATTGCGACGTGCTGGCAAAACTGCCGATCTCGCCGCGCATGGAAAGCCTGAACATCTCGAACGCCGCGGCGGTCGCGCTCTACGCGGTCGCGACGGCGGCAAAGTGATCGTCGCCCCCGCGAAGGCGGGGGCCGCTGTCAACTTGGCGCTAAATTGATGGCAGCCCCCGCCTTGGCGGGGGCGACGCCTCAATCCTCGGCGGCGATTCGCACCTTCAGCCCGTCCATCGCCTCGGTAAAGGGCAGCTGGCACGACAGACGCGATGTGTCGTCGCGGTCGGTGGTCGAATCGAGCAGGTCGTTCTCGTCCTCGCTCATCGCGGGCAGCTGGTCGGTCGCGCCAGCCTCGACATGGACGTGGCAGGTCGCGCACGAACAGCAACCGCCGCACAGCGCGAGCAGTTCGTCGAACCCCGCGTCGCGAATATTTTCCATCACGGTCAGGCCGGTGTCGCCTTCGATCTCATGTTCGGTCCCGTCGCGCGTCACGACAATCAGCTTGGCCATGTGCATCCCCATATCGTTCGATTCGAGTGCGCTATGTCGCGCGTTGCGCGGCAAATCAAGCGCTGCTAGTTAGACAACTCGGAACAAAAGGAGAATATCGGCATGGGCCTGACCCAGCAGCAGCTAAACGCCGGAATCGACGCGCTCGCCGGGATCGAGCCGGGATTCGCGCGCGCGCTCGGCCATGCCGGCTATCCCGAACCGCGCATCCGCGCCCCCGGCTACACCACCCTGCTGCGCACCATCGTCGGCCAGCAGGTCAGCGTCGCCGCCGCGAACTCGATCTGGAACAAGCTCGAGGCGGCGTTCGGCGAGGGTTGTCCGGTCGAGGTGATGGCGGCGGCCGAATATGACGCGCTGCGCGCCTGCGGCCTGTCGGGACAGAAACAGGGCTATGCGAAAAGCCTCGCGCAGCTGATCCGCGACGGCGAGCTGCAATTTGACGCCCTCCCCGCCGACGACGAGGAGGCGATCGCCTTGCTTACCAAGGTCAAGGGCATCGGGCGCTGGTCGGCCGAAATCTACCTGCTCTTCGCCGAAGGACGCCCCGACATCTGGCCCGCCGGCGACCTCGCGGTGCAGGAAGCGGTCGGCCGCATCATGCAGCACGAGACCCGCCCGAGCGAAAAGGCGATCCGCGAGATCGCCGAAGCCTGGCGCCCCCACCGCGGCGCCGCGGCGATCTTCAGCTGGCATTGCTATAATATGGCGGTGATTTAGCGCCGAAATATCACAAACTTCGTCATTGCGAGGACCCCGGACTTGATCCGGGGGACGCGGCAATCCAGCGTTGCCTGGCACCGCCCTGGATTGCTTCGCTTCCCTCGCAATGACGAGCTTGAAATTGGGACCGAATAGCCATGACCACGACCCGCGACATCGTCACCGCTTATTACGCCGCCTTCAACGCGGGCGACACCGACGCGATGCTGGCGCTCGTCGCCGACGATCTGCGCCACGACGTCAACCAGGGCGAACCGCGCCACGGCAAGGCGCTGTTCGCCGACTTCAACGCGCATATGACACGCTGCTACAGCGAACGGCTCACCGACATGCTGATCTTTGCCGAGGGCGAGCGCGCCGCCGCCGAGTTCATGGTCAATGGCACCTATCTCGCCACCGACGACGGCCTGCCCGAAGCGACGGGCCAGACCTACCGCCTGCCCGCCGGCGCCTTCCTGTCGGTGAATGCCGAGGGGCGGATCGACCGCATCACCACCTATTATAACCTCTCCGACTGGCTGAAACAGGTCGGCGCATGACGGTCACCGTCGCGCCGGTCACGGGCGGCGCCCTCGTCGAGGTGCTGCCCGCGCTCGCGCGTTTGCGCATCGCGGTGTTCCGCGACTTCCCCTATCTCTACGATGGCGACCCCGCCTATGAAGCCGCCTATCTCGCCGATTTCGCGGCCGCCGCGGGCGCCGTGATCGTCGTCGCGCGAGACGGCAGCGAAATCGTCGGCGCCGCCACCGCGGCCCCGCTGGCGACGCAGGACACCGCCTGGCGCGCGCCGCTCGCCGCCGCCGGCTTCGACATCGCCCGCACCTTCCATTTCGGCGAATCGGTGCTGCGCGGCGAATATCGCGGCCGTGGCATCGGCCACGCCTTCTTCGACCACCGCGAGGCGCAGGCCCGCACGTGCGGCGCCACCGCCGCCGCCTTCTGCAGCGTCATCCGCGCCGCGGATCACCCTGCCCGCCCTGCCGATCACCGCCCGCTCGACACCTTCTGGCACGGCCGCGGCTATGCGCCGCTGGCGGGCGTCACGGCGTGGTTCGACTGGAAGACCGTCGGAGGCGGGGAAGAGCGGCACGAACTGCAATATTGGACGCGGGCGTTCTGACTTCCCGTCTCCCCCGCGAAGGCGGGGGCGACGATTTAGGACCGATCGCCGACAGGCACCCCCTTCACACCGCCCAAAAAGAAAAAGGCCGGATGGATCGCTCCACCCGGCCTTTTGCCATGCGCTAAGCGCAAAGCTTATTTCTTCGCCGGAGCCTTCTTCGCGGCCGGCTTCTTGGCAGCCGGCTTTTCCTCGGCTTCAGCCTTCGGAGCAGCCGCTTTCTTCGCCGGTGCCTTCTTGGCGGGCGCCTCGGCAGCGACGTCTTCGGTCACTACGTCCTTCTTGGCGGCGGGCTTTTTCGCCGCCGCCTTCTTGGCGGGCTTGGCGTCGTGGTCATGATCGTGACCGCAGCCCGGGCCGTGAACGTGGCCGCCATCGTCGTCGGCTTCGATCGCCGCTTCGATTTCTTCGCGGGTCACTTCGCGATCGCTGATCTCTGCCTTTTCGAACAGGAAGTCGACGACCTTGTCCTCATAGAGCGGCGCGCGGAGCTGGGCAGCGGCGAGCGCGTCCTGCTGGACATATTCCAGGAAGCGCTGGCGGTCTTCGGGGCGATACTGCTGGGCCGCCTGGCTGACCAGGCGCTGCATTTCCTGCTGGCTGACCTGGACGCCATGCGCCTGGCCGATTTCCGAGAGGAGCAGGCCGAGGCGGACGCGGCGGACGGCGATCGAACGATATTCGTCCTTGTCCTTTTCGAGTTCGGCCTTCGCCGCCTCGACGTCTTCCTCGTGGCTCGCTTCATGCTCGAGCTGCTGCCAGATCTGGCCGAATTCGGCCTCGACCATCGTCGGCGGCACTTCGAAGTCATGGCTCGCGGCGAGCTGGTCGAGCAGCTTGCGCTTCATATGGGTGCGGGTCAGGCCGTTGAGTTCCTGCTCGACCTGGTCCTTCATGATCTCCTTGAGCTTGTCGAGGCTCTCGAGACCCAGCGATTTGGCGAACTCGTCGTCGATCTTCGACGCGGCGGGGACCTTCACTTCCTTCACCGTGACGGCGAATTCGGCGTTGGCGTCCTTGAGGTCCGCGACCGGATAATCGGCGGGGAAGGTCACCTTGACGATCTTGTCGTCGCCGACCTTCACGCCGACCAGCTGGTCTTCAAAGCCGGGGATGAGCTGGCCCGAACCGATTTCGACCGCCATGTCCTCGCCGGTGCCGCCGTCGAAGGCGACGCCGTCGACCGACCCTGCGAAGTCGATGATGACCTGATCGCCGGTTGCGGCCTTCTTGGTCTTCGGCGCCTCTTCGAAGCGCTTCATCTGGGTGGCGAATTCCTCGATCTTGGCCATGACCGCAGCATCATCGGCGGGCACCGTCAGGCGCTCGAGCTTCAGCCCGTCGATCGACGGGGTCTCGATGACCGGCAGCACTTCGAGCGCGACGGTGATCTCGGCGTCCTTACCGGTCTCATACCCCTCGTCGAGCGTGACCGCGGGCTGCAGCGCGGGGCGCAGCTTTTCGCTGGTCATCAGGTCGCGAACGCCGGCTTCGATCGCCTTGTTCAGCGCGTCGGCCGACAGTGCGGCGCCGTGCATCTTGCGGATCAGGTTCGCCGGCACCTTGCCGGGGCGAAAGCCGGGCATGCGCACCGTCGGGGCAATGCTCTTCACTTCGTCATCGACGCGGGCATCGATATCCTTGGCGGTGATGGTCACGCGATATTCGCGCTTCAGGCCTTCGTTCAGCGTTTCGACGGTCTTCATTGCCTTGGTCTTATCCTTGCTCAAAATCTCTATCCGAACCCCGTCTTGACGACGGCGTTCCCCATTTCCGTGCCTCTGCTCGCGAAGATGGTGCGGGCGAAGGGACTCGAACCCCCACATCTTGCGATACTGGTACCTAAAACCAGCGCGTCTACCAATTCCGCCACGCCCGCTTGAGAAGCTTCGGCCGGATGCACGAATACGCGCGAAAAAGCCGCGCACGCCCGTGCGGGCCGCGCGGCGCTATAGCAGACGGACGGATGAGGGCAAGGCCCGCAACGCAGCCGGAACGTCGGGGCGTGCCGGACGTTGGTCGGCTAAGGAGACGAATGATGACAAGCTATAGCGCCAGCCTGCACGTCCATGCGGCCGACCCGCTGCCGAAGCCCAAGCCCGACACGATCGAACCGATGGCGCCGCCCGAACATCCGGTCCAGCCGACCCCGCAGGAGGACCCCGCCGGCCAGCCGCTCGAAATTCCCGGGAGCCCCGGTGGCGGCGATATCGACCAGCCGGGGCGCGGCCCCAGCGAAGTGCCACCGCAGCAGATATAGAGGCCACCCCCGCCTGTTGCACAGCGATCGGGCGGAGAGAAAATTAGCAAGCGAACCACTTGACCCACCCCCTCTCCCGCCGCCACGATGCGGGCGGGGAGAGACGATGATGAAAATATCGACCGGGGCATTTGCCCTGATGCTCACGGCGCTGGCGGCACCCGCCATTGCGCAGGACGCCACGATTTACCGTGGCGGCCCGATCCTGACGATGGACGGCGATACACCGCAGACAGTAGAGGCCGTCGTGACCAAAGACGGCAAGATCGCCTTTGCCGGGTCGGAAGCGGAAGCGCGCCAGGCCGCCGGGCCTGCTCCCGCGGTCCATGACCTCAACGGCGCGACCATGCTCCCCGGCTTCATCGACGCCCATTCGCATTTCACGGCGGCGACGATGAGCGCGGGCGGACTCGACCTGCGCGACAAGGCGCACGCGGGCGTGACCGACATTCCCGCATTGCAGGCCGCGATACGCGACTATGCGAAATCGTTTCCCGCCGACCGATGGATCGTCGTCTGGCAATATGATCATGAAACCCTCGCCGAAAAGCGCCACATTACCCGCGCCGAACTCGACGCGGTCGCCGCCGACCGGCCGATCGTCGTGCTCCATGTCTCACTCCATGGCGCGGTGGCGAACAGCGCCGCACTCAAGGCTGCGGGGATCGACGACGCGACCCCCGTCCCGCCCGGCGGCATCATGCTCCGCGACGACGCGGGCAAGCTCAACGGCGTTCTCCTCGAAAAGGCGATGTATCTGCTGTTCGCCAAAATGCCGCAGCCGACGGCCGAACAGAAGCTCGCCGCGCTCGACGCCGCGCAAAATGCCTATTTCGCCGAAGGCTATACTCATGCGCAGGACGGCGCGACCCAGCCCCCCGACATCGCCTTCCTGACCAGCCCCGCCGCGCGCGAGCGGCTGAAAATCGACCTTGCCCTCCTGCCCTTCTCGACCGGCCTCGATGCGCTGCTCGCCGATCCGGCGGTCAAATTCGGCGTCTATCAGGACCATGTGAAGCTGCAGGGGATCAAGTTCGTCCTCGACGGATCGGTCCAGGCGCGCACCGGCTATTTCACCCGCGACTATCAGCGCGGCAGCCCCGACGGCTCGCACCCCTGGCACGGCCAGCCCGTCCTTTCCGAGGAGGAATTCTGCACCCAGGCGCGCAAGGTCCACGACCGCGGCTGGCAGATCTTCGCCCATGCCAATGGCGACGCGGCGATCGACATGGCGATCCGCTGCTTCGACGCGCTCGGCATCAAGGCCGCCGACGATCGCCGCCCGATCGTCATCCATTCGCAGTTCCAGCGTCCCGACCAGCTCGCCGCCTACAAGCGCATCGGCGTCGGTCCCGCCTATTTCTCGAACCACACCTGGTATTGGGCCGATGTCCACCGCACCAATTTCCCGAAAGAGGTCGTCGATTTCATCAGCCCCTTCCGCTCGGCGCGTGCGGCGGGCCTGACGCCATCGAACCACAGCGACTACAGCGTCACCCCGCTCGACACGCGCTTCATGCTCTGGACCTCGATGGCGCGCGTCTCACCGACCGGCGTCGTCAGCGGCCCCGACGAGCGGCTGGGCGCCTATGAAGCGCTGCAGGCGCTCACCACCGCCCCCGCCTGGCAGGTCTTCGAGGAGAAGCGCAAGGGCCGCATCAAAGCCGGCCTGCTCGCCGACTTCGTCGTCCTCGACCGCAACCCGCTGACCACGCCGGTGGACGGTATCAAGGCCATCAAGGTCCTGGAAACCATCAAGGAAGGCCGCAGCGTGTGGCGGGCGGAAAAATGACGCCAAAATGATAGCGTTCGACCCGCGTCGCCGCGCGGTAACATTTTGGGGCGAGACGCTTTTCTGATAAGCTTGACCATGCCTCGCAACAGGAGACACGCCATGCGCTCGCCTCTCGCCATCCTGCTTCTCGCCTCCGTCGCCCTGCCCATCGCCGCCTCGGCCCAGCCGGCGTCCGATGTCGCCGACCTCGTCGGCGCGCGCGCCGCGGGCGGCGAAACCCAGTTGCTCGCACGCGGCTACGAATCGCGCCACTCGACCACCGTCGGCGAACAGCGCTACACCTTCTGGTGGAGCCAGCGCACCGGCCGCTGCCTGTCGGTCTCGACCGTCGACGGCCGCTATGGCGCACTGATCGCGGTGCCCCCCGAAAATTGCGACAATGGCCCGCCGCGCGATGCCTATGCGCCGCAACCGCACAGCTATGAACGCCCCGCCGAAAGCGGCTATCGCGACCCCGGCTCGCTCGTCCTCGTCTGTTACGGCGCCGGCACCCGTCCCACCGTCGATGTCAAACCGACCTACAAGTGGAACCCGTGGGATCATAAGTGGGAGTGGAGCAACCAGGTCGGCAATAGCGCGCAGGGCTTCACCAGCGACGTCCAGATCGAACTCTACGGCGATCAGGGGCGTATCCACCTCGGCCCGAAGCTCGTCGCGCCGATCCACAGCGGCGACGATCATGGCTGGTGGGACCTCGACAACCTCGTCGTCACCCCCGACCGCATCACCGCCAGCTATCGCATCAACGGGCTCAACAAGCCGAAGCTGACCGTCGACCGCCGCTCGGGCCGGATCACGATCGACGCGATCACCAATTTTTCGGGCCAGTGCGACAGCGGCGACTGGGGCGCGGGCCAGCGGCGTTTCTAGGGTCCAAGCCCCCTTGGCCGCTTAGCCTTCGGCCCCCGCCGCCGCGACGGGTGCCGTTTCGACCGCTCCGGCATTCGGCGTCGCGACCGCGGCAGCCTCGGCCTGCGCCTTCAGGTCGATAACCCTGTCGCGGTCATAGGCGAGGATGCCGGCAACCCGTGGCATGCGTCCGATGGCAAGGCCGAAAAAATTGTCGAGTTTCCCATGGGCGCGAAAATCCGCCTGTTCGTTGGGATAGGATTGCAGGGAAGCGGGCAGGCCAAAGGCGAGCATCCCACCGGGAAAAAATTTCCCGGTGTCGGTGATCCTTCCCGCCTTCACCTCGAACGAAACCGTGCCCATGCAATAGCAGGTTCCGCTCAAGCCGCCCGGTTTCTTGGAAATCGGACCGTAATAGGCATAGCGCCCCGGCTCCACGCGCAACAAATAGCTGTAGCTCTGCGGGCTTTCGGTCGAGGCCGAGATATGCAGACCATAGAATACCGGATTGCGTTCTTCGATGGATTCGATCGAAAAATTCTCCGGCGTCGGCTCGATCGGCTTTTCCGGCAACTTTTGCCCCTTGCCGTGGGCGAGGCGGGTGCGAAACTCCCAATCCTCCAGCTTGGCGGGATATTTCTGCTGAACAACCGCCAGCGCCGCCGTCCATTCCGCTTCGTATCGGGCGATCGCCGCCTCATCGGGCAAAAGCAGCAGTACGCCGCCTTGCGGAATCGGACTGCGAATATAGACATAACCGCTCTCCGGCTCGATCTTTTCCTTGCCCGACAACAGGTCCCGCTCCTGGATCGTGTCGGCATAGCCGGCCGGCTTCGCGCAGGCGATCGACGAGACGGCGACCGCCACAAACGCCAGCGCGGGCGTCACCATACGGATCATCGTATCAGAACCTCCGCCGTCGGCTTGGGACCGGACGCCACCCGCGCCTGTTTCATCAGATAGGCGGTACGCTTGTCGTCATCGACGCGATTGAAGCCTTCCTCGAAATGAAAGGCTTGCCAGCGCTCCCTTTCCAGGCCGTAACGGTCATATCCCTTATATCCCATGCAGTTGCGCATATTGAGCCGCCGAATCTTGCGACGCTCGGTCGACCCAAGGATCGCATCGTCGATTGGCGCGGTGATCACGTTGCTCAAAGCCCCGGCAAGTCCATATTGTGTGGCATAATAACTCGCCAGGACCGGATCCCGCCCCGCATAATAGATAAGCCCACTGGCCAGCGCATCGCATTCGCTCAGATCGTTGAAGGCGGTATCGAAATCCGTGCCGTCGCGATGGAAATAAAAATATTTGTCATATGTCTTGATATCGTCGGGCGTTGCCGCGAACGCAGTATCCGGCATGGCGACCGCCGCGACTTCCTCGGCGGAGAAAGCCCGCATCGGCGGCGGCGGCTTGATCGCCTGCGCGTGGCCGTCCGGTGGCGCTATCGTCAGACAGATCGCCGCGATCGCGACCGATAGATGGAAATTCCGCATTTCACCCCCACATGCGCACCGATCATCGACCCCCACCGGTCCGCTGAGCGCCTTCCCGGCCTCATCGACCAACTGCAAAGGCCTTGGCTATTTGGCCGCCGCTGCCGACGCAGCCTTCTGCGCGGCGCGTTTGCGCGCGGCTTCGACCCGGTCGGGCGGGTTCATCTTGTCGATGGCGGCCAAGGCTTCGGCTTGCGTCATCGGCGGCGCGCTTTCCATCGGGGGCAGGCTTGCCGCACGATTGATCAAGCCCTGGCACCGGTTTTCCATACGGAAATCGGGCGACAGAGCCGCCTTGGACACCGGGAAGCCGGCGAGTTCGGCGGGAAGCGCCGGCGTGCTCTCAGCAGGCGCGGCGAACAGCGCGGTCGACATGACGATATTCATCATCGTCCCGAATTCGACGAGATCCTGCGACAATGTGACGCCGGCCAGTTGCGGAACGGCGGACTTTCCATCCTCGCGGGCCGTCCACAGGCTCCCGATATCGGCGACTTCGCCCTGCTTGACCTCGAATTGATAGGTGCCGAGTGACAGGCAGGTTTCGCCGACGTTCGAGATTATCCACTGGCCGGGATAGGCCGACAGCAAATAGACCGACTGCCCATCGACTTCCCCGAAACTGCGTCCGGCGTTCACGACCACCAGCACCGTCCGGTCGAAATTGGGCGCGGCGGCTTCTTCGTCGCCCGGTTCGAACGGCTTGCCGGTGGCGGCGTTGATCCGGACGAACGCGACGGGAGTGGGCTTTTCGCTGGCGTTGCTGGGCCCCATACGAACGAGGATGTAGCCCAGCCGCGGATCGAGCTTGATCTTCCCGGGCTTCAGCGGCTCCAGCTTGATCTTCGGAACCTTCGCCGGCTTCTCGGCGGCGGAGGCCGTCGTCACCAGCGGCCCCGACAGCATCGCGGCGGCAGCGAGGGCGATTGCGGTTTTCCTGATCATCGCGACAATTTCTCCGTCGCGGGCACCGGCCCGCTGGCATAGGCGGCCATGCGTTCGACGACTTCGGCGCTCACCAGCCCATCATTGTCGAGGACGATATCGCCCTCGTTGACGAGCGTTTTCCACTGCTCCTGCGGCATGGCGTAACGATCGTAATTCATCATCCCCATGCATTTACGCATGGCGGCATTGCGCATCCGGAAACGGTCGATCTCCGCCATCCGGCCATTGATCATCGCGCCCAACAGCCCGCCGCTGCCGCCGTAACGGTCGCGGAACGACAGGATCGGTCGCGCCTGACCGATGCAATAGATCAGGTCGCCGCGCGCCTGATCGATGGAAACCCCGGCCTTGTGAAACAGAAAGAATTTCGCGCGATCGTCGCCCGTATGGGCTTGCTCGGCCTCGGACTCCGGCGCGGCGGCCAGGGCCACCCCCGACCACGCCGGACATGACGATAAAAGCAGCAGCAACGCTGCCGCACCCGTTTTGCGACCCACTGAAAACCCCCGTTTTTCCCCAATAACGGCTTGCTATGACAGTTTTTGCGGGGAGACAAGGGCCTTTGCGGCCACTTTGCAACGAACCCTGGACCCTCGCGTCAGCCGAGCGCCTTCTTCAGCAACTCGTTGACGACCTGCGGGTTCGCCTTGCCCTGCATCGCCTTCATCGTCTGCCCGACGAAGAAGCCGAACAAGGCTTCCTTGCCGCCCTTATACTGCTCGACCTTGTCGGCATTGGCGGCCAGGATTTTGGCGATCTCGGCCTCGATCGCGCCGGTGTCGCTCGTCTGCTTCAGCCCGTCGCGCTCGACGATCGCGCCCGCGCCGTCGCCGCTTTCGAGCATCTTCTCGAACACCGTCTTGGCGATCGTCCCCGAAATCGTGCCGTCGGCGACCAGGCCGAGCAATTCGCCCGCCTGCGCCGGGCCGACCGGGCAATCCTCGAAGCTCTTGCCGAGCCGGTTGAGCGCCCCGAACAATTCGCTCGTCACCCAATTCGCCGCCGGGGCCGGCTTCGCGCCGGTCGCCAGCAGCGTATCGAACCACAGTGCGCTCTCGACCTCGGCGGTCAGCACATCGGCATTATACGGCGAAATCCCGGCCGCCAGATAGCGTGCGCGCTTGGCGTCGGGCAGTTCGGGCAGGCTGTCGCGGCACTCGGTCAGGAAATCCTCGTCGAGGATCAGCGGCAACAGGTCGGGATCGGGGAAGTAGCGGTAATCATGCGCATCTTCCTTCGACCGCATCGAGCGCGTCTCGTTGCGGTCGGGATCGTACAGCCGCGTTTCCTGCACCACCGTGCCGCCGCTCTCGATCAGTTCGACCTGCCGTTTGGCCTCGCCCTCGATCACCGCCATCACGAAGCGCACCGAATTGACGTTCTTCGTCTCGGTGCGCGTGCCGAATTCGTCGCCGGGCTTGCGCACGCTGACGTTGACGTCGGCGCGCATCGAGCCTTCTTCCATATTGCCGTCGCACGACCCGACATAGCGCAGGATCGAGCGCAGCTTGCGCACATAGGCGCCGGCTTCGGCGGGCGAGCGCATGTCGGGGCGCGAGACGATCTCCATCAGCGCGACGCCCGACCGGTTGAGGTCGACGTACGACATCGTCGGATGCTGGTCGTGCATCAGCTTGCCGGCATCCTGCTCGACATGGATGCGCTCAACCCCGATCACCTTGGCTTCGGGCAGTCCGGCCTTTTCATCGGCCTCGATCGTCAGCGAACCTTCGCCGACAATCGGATGATAAAGCTGCGAAATCTGATAACCCTGCGGCAGATCGGCATAGAAATAATTCTTGCGATCGAAGCGCGAATATTTGTTGATCTCGGCCTCGATCGCCATCCCCGTGCGCACCGCCTGGCGGATGCACTCGCGGTTCGGCACCGGCAGCATGCCGGGCATCGCGGCGTCGACCAGCGACACCTGCGTGTTCGGCTCGGCACCGAACGCCGTCGCGGCGCCCGAAAACAGCTTGGCGTTGGTCGTGATCTGGGCATGGACCTCGAGGCCGATCACGACCTCCCACTCGCCGGTTTCACCCTTGATGCGATAATCGCTCATCTCTCGTCTCTTCGATTTGAACGGATAATCTCGCGCCAAACCTTCCGCTTGTGCCGGGCACAATCCTGGTCGGTTAGCTGAGAATCCTTCTTTCCAGGTCCCGATAGGAGTTCGCCAATGGCCTGAATAGCCGCTTCGACGATTTCTCCTAATGCGCTCACCACCACTTCTCCGCCCGCGCTGTAAACCCAGCCCGCTCTTCGATCGCCAGCCCGGCGTTCAGCACGCCCTGCTCGTCGAAAGCCTTGCCGATGATCTGCAGCCCCAGCGGCAGCCCTTCACGGTTCAGCGCCGCGGGCACCGACATCGCGGGCAGCCCCGCCAGGCTCGCGGGCACCGCGAACACGTCGTTGAGGTACATCGCCAGCGGATCGGCCATCTTTTCGCCCAGCCCGAACGCCGCCGAAGGCGCGGTCGGCGCAAGGATCACGTCGCACGTCCCGAACGCCGCCTCGAAATCGCGCGCGATCAGCGTCCGCACCTTCTGCGCCTGCGTGTAGTACGCGTCGTAAAAGCCCGCCGACAGCACATAGGTGCCGATCATGATCCGGCGCTTGACCTCGGGCCCGAAGCCGTCGGCACGCGTCGCGGCGTACATATCCTGCAACCCCGCCCCATCGGGCAGGTCACGCAAACCATAACGCACGCCGTCATAGCGCGCGAGATTCGACGAGGCCTCGGCGGGCGCGATGATATAATAGGCGGGCAGCGCGTACTTCGTGTGCGGCAGGCTGATCTCGACGACCTCGGCCCCCGCGTCCTTCAGCATCGCGATCCCCGCATCCCACATCGCGTCGATGTCGGGATCGATGCCCTCCAGCCGATATTCCTTGGGAATACCGACCTTCTTGCCCTTGAGATCGCCCGACAAAGCCGCTTCCCAAGCGGGTACCGCCAAATCGAGGCTCGTCGAATCCTTGGGATCGAAACCCGCCATATTTTCGAGCATGATCGCACAGTCGCGCACGTCGCGCGCCATCGGCCCCGCCTGGTCGAGCGAACTCGCGAAGGCGACAATGCCCCAGCGCGAGCAGCGGCCATAGGTCGGCTTGATCCCCGAAATGCCGGTAAAGGCCGCGGGCTGGCGGATCGATCCGCCGGTGTCGGTCCCCGTCGCCGCGGGGCACAGCCGCGCCGCGATCGCGGTCGAGCTGCCACCCGACGACCCGCCCGGCGCGAGCGCCGCATTGCCGCCGTCCTTGCGCTTCCACGGGCTGATCACATTGCCGAAATAGCTCGTCTCGTTCGACGACCCCATCGCGAACTGGTCGAGATTGAGTTTCCCCAACATCCCCGCGCCCGCGTCCCACAATTTCGCCGACACGGTCGATTCATAGCGCGGGACAAAGCCTTCGAGCATATGGCTCGCGGCCGTGGTCTGCACGCCGTCGGTGCAGAACAGATCCTTCATCCCGATCGGCACACCCGACAAGGGTTTCAGCGCCCCCGCCGCACGATCGGCATCGGCCGCCTTCGCCGCGCTCAGCGCATGCTCGGGGGTCTCGACGATAAACGCGTTGAGCGCCTTCGCGCCCGCGACATTGGCGCTGAACGCCTCGGCGACCTCGACGGCGCTGAAATCGCCCGCGCGGTGCCCGTCGCGGATCTGGGCCACCGTTAAATTCGTAAGATCAGTCATGTCTTTTCACCGTTCCCCGGCGAAAGCCGGGGCCCAGGGCGTCACAGCGCCCAATTTTTCGTTTCTGGATCCCGGATCGGTCGCGGCTACGCCGCTGTCCGGGATGATCGAATGATGGACCATCATTCGATCACCTTGGGCACGCCGAAAAAGCCGTGCATCGCCGCCGGCGCATTCGCCAGCACATCGTCGCGGCGGTTGCCGCCGGTCAGCGGGTCGGCGTCGATCACATCGTCGCGCAGCCGCAGTACATTGGGGATCACCGCGGTCATCGGCTCGACCCCGGTCACATCGACCTCGCCGAGTTGCTCGACCCATCCGAGGATGCCGTTCAATTCGCCTTCCATCGCGGCGGCTTCCGCATCGCTGATCGCGATGCGCGCCAGCGACGCGATTTTCCTTACCGTTGCCTGATCGATTGCCATTCATCTTGCCTTTGCGGGAGAAGCTGCGCCGCTAGCATCACCGCCGAAATGCTTCAACCATGATCCTCCCTGTGGCGAAGCCATGGGGAGGTGGCAGCGCGAAGCGCTGACGGAGGGGCATTGGCGCGACGTTGCGGCCCCTCCACCATCCGCTTCGCGGACGGTCCCCCTCCCCATCGCTGCGCGACAGGTAGGATCAGATCACTCGAAATCCTCACCGACCGGCTTGCCGTCGACAAAGACCTGCTGCCGCGTCACCGGCCGCACCTCGACGACCACCTTCTCCAGTTCGTCGATCGTCAGCCCGCGGGTCGTATCCCCCGACCGGAACGCGTCATAATTCTCGGACCATTGCTGCGTCTTCGCATCGCGCACCAGCAGCCCGACATTGCCGCCGCGGCTGACCACCGCGATGCGGCTGTCGCCCAGCACATAGGCGATGCACGGCGCGGTCTTGCACTGGCCCTGCGCCGCCAACGCGGCATAGGCCTCCGCCGGCAAGCTACGGCCCACGGGGAAAATCCGGATCTTCTGCTCGATCGGCTTCGCGCCATAGACCATGTCGCTTTCGTCGACCGCACTACCCGATCCGTTCAATTCCCAGCGATCCTTCGCCTTCAGCGCCCATTCGGCGAGGCCGGCGCGCGTCTTGTCGACCGACTTCGCCAGATCCTTCAGCGCCGCGCGCCCATCGGGTCCGAAATCGAACGCCAGCGCCGCCCAGTCGAATTTTTCCGACGCCACCGCGCCCGATTTCAGCCGCGCCACCTGGTCGCGCGTCGAAATCGCCCCGAAATCGACGATCGGCAGCGCGAGGAACAGCGCGAGCAACGTCAGCCCGATCGCCAGCTTCTGCTGTAACGGCCGCAGCACATCGTCGAAGCCCCGGCGCCCCTTCGCCACCGACCACAATCCCGCGACGCCATAGGCCAGCGCAATCATCGCCGCGACGACGCCCCAGATCCGCTCGGGGGTCCAGCCGTACTGGATCACCCTCAAATGCATCGAATAATAAGCGATCACCGCGAGCGGCAGCACCGCGACGACCAGCACCGCCGCCGCCACGCGCAACAGGCTATTGTTCGCGCGGTCGTCGGTGCCATTGCCGATCACCGCATTGGCGAGCAGCACCGCGAACGCCGCCACCGCCATCATCAGCGCCGCGGTCGAGAACCCCGAATCCCACAGCTTGGTTAGCCCGGTGCCGAGCAGCGACAACAGGAAAATCACGAGCGCCGCCGCCAGCACCGGCGCGAGCACCGCCAGCACGATCATCACCAGCCGCTGCAAGGTCGAGACCAGCCTGTCGCGCTCGCGCAGCAACCCGACCGCACCGCCGAACGCCGCCCCCGCCAGCATCCACGGGAACCAGTCGTCGCGGAACAAACGCTCGATCAGGTCGATCCCGATCAGGCTGAACATCTGGCCGATCAGGAAGACGAGCAGAAAGGTGATGCCGGTAAAGACCAGCCCCGCCGCGCCGATCACCGCATCGGTCCACGCATGGCTGTGCAGCCGCGCATAGGGCATCTGCCACAGCTTCCAGAACCGTCCGTCGGGCGCGACATCGCGCCGCGTCTGGAACAAGGGCGTCGCGACCAGCACCGCGAGCAGGCCCGACCAGAAGGGCCATTCGATCATCGAGCTATGCAGATTGTACCCCGCCGACGACCAGGCGATCAGCCCCATCGCCGCGCCCCACAACAGCGCGAAGCCCAGCGCCCAATGCCAGCGCCGCAATTCGGCCCCCAGCACGAAAACCACCGTCGCGATCGCCACGAACGCCGCAAGGGCGCTGCGTCCCGGCTCGCTGGCCGCGTCACCGCGATCGACGAGCATGTGAAAGATCAGCCCCGCAACCGCGCAGATCGCCGCCATGATCCACGGCCGCTGCGGCCATGGCGCGTCGCTGTCGTCCAGACGGTGCGACGGATGGGGCGAATCGGGCGCGGGCGCGCTTGCGGGGATGTCGGTCATTCCCCACATCTGGGCTTGTTTAAGCCGCGCGCGCAAGCCAGATAGCACGCGATGGCGCCGGACGACCGGACTGTTGTTTCCGTTCGTGTCGAGCGAAGTCGAGGCACCCCGCAGGCACGCGTCGCCGAGGGGCATCTCGACTTCAAGCGATCCGAACGGGTAAAGAGGCGCCGACCCCCATCTCTCCCCGTCCCCAATGGAGCCCAAATGGCCCGCAAGTTCCTCTACCTCATCGCCGCCGTCATCTTCCTCATCCTCGGCGTCGGTCTTGCCTATCAATTCGCGCCGGGCTGGTTCGCGCGCACCGCGCTGGTGCCCAGCGCCGAATTCGTCGAACAGACAGCGGCGGCGCCCAATGCCTATGACGATCCGAAAATGTGGTTCTCGCGCCCCGGTCTCGAAAACGACCCGTCGGACTGGCGCCCGCCCGCCGAAGGCGGCGAAGCCCGCGCCCCCGACAGCGCCAAGGCGGCGACCGACAAGCTGATCCCGCCCGCCAGGGCCGCCACCGCGGCTACAGCGGTCGAAACCGCGTCGGCGGACACCGCCCCGTCAAAGGGCGACGCCGCGATCTTCTTTGTCCACCCGACCAGCTATTACAGCCGGTCGAGCTGGAACGCCCCGCTCGACGACCGCGACGCCAATTACCGCGCGACTTTGTTCATGCAGGGCATGGCGAGCGCGTTCGGCGATGCCGGCGAAGTCTGGGCGCCGCGTTATCGCCAGGCGACATTGGGCGCCTTCCTCGCCGAGGACCGCGTCACCGCGGGCAAGGCGATCGACGCGGCGTATCGCGACGTCGAACAGGCGTTCGACGCGTTTCTGGAGGGCATTCCCAAGAACAAGCCGATCATCCTTGCGGGCCACAGCCAGGGCGCGCTGCACCTCACCACCCTGCTCAAGAACCGCATCGCGGGCACCCCGCTCGCCAAACGCATCGTTGCCGCCTACATCATCGGCTGGCCGGTCAGCGTCGACACCGACCTCGCCGGCCTCGGCCTTCCCGCCTGCGAAACCCCTGAGCAAAAGGGCTGTATCCTCAGCTGGGCGAGCTTCGCCGAACCCGCCGATCCGTCGATGGTGCTGGGCGCCTATGACGGCACCGTCGGCTTCGACGGCCGCCCGCGCCGCGACACGCGCATGCTCTGCACCAACCCGATCACCGGCATCCCCGACACGACGGCGAAAGCAAAGGCCAACATCGGTACGCTCAAGCCGATCGACGGGTTCAAGGGCGGCTCGCTGATCGCGGGCAAGATCGGTGCCCGATGCGACGACACGCGCGGCCTGCTGATGGTCGGCAACGCCGATATCGCCAAGGACTATGCGCCGAGCTACGTGCTGCCGGGCAACAACTACCACGTCTTCGACATCACCCTGTTCTGGGCGAATGTCCGCGCCGACGTGCTGCGGCGGCTGGCGACCTATGAAGGCAAACCCTCGCCGGTGCCGCCGGCGGCGGAGCCGGTAGCGGTGCCCGCGGCGGCGACGCCCAAAACAGCTGTGGCCGAAGAGAAGGCCCGGTCCTGACCCAAGGCGCCCGCCCCTGATCCCGTTGGTGTCGAGCGAAGTCGAGACACGCTGAGGCGTTGCGCGTCCCAAGCGTGTCTCGACTTCGCTCGACACCAACGGCTAGAGAGGGCGGACGATGATCACCACCGCCGCCCCCGATTTCGCCGCCACGCTGCCGAACGGCGGCCGCCTCATGGGCCTCGACGTCGGCACCAAGACCATCGGCGTCGCCGTCTGCGACGCCGGCTGGTCCTTCGCGACCCCCGACAAGACGATCATCCGCAAGAAGTTCACCGCCGACCTCGCGACGATACGGGCCTTCGTCACTACGCAATCGGTCGTCGGCCTCGTCGTCGGCCTGCCGCTCAACATGGACGGCAGCGACAGCCCGCGCACCCAGTCGACCCGCGCCTTCGCCCGCAACCTCCTCCCCCTCGCCCTGCCGATCCTGCTCTGGGACGAACGCTGGTCGACCGCCGCGGTCGAACGCGCGATGATCGCCGCCGACGTCAGCCGCGCCAAACGCGCCGAACGCGTCGACAGCGCCGCCGCCGCCTTCATCCTGCAGGGCGCGATCGACGCGCTGACCCGCGCCTGACGCCGCGCGCTTGACCGAATATATCCTCTACTGGCTGATCGCCGCGAACGGCATCGCCTTCGTCCTGATGGTGATCGACAAGCGCCGCGCCGAGACCGGCGATCAGCGGATCAGCGAAAACGCCCTGCTCGGCTGGGCCTTTTTCGGCGGCGCGGCTGGCACCGTCCTGGCGTCGCGGCTCGTCCGCCACAAAACGCGCAAACAGCCTTTCGCGACCACCATGTTCGTTTACCTCGGCCTCCAGCTCCTGCTGCTCGGCCTGTGGCTTTTCGGTTTCCTCGATCCGCTGGCGGCCACGGCGCTTGCCTATTGGCGCGCCGCCTCTTAAACGCTCGGCTTTAATGACAACCTCCACCACCCGACCCGCCAGCGATTATCCGCCCGGCGGCGATGCCTTTCGCCATCGCCACCTGATCGGCATCGCGCAGCTGACCCCGTGGGAGATCAGCTATGTCCTCGACGCCGCCGAAGAGTGGGTCGACCTCAACCGCAGCGGCGCCGCCAAGCATGACGACCGGCTCGCGGGCCTCACGATCATCAACGCCTTTTTCGAGAACTCGACGCGCACCCTGCTGTCGTTCGAAATCGCCGGCAAACGCCTCGGCGCCGACGTCGTCAACATGCACGCCGCGCAGTCGAGCGTGAAAAAGGGCGAGACGCTGATCGACACCGCGATGACATTGAACGCGATGCGCGCCGACGCGATGGTGATCCGTCACGGCAGTTCGGGCGCGGTCCAGCTCATCGCCGACAAGGTCGACTGCCCCGTCCTCAATGCCGGTGACGGTCGCCACGAACATCCGACCCAGGCGCTGCTCGACGCGCTCACCATCCGCCGCCGCAAGGGCAAGGTTGAGGGGCTGACGATCGCGATCTGCGGCGACGTGCTGCACAGCCGCGTCGCGCGCTCGAACATCCTCGCGCTCACCCTGCTCGGTAACGAGGTGCGTATCGTCGCCCCGCCGACGCTGACCCCGCCCGCGATCGAGCGCATGCACGTGACCAGCTTCACCGACATGGACGAAGGCATAAGGGACGCCGACGTCGTGATGATGCTGCGGCTCCAGAACGAGCGCATGGACGGCGCCTATCTGCCGTCGCCACGCGAATATCATGCGCTCTACGGCCTCACCCCCAAACGCCTCGAAAAAGCGAAACCCGATGCGATCGTCATGCACCCCGGCCCGATGAACCGCGGGGTCGAGATCGACAGCAATGTCGCCGACGATCCCGTCCGCTCGACGATCACCGAACAGGTCGAAATGGGGGTCGCGGTGCGCATGGCGTGCCTCGACATCCTCACGCGCCGCAAGCGGGGAGTCGCAGGATGGGCGTGACCCCGCTTCACATCGTCAACGCGCTGCTGGTCGACGGCGACACGCCGCGCCCGGGCAGCCTGCTCGCGGTCGGTGGCCGCATCGCCGCGATCGACCCGACCGAAGTTCCCGATGGCACCGAAACCGTCGATGCCAGGGGCCAGTGGCTCGCCCCCGGGATCATCGACCTCGGCGTCTTCGCGACCGACAAGCCCGCCTTCCATTTCGGCGGCATCACCCGCGCCGCGCTGATGCCCGACAGCGGCCCGCTCGACGGCGCCGGCCTTGTCGAGCGCGCCGCCAAGGGCGGCAAGCCCGACCTCTGGGTCCATCCGATCGCCGCCGCGACCAAGGGCCTCGAGGGCCGGGAACTCGCCGAAATCGGCCTGATGAAACAGGCCGGCGCGCGCGCCATCGCCACCGGCCGCGCGCGCATCGCCGACAGCGGCGTCATGCGCCGCGTGCTGAGCTATGCCGCCGCGCTCGGTCTCGTCACGATCATCCACGCCGAGGACGAGGGCCTCACCGCCGGCGCGGTCGCGACCGATGGCGAGATGGCGACCCGCCTCGGCCTCGCCTCCGCGCCCGCCATCGCCGAGGCGATCGCGATTGCCCGCGACCTCGCGCTCGTCGAGGAAACCGGCGCCCCCGTCCATTTCCGCCAGGTCAGCACCGCGCGCGGCCTCGATCTCATCCGCGCCGCCAAGGCGAAGGGCCTCCCCGTCACCTGCGGAATCACCCCGGCGCACCTGCTGCTCTCCGACACCGCGATCGGCGATTTCCGTACTTTCGCGCGCCTGTCGCCGCCGCTGCGGTCGGAGGATGATCGTCACGCCTGCCTCGCCGCGATCGCCGACGGCACGATCGACGTCCTCGCCTCGGGCCACGACCCGCGCGGCCCCGAGGACAAGCGCCTCCCCTTCGCCGAGGCCCAGCCCGGCATGGCGGGCGCCGAAACGCTGCTCGCGCTCGGCCTGAATCTCGTCCGCGACGGTCATGTCACGCCCGGCCGCCTGTTCGAACTGCTCGCGGCCACCCCCGCCGGCCTGCTCGGCGTCGAAGCCGGAAAACTCGCGACGGGCAAGGAGGCCGACCTCATCCTCATCGACGCCGACACGCCCTGGCAGGTCGATGCGAAAAAGATGGCGGCATGGGCCGGCAACACCCCCTTCGACGGCATGCCGGTCCAGGGCCGCGCGACCGCACTCTGGAAGGGTGGCCAAAGAATTCGCTGACGCACTGACGATAGGAAGCGCCCTCTTTCCGCTCGTGTCGAGCGAAGTCGAGACACCCATCGGGGCAGCGCAAGGCCTAGGGGCATCTCGACTTCGCTCGATGCGAACGGGACCGGGGTGCGCGCGCTGAAATGCGCGGCCCGCTCACCCACAAAAAGAAGCCCGCCGGGAAACCGACGGGCTTCAAGAAAAACAGGATGGCCGTTTCCGGCCATCCTGTGCTTGGGTCGCCCCCATGGAATGACCCATTTGACCCCCGCTCGCGCTACCCATATGGGTAGGATCGAAACTTTTTTGCAGGATATGATTATCCGCTGATAAATGGGGACATTCTTCCCCATCCGACCGTCCCGCCCACCGCTGTCGTCTTTTGGGGAAGCCGATGCCGAACGATCAGGTCCAGATTGCGCCGTCCGGCCATAATGCGTCGGCCGAATGGGAGGTCCTCAACGGGCTGATCGGCGAGATTTACGATTCGGTGCTGCACCCCGAACGCTGGAACGAAACCCTCGCCAACATCAGCAACGCGCTCTGCCCGCTGAGCTGGGACGCCGCCTTCATCCTGTGGGAAAGCAGCAATCCGCCCGGCGCCCGTTTCGTCGCGGCGACCGGGCTCGCCGCCGGGGTGCAGGAAATCTATGCCGCGGTCTATGCCGGGCGCCATGAATGGTCGCACAAGATGATGCGCTACGGCAATGGCAGCGTCATCGACAGCAACGACATCATGACCCGCGAAGAGTTTGCCGAGACCGAATTTTCGCGCAATTTCCTGGCCCCCTGGGGGATCGACCGCCTGATCGCGGTGCTGCTCGACCGTCGGGGCGGCGAGCGTCTGGGGCTATTGCTCCCCGGCCCCGGCGACCGCGATGTCGACCGGCTGAAGCGCGGTCTGCGCACGCTCGCGCCGCACATCCAGCGCGCGATGCGGATCAGCGACCGCCTCGCCACGCTCGAACTCGCCGCCGGCGCCGCACGCGCGGCCGCCGACGCCGCGCCCTTCGCGATCTTCAGCCTCGACGACCAGCTCAACATCCTCGCCGCCAATAGCCGCGCCGGGCAATATGAAAAGGCGGGCTTCATCCACATCGCGGGCGACCGCTTCGCCTTCGCCCATCCCGCCAGCCAGAAACGGCTGCACGACCTCTTGCGCAGCCCCAATCCGGCCGGGCTCGCCTTTCAGGCGCTCGGCAAGGACGACCGCGAATGCCCCGTGCTCGTCGCGCGCATCACCCGGCAATCGGCGCCGCAGATCGGCGGCGTCGTGCTCGGCGCGTCGCTGATCGTCACGTTGGGCAGCGCGCCCGGCGAGACCCCGGTGGTCGAGGTCGACCGCGTCGCGCAATGGTTCGGCCTCACCCCGTCCGAAGCGCGCCTCGCGGTCGCGCTCGTTGCCGGCCAGTCGGTGCAGGACTATGCCGCGCGGCGCGCGATCAGCGTCAACGCCGCGCGCTTCCTGCTCAAAGGCGTGTTCCGCAAGACCGGCGCGACCAGCCAGGCCCAGCTCGTCGCCACCCTCGCGCGGCTGCCGGCGGCGAAGGACGGGTAATCCAAATCCTCCCTGTCGCGTAGCGATGGGGAGGATCACCAAAACGAAGAGGGGCGCAGCCTAGCGGCCACGCCCCCTCGTCTCTCCCAAAACCGGAAAGCGCTATATCAGCGCGACGCCAGCCGCACCGGGGTGCCGCGCGCGGCCCACTGGATGCTCTCGCTGCCGCCCATCTGGCGGATGAAACATTTCTGGCCGTCCGCGCGCAACTGGCCGCACAGCCTGTCGGCGTCGGCGCGCGTCTTGATGCCGTTGACGGTCAGACGATAGAAGGTGCGGCCCTTCACGGTCGCGGCGTGGCTCGACGCCGGGAAATTCGCCAGCATCGCGTTGCGCGACTTCAGCGAACCCCATTTTTCCTTGGCGATGCCCAAGCTGTCATAGGCGCCCAGCTGCACCGCCCAGCCCGCGGGCTTTTTGGCGTCGAAGGCCAGCTGCGGCAGGAATTTGGTCGCCAGCGCGCGCGCTTCTTCGTGGAACGGACGCGCGGCGGCGGCTTCGCCCGCGACGCGCGGCGCGGCGCGATAGGGCGCGGCGTTGGCCATGATCACGGGGGCGGCGGCGGGCACCGGCAGTTCGGTGACCGGCACGACGCCATTGGCATCGCGCTGCGGCATCGGCAGTTCGACAGTACGGATCGCGGCGGCTTCGACCGCCGGCGGCGGCGGCGCGAAGCTGTCGACCGGCGCCGGATCGGCGCTCGCCAGCACCATCGGCGCGTCGGCGGCGGCCATCTGCGTGCCGGTGAAATTGCTGAGCGCGAGGCGCACCGGCATCCCGCCATCGGCCTGCGCGGTCACGCCGATCAGGCTCGCGACGCGCAACGCACTGTTGTTGTCATTGGCGAGCTTCGACCATTCGGCCATCCGCCCCTCGACCTTGTCGAGCGACAGGTCCTGCGACGCCAAGATGCGCGCCTGCGCCCAGCGGCCCGACAGCGCGAGCGCGAGCGCGAAATTCTGGCGCGTGCGCGCGGTGGCGCCTTCGGCGCGGGCCGCTTCGCTCAGCACATAGATCGCCGACTCGCTGTCGCCCGCGAGCGCCAGCGCCAGCCCCATGTCGGGTGCGGGCAAGATATCGCGATGCGCGTTGAGCAGCGCCATCGCTTCGCTCGTCTTGTTCTGCGCGAGGTTGGCGAGGGTCAGCGCGATCACCGTATTGGCATCGGTGGTGCCCAATTCCATCGCTTCGGTCAGCGCGGCGGAGGCCGAGGCGAACCGTCCGTCGCTGAGGTAAGCCTGGCCGAGCAGCGCGCGATAGGCGCCGTCGCGCGGGCTCGCCGCGACCGCGGCTTCGGCGTAGGCGACAGCCTTGCTGACCTTGCCGTCGGTAAGCGCGTCGCGCGCCTTGTCGGCGGACTTCACTGCGGTTTCGGGTTTGCCGAGTGCGTTCGACGGCGCATTCGCCATCTTGTTCATGCTGCAGCCGGTGGTCGTGAGGCCGAGCACAAAGCCCGACACGGCAAGCTTCATCAGCATATTGCGGTTCATGACAGGTCCCCCTTGTTCACTTAGGACTGCATCGTCCGGCGCGACGGGCGCGTGGCCGGCAGGCGGCTCGCCATCGCGTCGATTTCGGGCAGCGTTGACAGAAATTCGTCGAGCAGATCGGTCAGGATCACCTGCGAAGAGCGGTTGGTCACCGCGCTCGCCAGCCGCAGCCGCAGATGGCGTTCGGCGTCGAGGCGCAGCGTGAACGCGGCCTTGTCGCGGGCGCGCAGGGCGCGCGACGCGCGCGGCGCCTTCGGCTCGGCGGGCCGCGCTTCGACCTTGCGCGCTACCGCGGCGACGCGGTCGCTCAGCGATTCCTGCTGGCGGACGATTTCGGGAATGACCGGCAACGGCGCGGGGACGAATTCCTCGGCGGCTTCGCTTTCGCCGAGCCAATCGACGACCTCGTGGCCGGCGCTGTCCTCGACCGCATGTTCGGCCTCCAGATTATGTTCGGGCACCGATCCGCTGAGCAAAGGCTTCAGGTCGACCATATGCGTCGGTTCGCTCGACTGTACCGGGTCGACGTCATAGCCCATGTCGTTCCAGCCCAGGTCGTCGTAACCGACCGTGTTGACCGGAACCGGGCCGCTGCCGAGCGGCTGGCGGCGCATCGCGGGGCGCGCGGCGCCCTTGCGGGCGAGCAGGCCGGCGTTCAGCGATGCGAGGGGTTTGGGTTCGCCCATGGCTTCCATCTCCCCTTACTGACCGGCGATGCGGCGGCCGAAACCACCGCCCATCGGACGGACGGCGCCATAGCCGCCTTGCGACGGCATCGGCGCACCGCTGAACACGGTGCGGCGGAAATTCTTTTCCAGCCGGTCGTTCATATAGGACCAGAGCTGGCGGATCTCGTCGGCCGAGCGGCCGTTGGGGTCGACCTCCATCACCGTGCGGCCGTCGATCATCGACGCGGCATAATCGGTGCGGTGGTGCAAGGTGATCGGGGCAACGGTGCCATGCTGCGACAGCGCGACCGCGGCCTCACTGGTGATCTTGGCTTTCGGCGTCGCGCCGTTGACGACGAACACCAGCGGTTTGCCGGCGCGTTCGCATAGGTCGACGGTGGCGCCGACGGCGCGCAAATCGTGCGGGCTGGGGCGTGTCGGGACGACGATCAGCTCGGCAACCCCGATGACGCTCTGGATCGCCATGGTGATCGCCGGCGGCGTATCGATGACCGCGAGCTTGAAGCCCTGCTGGCGCAGGATTTCGAGGTCCGAGGCGAGCCGTGCGACCGTGGTCTGGGCAAAGGCCGGAAGGTCGGTTTCGCGCTCGTTCCACCAGTCGGCGAGCGAACCCTGCGGATCGATATCGATCAGGACAACGGGCCCTGCTCCGGCGAGTTGGGCCTGCACCGCAAGGTGCCCCGACAATGTCGTCTTACCCGACCCGCCCTTTTGTGAAGCCAATGCCAAAACGCGCACAGCTGTCCCCCTAATGTGACCACGAATTGGCGGTGGAATGCCACGCGGGGGCCTAAGATTGGGTTAACGATGTGAAAATGACGGTAAACGGTCCGTTGGACATCATGGTAAACAGCGACTTAAGATAAAACTGTGCCGTATCGGATCAGAAACACTCTGGTCGACGCGTCGCTAACGGGGTGTTAGCCATTACCCCCTAGCGCCGGGCCGGGGACTGTCGCCGCCCGGGTCCGGGCTGCTGACGTCAGTGGAGATTGTCATGCGTCTATTCCGCACCATCGCCTTGCTTCCGTTGCTGTCGGTTGCGATGTCCGCCGCACCCGCCATCGCGGCGCCCGCGACGCCCGCGGCGAGCAAGCCCGCCGCCGCGACGCCCAGCGTCAAGGACGGCGTCGATCAATGGGAGGCCGGCAACGCCCAGCAGGCGGTGTCGATCTGGCGCCCGCTCGCGCTCGCTGGCGATCCCGATGCGCAATTCAATCTCGGCCAGGCGTACAAGCTCGGCCGCGGAGTCCCCGCCGACCTCGCGCAGGCCGAAAGCTGGTACCGCCGCGCCGCCAAACAGGGGCATCTTCAGGCCGAGGATAATCTCGGCCTCGTGCTCTTCACCGCCAACCGCCGCGAAGAGGCGATGCCGATGATCGTCCGCTCGGCGGCGCGCGGAGAGCCCCGCGCGCAATATGTCCTCGGCACCGCGCACTTCAACGGCGACCTCGCCGCGCAGGACTGGCCGCGCGCCTATGCGCTCACCAAGCGCGCCAGCGACGCCGGGCTCGGCATCGCCTCGGCGCGCCTCGCCCAACTCGACAGCCTGATCCCGCTCGAACAGCGCCAGGCGGGGCTCGCGATGCTGCCCGAGATGGAAAAGGCTGAACAGCGCGAACGCCTCGCCGCGGTCAACGCCGCCGCGCCGCCGCCGCCCAGGCCCGCCGCCTCGCCGGTCAAGACCGCGAGCCTGCCCGTTTCGGTCCCCGGCACCAGCTACACGCCGCCGCCGGTGATCAAGGCCGACCCGGGTCCGCCGCCGCCCCGCGCGCCCGACCACCTGCCCGCGCCGCCGCCGCCCGAGCCGCGTCCCGCGGTGCCGCAACCGATCAAGACCGCCGAGCTGCCGCCGTCGGCCGCCGCCAACGCCGCGGCAAACGCCGCCGCCGAAGCTGCCGCTGCCGCCACCGACGCGAAGGCGGCGCCCGGCACCAGCTACGCCGCGCCACCCGAAAGCGGCGACCTGCCCCCCGCCGCACCGCCGAAACCCGCGGCGCCGAAACCCGTGCCCGCTCCGGTGAAGGCGGCCCCGCCCAAACCGCAACCCGCCCCGCCCGCCGCCGCCGTCCACACCGCCGGCGCGGACAATTGGCGCGCCCAACTCGGCGCCTTCTCGCAGGACGGCAACGCCCGCAATCTGTGGGCCGCGCTCGAACGCAAATATCCCGGCCTCGCCGACCGCCAGCCCTATCTCGTCAAGAACGGCAAGCTCACTCGCCTCCAGGCTGGCAATTTCGCGACCAAGGCCGAAGCCGACAAATTCTGCGCCACCGTCGGATCGGCGAGCCAGCCCTGCGTGGTGATGAACAGCAAATAACCGGCGAACCCTCGCCGCTAAATAGCTGTCATTGCAAGCGGACCATCCGTTGCGCTTTCCCGCTATTCGATTAGGACGCGGGAAGGATCAAGGGAGAGGGCTGCGTCATGGCGTTGGATATCTGGAAACTCGAAACCGGCGTCGGCGGCAGTGCTGCGGGTTATCCCGCCAGCTATCGCCTCCCCAACGGCAATTTCGTCGTCATCGTGAACGGCAGCTCCGGCATGGAGTACAGGACGTTCGATCTCTTTGGACGCCCCGTTTCCAGCGGCACGATCGACCCCGGTGGCTTCTTCGACATCGACTTCCATGACGACGGGGGTTTCTCGATACTCACGCGCGAGATCGTCAACAACAGCGACGTGCTCAACATGCGGCATTACAATGCCGCGATGGAACCGACCGGGCCGGCGATCCGCATCGCGACCGATTTCCTGCTGACCGGCAGCAATCGCCCCGCCACCATCGAAACGCTGCCCAACGGCACCTATGCCATCGTCTACTCGATGCCCCCTGCCGACGGCGCGAATATCGCGCTCCGCATCGTTGGCGCGAATGGCGTTCCGGGCGACCCTATCCTGATCAACACCACGACGCCGGGCCATCAGCTCGACGCGCGGATCGCGACCAATGGCGACAATCTGTTCATCGCCTGGTGGGACCGCGAAACCGGCGATATCCGCGGTCAGATGATGACGCTGACCGGGCAACGGATCGGCAACGAATTTGCCGTGTCCACCGACGCCGGCGGCTCGTCGGGAAGAGCGCATGTCGAAACCTTTGCGAACGGCAATTACCTCGCGGTGTGGGAGTTCCAGGCGGCGAACGGCGGCTATTCGGCGCACGCGCAACTGTTCGATCCCGACGGCAATCCGATCGGCAGCGAATTTGTCGTCAACGAACGTTCCTCGGCGAGCGCCCCGAATATCACGATCCTGGAGGATGACAGTTTCATCATATCCTATGCCGGCAGCCAGGACGGCACCCCGGCCGCGGGCTTTCGCTGGTTCGACGCCGACGGCACGCCTCTGTCGGATTCGCTGCTGACCATCATGTTGCCGGGTTCTCAAACGTCGCTGGTACCGCTCGGCGACGGCCGCATCGCGGCCTTCGGCGTCGACAGCGGGCTGAGGTTGATCATCCTCGACACCCGCGGCGGTAATCTGAACGGCGACGAGGGCGACAATATCCTCGTCTCGAACGGTGTCGGCGATTCCACCATCTATGGCTTTGGCGGCAACGACCAGTTCTTCGGCAACGACGGTAACGATCTGTTCATCGGCGGCGCCGGCAACGACAGCTTCAAGGGCGGCCTTGGTCAAGACCGCTTCTATGGCGGCACCGGCGACGATGTCTATTATCTCACGGCATTCAGCGACAATATCCATCGCACCGTCTATTTCGAGAATCCCGACGAGGGCAACGACACCGTCATCACCCGCGGTTTCCACTATATGTACGCCAATGTCGAAAATGGCGTGATCGCCGAAGACGCGGGAACGTCCTGGCTCGTTGGCAACGCGTCCGACAATATCCTGACCGGCAATGATTCCGAGAATCTGTTGATCGGCGGCGGCGGCAACGACATCATTTACGGCGGCGGTTCGCGCATCGGCCATCCAGACCATGCGCGCGACAGCCTGTTCGGTGAAGCCGGCGACGATACCCTTTATGGCGGCATCGGCGTCGACTATCTCGCCGGCGGCACGGGCAACGACAAGCTCTACGGCGGCGAGGACGCCGACGCGCTTTATGGCGAGGATGGCGACGATATCCTTGACGGCGGCGCAACCTTCGACACCGACATCCTGGTCGGCGGCGCGGGCAACGACCAGCTGTTCGGCAATTCCGGGCTCAATGATTATGACCTGATGGACGGCGGTGCCGGCGACGACATCTATTATGTCGATACCGGCGCAGATCTGACCTTCGAGGCGGTCGGCGGCGGCAACGACACGGTGATTGCGGAAATCAACGTCCCCAATGCCGGCGTCTATCTTTACGCCAATGTCGAAAATCTCGAACTGCGCGGCACAACCGCATTCGGCGTCGGCAACGCCCTCGACAATCGGCTGACCGGCAATGCGGTCGCCAACTATCTGCTCGGCGGCGCAGGCAACGATATCTTGAACGGCAAGGGCGGCAATGACGTGCTGTTCGGCGAGGCCGGGGCGGACACATTTGTGTTCGAGCGCGGCACCGGCGGCGACGTGATCGGCGATTTCCTTCGCGGTACCGACAAGATCAACCTGGCGGCCTTCGGCTTCACAAGCTTCGCCGCGCTCAAGGCCGGGTTCAGTCAGGTGGGCAGCGACGGCGCGATCAATCTCGGCAACGGCGACTTCATCGTCCTGCACAATGTCAATCTCGGCCTGCTGAGCGCCAGCGATTTCATCCTTTAGCCGCGCAGGATCTTCTCGATCTTCTTGCCCTTCGCCAGCTCGTCGATCAGCTTGTCGAGATAGCGGATCTCGCGCATCAGCGGCTCCTCGATCGTCTCGACGCGGATGCCGCAAATCACCCCGGTGATCAGCTCGCGCGCGGGATTGAGCTTGGGCGCCTGCGCAAAGAAATCCGTGAAACTCGTCGCCGCCGCGAGCTCGGCCTCCAGCGCCTTCTGGTCATAGCCCGTCAACCAGCGGAAAATCTCGTCGACCTCGGCCTTGGTGCGCCCCTTCTTCTCGGCCTTGGCGATATAATGCGGGTACACGCTCGCGACGCTGATCGAATAGATGCGGTGTTGGGCCATGCGATCCTCCGACCCGCACGATACTCCCCTTGCCCATCCCCGTCACCCCGGACTTGATCCGGAGACCCGCCGTCATCTGTCGGATTTGAGGTGGGAAGCTGCCGTTGGCTACAACTCCAGTACCCCGGCGAAGGCCGGGGCCCAGGGCTGTGGAGAGCAGGCGTTTGCTAGCTCCGCTCTGGACCCCGGCCTCCGCCGGGATACGGTAGAAGCCGGTCGAAACTCGCCGCTCGCCGCTACCCCATCACCCACTGCCGCCGCGGATAACCCTGCGCCCACAGCAATGCCGTCAGGTCATGGTGCCGGATCACCGCCGCCGCCGCCGCGCCCGCCGACGGGTGCGGATAATAGCCCACGCCCAGTCCCGCCGCGGTGATCATCGGGATGTCGTTGGCGCCGTCGCCGACCGCCAGCGTCTCGGCGAGCGGCAGGCCGTGCTTCGCGGCCTCGGCCTTCAACGTTTCCAGCTTCGCGGCGCTGTCGACGATCGGCTCGAGCACCCGGCCCGACAATTTTCCGCCCGAAATCTCCAGATGGTTGGCGACCACCTTGTCGAAGCCGATCGCCTCCCCCACCGGGTCGGCAAAGGCGGTGAAGCCCCCCGACACCAGCACCGAATAAGCGCCATGCGCCTTCATCGTCTGGATCAGCGTCCGCGCGCCGCGGGTCAGCCGCACCCGTTCCATCCGGCATTCGGCGAGCACGCCTTCGGCGAGGCCCCCGAGCAGCCCGACACGCTCGAACAGCGCGGCGCGGAAATCCAGTTCGCCGCGCATCGCACGCGCGGTGATCGCGGCGATCTGGTCCTTGATCCCGGCATAATCGGCGAGTTCGTCGATGCATTCGACGGTGATCATCGTCGAATCCATGTCGGCGACGATCAATTTCTTGGTGCGGTCGCCCAGCGGCTGGACGACGACGTCGAGCGCGCCATGGTCCATCTTCGCCAGTTCCTCGCGCGCGCTGACCAGGCTGCCCTGGAAGACGATATCGGCGGCATCGCCGACGTCGAGCCAGTGCGGCGCGCCGACCTCGTGCCCCGTCGCATCAAGCCGGTCGATAGCCTCGCGAACCACCTCGTCGGTCAGCTTCCCGGCTGCTATCAGCGTCGCAACGAACATGGCATCTCCTTCACTCTCTTCGGCCGCGAGGCCGCCCATCGCGCTTATCGCCGGACCGACCGCCAGCGGCAAGAGCGCTTTGGCGGTGGCGCTTGCGAAGGCCCTTCGCGACGTCGGCACCAACGGCGTCGTGATCAACGCCGACGCCAGCCAGGTCTATGCCGACCTCGCCATCCTCTCGGCGCGTCCCTCGACCGAAGAGATGGCGGGGATTCCCCACCGCCTCTTCGGCCATATCGACGGCGCCGAGGCGCATAACGCCGCACGCTGGGCCGACGAGGCGCGCGCGGCCATCTCGGACGCCCAAGCCGCGGATATGGTTCCCATCCTCGTCGGCGGCACCGGCCTTTATCTGCGCAGCCTGCTCTACGGCATCGCCCCCGTCCCCGAAATCGATCCCGCAGTGCGCGAGGCGGTGCGCGCGATGGACGTCGCCGACGCCCACGCCGCGCTCGCCGCCGCCGACCCCGCCGCCGCCGCGCGGCTGAACCCCGCCGACCGCACCCGCGTCGCCCGCGCGCTCGAGGTCGTCCGCTCGACCGGCCGCACCCTCGCCGACTGGCAGGCGGCGCAGGCGGGCGGCATCGCGGGCGAGATCGCGCTCGCCCCCTTCCTCCTGCTCCCACCGCGCGACTGGCTGCGCGAGCGCTGCGACCTGCGGCTCGACGCGATGTTCGACGGCGGCGCGATCGCCGAGGTCGAGGCTTTGCTGGCGCGCCGCCTCGATCCCGATCTCCCCGTCATGCGCGCGATCGGCGTGCCCCAGATCGCGCAATATCTGCGCGGCGAGATCGACCGCGCCGAAGCCCTCACCCTCGCCCAGGCCGCCACCCGCCAATATGCCAAGCGCCAGTTTACGTGGTTCCGCCACCAGCCACCCGCCGACTGGCCACGCCATACAGAATCATTAAACAAGGATTCTATCAACAAAATAGCAATTATATTACGTGATATGCTGTTGACAGGATAGAATCATATACCTATTGCCCGCCGACCTGTTGCAGCGCACAAGCCTCGCCTTTGTGCGCAACGATCGAGAAACGAGGAGTATAGTCGTGACGGAAATGAGTGGTGCCGACATGGTGGTTCAGGCGCTGGTCGACCTCGGGGTCGACACGGTGTTCGGCTATCCGGGCGGCGCGGTCCTTCCCATCTATGACGCGCTCTACAAGCACCCGACGATCAAGCACATTCTCGTCCGCCACGAACAGGCGGCGACGCATGCGGCGGAGGGTTATGCACGCTCGACCGGCAAGCCCGGCGTCGTGCTCGTCACTTCTGGACCCGGCGCGACCAACGCCGTCACCGGCATCACCGACGCGCTGATGGATTCGATCCCGATGATCGTGCTCACCGGCCAGGTGTCGACCGCCTTGATCGGCACCGACGCCTTTCAGGAATGCGACACCGTCGGCATCACCCGCCACTGCACCAAGCATAATTATCTGGTGATGGACCCCGAACGCCTCGGCCCGATCCTGCACGAGGCTTTCTATATCGCCACCCACGGCCGCCCCGGCCCGGTCGTGATCGACATCCCCAAGAATGTGCAGGTCGCCACCGGCAATTATGTCATCCCCGAAAAGATCGCGCACAAAAGCTATCGCCCGCAGGTCGAACCCGACGCCGATGCGATCGCCGAAGCCGTCGCGCTGATCGCTGCGGCCGAACGACCGGTCTTCTACACCGGCGGCGGCGTCATCAACGCCGGCCCCGACGCCAGCGCCGCGCTGCGTCAGTTGGTGTCGCTGACCGGCGCGCCGGTCACCTCGACCCTGATGGGCCTCGGCGCCTTCCCGTGCGACGATCCCAAATGGCTCGGCATGCTCGGCATGCACGGCACCTATGAATCGAACATGGCGATGAACCGCGCCGACCTGATCATCGCGGTCGGCGCGCGCTTCGACGACCGCGTCACCGGCCGCCTCGACGCCTTCGCGCCCGAAGCGAAAAAGATCCACATCGACATCGACCGCAGCTCGATCAACAAGATCGTCGCCGTAGACCTCGCCGTCGTCGGCGACGCCGGCCGCGCCCTCGACGCGATCATCGCGGGCTGGCAGGACGCGGGCCACAAGGCGCGCGATCTGGGCGAATGGTGGCGCCGCATCGACGGCTGGCGCGCAACGCGCTGCCTCGACTTCCCCGAAAAGAAGGAAGACGCCGCCGAAATCATGCCGCAGCGCGCGGTCCGCGCGCTGTTCGACGCGACCCGCGGTCGCGACCCGATCATCACCACCGAGGTCGGCCAGCACCAGATGTGGGCGGCGCAGCATTTCGGCTTTTCGGCCCCCAACCGCTGGCTCACCAGCGGCGGGCTCGGTACGATGGGTTACGGTTTCCCCGCCGCGGTCGGCGCGCAGATCGCGCACCCGAACCGCCTCGTCATCTGCGTCGCGGGCGAAGCCAGCATCCAGATGAATATCCAGGAAATGAGCACGGTCAGCCAGTACCGGCTGCCGGTGAAGATCTTCATCCTCAACAATGAATATATGGGCATGGTCCGCCAGTGGCAGGAACTGACCTATGAAAGCCGCTATTCGAACAGCTATTCGGACAGCCTGCCCGATTTCGTGAAGCTCGCCGAAGCCTATGGCTGGACGGGCCTGCGCATCGACACGCTCGGCGACCTCGAGGACGGCATCGCGAAGATGATCGACACCCCGGGACCGGTGATCGTCGACTGCCGCGTCGCCAAGCTCGCCAACTGCTTCCCGATGATCCCGTCGGGCGCCGCCCACACCGAAATGCTCCTCCAGCCGAGCGACGTCACCGGCACGATGGACGACGAAGCCAAGGCACTGGTGTAAGACATGAAAATCAAAACCGAAGCGGGCGAGCGCCATGTGCTCGCCGTCACCGTCGACAACGAGGCGGGCATCCTCGCCAAGATCACCGGGCTGTTCTCGGCGCGCGGTTATAATATCGAAAGCCTGACCGTCGCCGACATCAGCGCCGACCATGCGCTGTCGCGGATCACCATCGTCACCTCGGGCCCGCCTGCGGTGATCGACCAGATCATCGCGCAACTCGACCGGCTCGTGCCCGTCCACAATGTCGTCGACCTCGCCGACCAGGGCGCGCATGTCGAACGCGAGATCGCGCTCGTCAAAGTCGCGGGCACCGGCGAAAAGCGCATCGAGGCGCTGCGCCTTGCCGACGTCTTCCGCGCCAAGGTGGTCGACACCACGCTGACCAGCTTCATCTTCGAAATCACCGGGAACAGCGACAAGGTCGACCGCTTCATCGCGCTGATGCGCGAATGCGGGCTGGTCGAAGTCGGCCGCACCGGCGTCGTCGCCATCGCCCGCGGGGCGGAGGCGGTTTAGGAATTTTCACACCCGTCATCCCGGCGAAGGCCGGGATCTCACCCTCGCGGCCTGCCGCACCGTCGAGATCCCGGCCTTCGCCGGGATGACGAATTAATTGAGCATATGAAGGGACTTATCCAATGCAGGTTTATTACGATCGCGACGCCGACCAGGATCTGATCAAGAACAAGAAGGTCGCCGTCGTCGGCTACGGCAGCCAGGGCCACGCCCATGCGCAGAACATGCGCGACAGCGGTGTGAAGGAGGTCGCGATCGCGCTCCGTCCCGGTTCGGCGACCGCCAAAAAGGCCGAAGCCGCGGGCTTCAAGGTGCTGACCAACAAGGAAGCCGCCGAATGGGCCGACGTGATCATGATCGCCGCGCCTGACGAGCATCAGGCGAAAATCTACGCCGACGACATCGGCCCGAACATGAAGCCCGGCGCCGCGCTCGCCTTCGCCCACGGCCTCAACATCCACTTCGGCCTGATCGAAGCGCGCCCCGACATCGACGTCTTCATGGTCGCGCCCAAGGGTCCCGGCCACACCGTGCGCAGCGAATATCAGAAGGGCGGCGGCGTCCCCTGCCTGATCGCGGTAGCACAGGAAGCGCAGGGCGCGGGTTCGTCGGGCAACGGCTTCGCCAAGGCGCTCGCCCTCTCCTACGCCTCCGCCGTCGGCGGCGGTCGCAGCGGCATCATCGAAACCAGCTTCAAGGAAGAGTGCGAAACCGACCTCTTCGGCGAACAGGCTGTGCTCTGCGGCGGCATCACCCACCTGATCCAGGCGGGTTTCGAAACGCTGGTCGAGGCGGGCTACGCCCCCGAAATGGCCTATTTCGAATGCCTCCACGAAACCAAGCTGATCGTCGACCTCCTCTATGAAGGCGGCATCGCGAACATGCGCTACTCGATCTCGAACACCGCCGAATATGGCGACATCAAGACCGGCCCGCGCATCATCACCGAAGAGACCAAGGCCGAAATGAAGCGCGTGCTTCAGGATATCCAGTCGGGCCGCTTCGTGAAGGACTTCGTCCTCGACAACCAGGCCGGCCAGCCCGAACTCAAGGCGAGCCGCAAGGCCGCCGCGGCGCATCCGATCGAACAGGTCGGCGGCGAACTGCGCGCGATGATGCCGTGGATCGCCAAGAACCAGCTCGTCGACAAGTCGAAGAACTGACGTCGGCGACAAGCCCGATCCTCCCCATCGCGAAGCGTTGGGGAGGGGGACCGCCGCGAAGCGGTGGTGGAGGGGTTCGACGCCAGCGTTATTACCCCTCCGTCAGCGCTCCGCGCTGCCACCTCCCCATCGCTCCGCGACAGGGAGGATCGCACGGCCTTCCGCAATCGCAGGCAAAGAGCTAGGACCGCGGCATGTCCTCCGACCTCGCCTTCGCCTGTCCATGCGGCACCGTTTCCGGCACCCTCCTCAACGTCGGTCCGGACCAGGGCGACCATGTCATATGCCATTGCACCGACTGCCAGGACCTGACGCGCCACCTCGGCCACGCGAACCGCGTGCTCGACGCGCACGGCGGCAGCGCGCTCTACCAGTCGCGCTGCGCAAAAATGCGCCTCGACACCGGCCGCGAGCGGCTCGCCTGCGTCCATCTGACCGACAAGCCGACGCTGCGCTGGTATGCGACCTGCTGCGGCATGCCCTTGTTCAACAGCTATGCGAACGGCAAAATCCCCTACATCACCACCCAGCTCGCCGCTTGCGACCCGGCGACGCGCGACACGCTGGTCGGCCCGCCGCTTGGCCACCTCTTCACGCAGGACGGCATCGGCGACACCGGCGCGCTGCCCAAGATGAGCATGGGCCAGCTGATGCGCCGCTTCTTCCCGCGGATGATCAAGGACATGCTCTCGGGCGATCGCCGCCGCTGCGAACTGTTCGACACCCGGACGCTCGAACCGATCGCCACGCCGCACCGCCTGACCGGCGAAGAGCGGCGGGCCTTGCGCCGCTAAACTTCGTCATTGCGAGCGAAGCGAAGCAATCCAGAGCGGATTACGCGACTCTGGATTGCTTCGCTTCGCTCGCAATGACGAATGAGGATTAGGATGCCAAACGCCCCCTTCGCCGCCCACCACGCCGACCTCGCCGCACTCGCGGCGGACGACCGCCGCCGCACCCTCGTGCCGCGCGCCGGCATCGACTTCGCCTCGAACGATTATCTCGCCCTCGCCGGCTCCTACGTCCTCAACGAAGCCGTCGCGCAGGGCCTCCAGCGCGGCCTGCCCGCCGGCTCGGGCGGCTCGCGCCTGCTGCGCGGCAACCACGAAGAGCATGAAGCATTGGAGGCCCACGCCGCGCGCCACTACGGCAGCCAGGCGGCGCTGTTCTTCCCCACCGGCTTCGCCGCCAACGCCGCGCTCTTCGCGACGCTGCCGCAGCGCGGCGACCTCATCGTCCACGACGAGCTCATCCACGCCAGCGCCCACGACGGCATGAAACTCGGCCGCGCCGACCGCGCCGCCGCCGCGCACAACGACCCGCAGGCCTTCGACGACGCGATCGCCGGCTGGCGCGCCAGGGGAGGCACCGGCACCGCGTGGATCGCGGTCGAAAGCCTCTATTCGATGGACGGCGACCGCGCCCCGCTGGCCGACCTCGCCGCGGTCGCCGACCGCCACGACGCGGTGCTGATCGTCGACGAGGCGCACGCCACCGGCGTCTACGGCCCCGCCGGCGCCGGCCTCGCCCACGCGCTGGCGCCGCGCGACAATCTCATCACCCTCCACACCTGCGGCAAGGCGCTCGGCTGCGAAGGCGCCCTGCTCTGCGGTCCCGCGATCGTGCGCGATTTCATCGTCAACCGCGGCCGCCCCTTCATCTTCTCGACCGCCCCTTCGCCGCTGATGGCCTGGCTCGTGCGCCAGGCGCTCGAAATCGTCGCGGGCGAACCCGAACGCGCAGCGCGCCTCCACGACCTCGTTGCCCACGCCGAAACCCGCCTCGCCGCGCTCGGCCTGCCCGCCAGCGGCAGCCAGATCATCCCGGTCGTCATCGGCGACAACGCGCGCACGATGCGCATCGCCGGCGCGCTGCAGGAAGCCGGGTTCGACGTCCGCGGCATCCGCCCTCCCACCGTCCCGCACGGCACCGCGCGCCTGCGCATCGCGATCACCCTCAACGTCGGCGAGGCCGACATCGACCGCATGACCGACACCCTCGCCGCCGCGATGGCCGACGCCTGATGCCGCGCTTCGTCGTCACCGGCACCGACACCGGCATCGGCAAGACCGTCTTTGCCGCCGCGCTCGCGGGAGCGACCGGCGCCCCCTATTGGAAACCGGTGCAGGCTGGCCTCGACGACGAAACCGACAGCGAGGTCGTCGCCCGCCTCGCCAACGTCGCGGTAGTGCCCGAGGCCTACCGCCTCGTCACCCCCGCCTCACCCCACCGCGCCGCCGAGATCGACGGCGTGACCATCGACCCCGACCAGCTCACACCCCCCCAAGGCGACCTGATCGTCGAAGGCGCCGGCGGCGCCCTCGTCCCGCTCACCCGCACCCTGCTCTACGCCGACCTGTTCGCGCGCTGGCAGATTCCGGTGATTATCTGCGCGCGGACCAGCCTCGGCACGATCAACCACAGCCTGCTCACGATCGAGGCGCTCCGCGCCCGCGACGTTCCGATCCACGGCCTCGCCTTCCTCGGCGACGCGGTCGAAGACAGTGAGGCAATCATTGCGGAGATATCGGGCGTCCGCCGCCTCGGCCGCCTGCCGATCGTCGATCCACTAACGCCGGAAAATCTTGCACGCGCATTTGCAGCAAACTTCGACCTGGCGGATTTCGGCTAACCCCTCGTGTTCCCCGGCGAAAGCCGGGGTCCATGGAAGCGTCGCACTGGCCCCGGCTTTCGCCGGGGAACATAACGGACATAAGCAATGACCCACACCGACCAATCCCCCGTCTGGCACCCCTTCACCCAGCACGGCCTCGGCGACACCATACCGCTCATCGCCCGCGGCGACGGCGCGCGCCTCTACGATGCCGACGGCCGATACTGGATCGACGCCATCTCCAGTTGGTGGGTCACCACCCACGGCCACGCCCACCCGCGCATCATGGCCGCGATCCGCGACCAGAGCGAAAAGCTCGACCAGCTCATCTTCGCCGGCTGGACCCACGAGCCCGCCGAAAGCCTCGCCGCCGAACTGGTCCGCATCACCCCCGCGCCGCTCACCCGCGTCTTCTTCTCGGACTCGGGCTCGACCAGCGTCGAGGTCGCGCTGAAAATGGCGCTCGGTTACTGGTATAATATCGGCGAGCCGCGCAGCCGCATCCTCGTCCTCGAACACAGCTATCATGGCGACACGATCGGCACGATGTCGGTCGGCGAGCGCGGCGTCTACAACCGCGCCTGGCAGCCGCTTCTGTTCGACGTCGATACCATCCCCTTCCCGCACGAGAGGCAGGAACAAGCCACGCTCGACGCGCTCGAAGCCGCCTGCGCCCAGCACCCCGCCGCCTTCATCGTCGAACCGCTGATCCTCGGCGCCGGCGGCATGCTGATCTATCCCGCGTGGGTGCTCGCCGAGATGCGCGCCATCTGCGCCCGCCACAACGTGCTCTTCATCGCCGATGAAGTAATGACCGGCTGGGGCCGCACCGGCACCCGCTTCGCCTGCGACCAGGCCGGCGTCATCCCCGACATCGTCTGCCTGTCGAAGGGGCTGACCGGCGGGAGCCTGCCGCTCGCGGTCACCCTCTGCATCGAACCGATTTTCGAGGCGCACTGGTCGACCGACCGCGCCAAGACCTTCTATCATTCGTCGAGCTACACCGCGAACCCGATCGCCTGCGCCGCCGCCAACGAAAATCTCGCGATCTGGCGCGACGAGCCGGTGCAGCAGCGCATCGACACCCTCGCCGACGCACAGGCCGCGCACCTCGCGATGCTCGGCCACGACCCGCGCGTCGAGCGCCCCCGCCGCCTCGGCACCATCGCCGCCTTCGACATCGCCCAGCCCGACGGCGGATATCTCTCGGCCCTCGCCCCGCGCCTGATCGCCTTCTACCGCGACCACGGCGTCCTCCTCCGCCCGCTCGGCAACACGCTGTACGTGATGCCCCCCTATTGCATCACCCCCGAAGACCTGGCGCAGGTGTGGACCAGCATCGCCGCCTCGCTCGACGCCCTGTAAAGCGATCCTCCCTGTGGCGAAGCCATGGGGAGGGGGACCGCTCGCAAAGCGAGTGGTGGAGGGGCCGCGGCCTTGCGCCAACGCCTGCCGCCTTCATCGGCGCGAACCGAACCGCTATCGCCCCGATCCCGCGGGCGTGACTTGCCCGCGGGTTAGGCTTAGGTTCATCTCGCCCGCCTATCGTCGCCACAGGACGGGGACGGTTCGAGGGAATGACGCCAGAATGACCACGCCTGCCCGCCTCCTGCTCCCGCTGCTCGCCGCGCTGGCGCCGATGACGCTCGCCTTCGCCGTACCCGCGCAGGCGCAAGCGCAGGACGACAGCCTCGCCATGTCGTCGCAGCCGCCCGAAAAATTCTCCTTCCTCATCGCCTATGGCAAGGACGAATGCCCCGAGGCCCAGGGCGACGAGATCGTCGTCTGCGCGCAGGAGCCCGAGGCCGACCGCTACCGCGTGCCCAAGGAATTGCGCGAGGAACTGCGCGAAGAGGACAATGTCGGCGGCGGCAGCTGGGCCTCGAAGGTCGAGGGGTACGACGACATCGCCCGCCTCAGCCGCCCGAACAGCTGCTCGGTGGTCGGCACCTACGGCTTCACCGGCTGCACCAGCGCGATGCTGCGCCAGTGGTTCGCCGAGCGCCGCTCGACGCAATAGGCCTCGCCCCCGCCTAGCGGATCAGCGACGCGCCGGCATAGGGATCGTGCGGCTGATAGGGCGGCGGCGCGGGCGTCGCCGGCAACGGCGGCGCGAGCGCGGCCTGCTGCACCGCGGCATCACCGCCATTGGCCCATTGCACGAACGCCGACGCGAGCGACGGCGCCGCGAAGAGGATGAAACAGCCGAGGATCACCGTCGCCCCGCGCCGCAGATCGACCCGCCCCGCGAGCATCGCAAAACCGATCGCGGCGACCGCGATGGTCGCGGCCCCGGTGGCGATCGAGCCGGTGGCGACGCTGGCGAGCCATTGGCTCGCGGCGACGAAGGAACCTTCACCGAGTGATGCCATCGACCAGTGCTCCCGCCGATGATCGGTACGATTGTCTGCGAGCACGACAATTCAGGGATTGTTGCACCTGCCTCAGCAATTGCACATCGTTCATGGAGCCGACGCCACGAACTATCTGTGCCTCCCGGTACAGCGGCCCCCGGTGCATAATCCCATCCTCAAAAACATCCGATCGCGACGATTACCCCGCTTGGTGACATGATACGTGGGCCGGGCAAGATCATGGCAGGATACGGGAAATCTGTAATTTAGCGAACAGAAAACCGTAACCCCGCCGAATCCCACGCCTGCACGACAACCCTACTCTTCGCTACATTCCTTGTCGAAACCCATGACTCCCCTAGTCAACGGTACCAGAATTATGTCTTTTCAGTATCAGTGACAGGACAAATGCAGAAGAAGAAAATATTACTATGGCGCCATATTCTCCACTATAAACATAAAAGTAAATTGCAATAATAGAGAAAATAGCAAATATTAATATCGAAATTTTCAGAAAATTTTTCACGGGCAACCCAGCGATGCGAGCTTTCCTCCTGCCCAACCGATTCCTCCCAGAACGATAAGTATAGCTCCGACAGCTTCCCCATCAGGAACCAAAGGAGTTAAGAATCCAGCAGCCCCAATAGTACTTCCAGCAACCATCGTAGCTTCCGATGAACTAGCAACCGCCTTCCCAATACTGCATCTATCATGCTTCCGCGCCGGAGCTTTTTTGCTTTCTCCTTTTTTCGTATCTGCCGCAGCTGCGGCCATACCCGCGAACTCGCCACCCGCCATGCCACGCGGCACACCACTAACAACAGAAAGCGGACCAAGCGGTGCGGGCATCGGCACCGCCCGCGTTCCCGTAACCACGATCTGATCCCTGTTCGGATCATCCGGCGGACAAGTATTGGGCCGGCTAGCACAATCCTCAGACCGATTGATCGCCAGCCCCAGCGGATCGCTATTGTTCACCGGATCGCTGCGCACATAATTATACCAGTTCATCCCGTCGCTATACCCGATCGGATCGGTCTGCATGAACCGCCCCAAGGTCGGCGAATACATCCGCGCCTTGTAATACCACATGCCCGCCTCGGGCAGCCACATCTGGCCGGTGTAGCCGAACTTGCCGACATTGCCCGATGCCGGGATGCCATATTCGTCATAGCTGTTGACCGCGATCGTCGCGCCCGCGCTGTCGGTCACGCTGACGATGCTGCCGCGCTCGTCGGCCATCAGGAAGCGGCGCGTCGTGTTGTTGATCGCGCTGCCCTCATACCATACGATCGGCTCGTCGACGCCGGGGCCGTGGACATAGCGGCGGTGCACCGACGCGACGCCCTGATATTCGGCGATGCGGTTCGTGCCGTCATAGGTATAGCGGATCAGCGTCGAGCTGATATTGACCTTCGCCCCGCCGAGCCGTGCCAGCGCGTCATAACGGAACAGCGACCCGCCCGGCCCGCCGGTCAACAGATTGTCGGGGCTGTAGGTGAAGCTGTTCGTCCCGTCGCTCGTCAGGTTGCCGCGCGCGTCGTAGGCAAAGGCCGTGCTGCCGACGTTCATGATGCGGTTGAGCCCGTCGGCGACATAGGCGCGATCGACATTATAATGCCCTGGCCAGGCATAGGCGTCGTTGCCGCGCGTGACGCTCGCGATCTGCCCCGCGGGGTTATAGGCGAAGCTCTGCACCAGGTCGTGCGTCGTCGCCGCGCCGCCCAGATTGTTGGTCAGCGTCGCCAGCCGCTGGTCGGCGCCATAGGCAAAGCTCTGGACGCTGCCGTTCCCGAAAGTGATGCTCGAACGCCGCCCCAGATTGTCATAGGCATAGTCGGCGAGCACGCCGACCCCGCTGGTCGCGCCATTTTCGCGGACCTTCGTCACATTGCCGGCGACGTCATAGTCGTAATTGACCGTCAGCACGCCCCCCGGATAGGCCAGCGACAGCCGCCGCCCCGCCGCATCATAGGTGTGCGTCGTCGTCCCCAGATGTTGCGTCTCGCTCGTCAGCCGGCCCAGCGCGTCGTGCGCGAAGGTCAAAGTCTCGCTGTTGCGCGTCGCGCTCACCGCCCGGCCGAGAAGATCATAGCTGTACGACGTGTCATCGACCGTCCCGGTGAGATCGCTCAGCGTCACGCGATCAAGGTTGTCGATCGTGTAGGCGATGCTCGTCCCGTCGCGCAGCCGACGGTTGGCGACATTGCCGTTGGCGTCAAAGGTCACCTCCTCATAATCGGCCGCATTCGCCGCATTGGCGCCCTTGGTGGTCGAGGGATATTCGGTCTTCGAACGGCGGTTAAACCCGTCATAGGTATAGGCGGTGCGGTTATTCTCGGCATCGATCACATGCGCGACGGTGCCATAGTTGATATTATAGGCCACGGTCACTTCGTCGGCCTGCTACGCGGTACCGAAGCCCGTCTGGACCTTGGTCACCATATCCATGGCGTTATAGCTGGTCTTGGTGATGCGATCCTCGCCGAAGCTGCCCGCGGTGCCGAGCGTACAGGCGCTCGTCGGCAGCGATGTGTAGATCGCCGGGTTCATGCGCTCGGCGACGCAATCGACGCGCCCGCGGCCGTCGTAGCTGGCCTGCGTCACCGCCTGCGTGACCCCGCCCGACTTCAGCTCGGTCTTGGCTGGGCGCGCATTGGCGTCATAGGTGGTCGCGACATTCTGGGCGACGCTCATCGCCGCCCAGTCGCCGTCGGACTGGCTGTTCACATTGCCGACTTCGACATTGGTCGGCCGATTGTCGAGATTATAGGTCGTGCGTTGCGCCAGCGGCTTGCGCGCGCCCGCGCCATCGGGATCGGGCCCGACCGTGCCCACCACGCGCCGCCGCGCGTCATAGCGCGTCCGGCTGGTGTCGTCGGTTCCGGCAAGGGGGCCGTCGACCGTCAGCCGGTTGCCAACATTGTCATAGGTGAATGCGGCGGTGGCGCTGAGCGCCCCGTCGCCTGAGGACTTGGTGACCGAAACAGGCAGCAAATTGTTCGGCGTCCCCGCCACCTGCGGTCCGTAACCGACCGCGACCTTCGTCTCATCGGCGACGCCTGTGCAACTTGCCGCTGTCTGGCAGTTTGAAACCCCCGTCAGGCGATACACCGGCGCCCCGGACGCGACGATCGATCCCGCGCTGTTCTTTGCATAGGCCTGATATGACTGGTAGGTATAGCGGGTCTGCGGCCGCACCCCGCCCGCCGTCGCCGCAGGCAACGTCACCGTCAGCACCCCGCCATGAACGGGGTCATAGGTATAATCGGTCTGGTTGCCCTTGGCGTCGCGCGTCCACAGCGGCTTGTTGCAGATCAGCGGGTTGGTACAGCTGGCATCATAGCCGGCGGTGGTGATGATATCCGCCAGTCCCGATCCGGTCTTGGCAACGGTCCGCGTCTGGGTGACGTTGCCGCGCGCATCATAGCTATAATGGATCTGGATGCCTTCGTAGCTGAGCGAAGCGACCTGTATGCGCCCCGACGCGTCGCGGACATAGCTCCAGTCGCGGTTGAGCGCGTCGTTGTCGCGGGTGACGAAATTATAGGTGACGTGCGATTGGACGTTGCGCGTGTAGGACGGCGGCCCGACCACCGATACGGACCGCAGAATCGGTCCCGCCGAATAGGTATAATTAAAGGTCACCCCCTCGTTGACCACGCTCGACACCCGTCCGCTGGCATAGGCAACGGTGACCGAATCGCTCGCTGCGGTCGCGCGGCGGATGCCGACAATCTTCGTTCCCGGCGCGTCATAGCTATAGCTGCGCAGCGTGCCGGTGGAATCGGCGACGGTCTCGCTCGTCCCCGACTTGGTATAGGTTACATAGGGCCAGGCATTGGCGAAGGAGCAGCTGTCGGCCATCGGGTCGCAATATTCGACCGCATTGTTGACGGCGGTCGCCTTCGTCACGCGCCGCCATTCGGTCAGGCCAGGATAATCGGCCAGGCTGTTCGACGCATATTCCAGCTTGATCTGGTACCCCGCGCGATTGGTGATCGACTGCGGCCGTTCCACGCTGACCATTTGCACCGGCTGGTTGCAATTCACCCCATTCCAGTCGGGCTGGCAATATTGCGCCGTCTTGTTGTGATAGGTCCAGCGGTCGCCGCTCGGGAAAGTGATGTGCCGCGCCATGCCGACATTCTTGCCGGTATAGAAGTCGGAGACCGGAGCGCCAAACACCGCGACGGTCCCGTCAGGCCCGGTATAGGTGAATTCGCTGCCGGTCAGCACCAGCGTCGCGCCATTGCCCTCGGTCGACACGAAATTGGGCCATGTCGTATAGGTAAAGCTGTCCGACCGGCCGCCGAAGCTCACCGTATAGGTGGAGCCGACATAGCTGATCGTCGCGAGCAGATTGTACCGCCACGCCGACTCACTCCAGATGCGTCCGAAACTCAACCCTTGTTCACCCTCACCGATCGACAGGTCGGATTCGGACGTGTTGAACGACATATGCATCAGATCGACGCCATTCTCGTCGATCTCCTGACGGACCGGCGGCACGACCGGCGTCGGCTGCGCCAGCGCCTGCGTCGCCGACCCCGACGCGATGATCGTGCCCGCCAGCAATGCGGCGATCCGCATATTTCCCCTGTTGCGACCCTGTTTCATACAAACCCCTGCGATGTGCGCCTCGGCGCGGGACAAGCAGGCGCTGTCGCGGCGATGCCCATCGCCCCGTTTCCTGCGCCCCAATCTGTTTCTGGTGAGCGGCCAAACGCCGCCCGACAGCCCCTAGGGCGGCGGGTTCGGCGAGTTGGTGGTCTTCAGGCGGGTGCGGTTGTCGGCCTTGTCATGGGTGTATTCCACCGTGACATTGTTGTTCACGGTACCGGTGCGCACGACCTTCACCAGCCGGCCCTTAGCATCGTAACTATATGCGATAGTTTCTGCCGCATTAACCGCAGTAATTGGTACCAATATGGCAGCAATCGTCAACGCCGTTCGGTAGATCCTCATAAGCGATCAATCCCTTTTTCCGCGAATCGAAGGAAATGCTCGATTTTCTATTTATTTGATCTTTAAGCTATCTTTGCGTGCCGCCCCCGTCAACTTGATGACCGCGAAATCGTCCATTGCGGCGAAAAAGCGCCGCCGCGCCCGGGGGCGCGCCATTGACGCCGCCCCCCGCGCCGCTCTAGCCTCCGCCCTCCCCCACCAGCCCGGAGCTTCCTCATGCGTTACGCCCTCCCCCTCGCCGCCATCGCCGCGATCATCGCGGTTCCCGTCATCGCGCAGCAGAGCGGCCCGCCGGGCGCGCCCGACAAGGCGCGCGTCACCGCGGGCACCTATGCCGCCGACCCCGGCCACACGATGGTCGTGTGGGAGGTCGATCATTTCGGCTTCAGCAAATACACCGGCCTCTTCGGCGACGTCACCGGCACGCTGGTGATCGATCCCGCCAATCCCGCGGCGTCGAAGGTCGAGGTGACCATCCCCGTCGCCAAGGTCACCACCGCCAGCGCCGGCCTCACCGGCCACCTGCTGCGCGCGGGCAAGGACGGCGGCAAGCCCGACTTCTTCGGCGCCGCCCCCGCCGACGCCAAATTCGTCTCGACCCGCGTCGTCCTCGACGACGACGGCGACGAGGCCAAGGTCACCGGCAACCTCACCCTTAACGGCGTGACCAAGCCCGTGACCCTCGACGTCGATTTCCACGGCGCCGGCACCAACCCGTATAACAAAAAGGCCACCGTCGGCTTCAACGCCGAGGCGACGATCAAGCGCAGCGACTTCGGCATCGCCTTCGGCATCCCCGCGGTCAGCGATGCGGTCGACCTCGAAATCCACGCGGCGTTCGAGAAACAGTAAACACCCTCGTCATTGCGAGGAGCGAAGCGACGCGGCAATCCAGAGCGTGCGTAAGCCGCCCTGGATTGCTTCGCTTCGCTCGCAATGACAACGGGATATGGTTCATCGCCCATCCATCCCCCACCCCTTAACCTCCCGCCACCAAGAGGGAGGATCATCATGCGCAAGGCCCTGCTGCTCGCCGCCATTCTCGCCGCGTCCCCCGCGCTGGCGCAGACCAATCCGCTGATCGACTATCCCGGCTTCCAGGCGCTCACCGCCGAAGTCGGGCCGCAGCGCGCCGAACGCCTGCTCCCCTTCGCCGCATTCAAGGCCGAGGCCGCGAAGTCCGAAGTCCTGCTCCTCGATGCCCGCTCGAAGGATGCCTTCGCGCGCGGCCATATCGCGGGCGCGGTCAACCTGCCCTTCACCGATTTCACCGCCGACAGCCTCGCGGCGGTCGTCGGCGCCAATCCGGACCGCCCCATCCTCATCTATTGCAACAATAATTTCTCGAACAACCGCGCCCCGGTGCCGACCAAGGCGCGCCCGCTGGCGCTCAACATCCAGACCTTCATCAACCTCGTCGGCTATGGCTATGCCAATGTCTGGGAACTCGGCGACGTCGTCGACTTCGACGATCCCGCGGTCGGCTGGGTGAAGGGCTAGCTCCGCCCCCCAATCTGTCACACGCGCCCGCTATGCCCGGACGCGGGGCCATCCCCGCCCCGCCCCATTGCGCAAGGAGCGTATGTGATGAGCGAACTGGTACGCGAAATCGTCGAAGTGAACGCCTTCATCGAAGGCGATGAGGACAATCCGCTGCTCACCGTCGAGGCCGAGGGTCTGGCCGCGACGACCGGCTGGACCGCCGTCCGGCTCGACGCGCATGTCTATATCACCCCGCCCGAGGACGGCTATCAGGACTTCGACCTCGTCGGCGATCGTCCTGCGGAAACGTCGGCCGACGCCCTCACCCCGGTCGAGGCCGCGTGGGAAGGCCCGCTCGACGACTGGGTCGTCGGCGTCCGCGTCCACGCCATCGACAATCTGGTCGAGGACGAGATTTTCGAATTCGAGGAAGAGGATGACGCCGACAGCGAGGCCGCCTGACGCCCGCCGCCGCCGCATCCCCCCTGCGCCGGACCGCGAACGCCGTATCGCGGTCCGGCGACATTTTGCGCCCCTCCCCCTTGCCAAGCGCGACATTTTGCATCATTGGGTCGCCCATGCGCGGCAACGCCCTCCTTCTTCTGCGACTTACACGCCCTTGGGCGTGACGATGACGCTGCGCCCAAGGTGGCGCGCGACCGCCCAAGGGTAATTCGACACCAACTCCCTTCTCGCAGAAGAACCCAGACCCATGACCATGCTCCGCGACCCTTCGGTCAAATATACCGCCTTCCCGCAGGTTCCCTTGGCGACCCGCGACTGGCCCAGCCGCGTCACCACCAAGGCGCCGATCTGGCTGTCGACCGACATGCGCGACGGCAATCAGGCGCTGATCGACCCGATGGATGCCGAAAAGAAGGCGCGCTTCTTCGATCTGCTCGTCCGCGTCGGCCTCAAGGAAATCGAGGTCGGCTTCCCCAGCGCCGGCGCCACCGAGTTCGACTTCATCTCGGGCCTCGTCCGCGACGGCCGCATCCCCGACGACGTCACCCCGCAGGTGCTGACCCAAAGCCGCGCCGACCTCATCCGCACCAGCTTCGACAGCCTCGCCGGTGCCAAGACCGCGATCGTCCACGTCTATAACGCGGTCAGCCCCGCCTGGCGCCAGATCGTCTTCGGCATGGAAATGCCCGAGATCAAACAAATCGCGATCGAGGGTGCCAAGCAGCTGCGCGACAATGCCGCGCGCCTGCCGCAGACCGACTGGCGCTTCGAATACAGCCCCGAAACCTTCTCGACCGCCGAGCTCGATTTCAGCCTCGAATGCTGCGCCGCGGTGATGGACATTCTGCAGCCGACCGTCGAGAACCCGATCATCCTCAACCTGCCCGCGACGGTCGAGGCGGCGACCCCCAATATCTACGCCGACCAGATCGAATATTTCGCCAAGAATTTGCCGAACCGCGACCGCGCGCTGATCAGCCTGCACACCCACAACGACCGCGGCACCGGGGTCGCGGCGGCCGAGCTCGGCCTGCTCGCGGGCGCCGACCGCGTCGAGGGCTGCCTGTTCGGCAATGGCGAGCGCACCGGCAACTCGTGCCTCGTCACCATCGCGCTCAACATGTACACGCAGGGCATCGACCCATGCCTCGACTTCTCGAACATCGACGAGGTCATCGCGACGGTCGAATATTGCAACCAGCTCCCCGTCCACCCGCGCCACCCCTATGGCGGCGAACTGGTTTACACCGCTTTCTCGGGCAGCCATCAGGACGCGATCAAGAAAGGCTTCGCCGCGCGCGAACGCCAGAATGACGAACGCTGGCACGTCCCCTACCTGCCCATCGACCCCGCCGATCTCGGCCGCAGCTATGAAGCGGTGATCCGCGTCAACAGCCAGTCGGGCAAGGGCGGCGTCGCCTGGGTGCTCGAACAGGACAAGGGCCTGAAACTGCCCAAGAAGATGCAGGCAAGCTTCAGCCACATCGTCCAGGCGCTCGCCGACGAGACGAGCCGCGAACTCGGCGCCGACGACATCTGGGGCGCCTTCGAAACGACGTACCTCAAGGTCGAAAACAAGCGCTTCCAGCTCGTCGACTGGTCCGAAAGCCATGCGGGCAGCGACCGCATCTTCGCCGGCAAGCTCACCATCGAAGGCACCCCGCGCACCGTCAGCGGCCGCGGCAACGGCCTGATGTCGAGCGTCATCGCGGCGCTCAGCGAAAGCGGCGGCCCGATCATGGACATCGTCGACTACAGCGAACACGCGATCGGCCAGGGCAGCAATGTGCAGGCCGCCGCCTATGTCGAATGCCGCACCGCCGACGGGCGCAGCCTGTTCGGCTGCGGGCTCGACACCGACGTCGCGACGGCGAGTGTGCGGGCGATCCTAAGCGCCGCGAACGGCGCGTAGAAGTCAGCCCCTCCACCACTTCGTGGTCCCCCTCCCCATCGCTACGCGACAGGGAGGATTGGCGCACAACGCAAAATCCTCCCTGTGCCGAAGGCATGGGGAGGGGGACCGCCCGAAGGGTGGTGGAGGGGCACCCGCGCCTTAAGCAATTGAAAAGCACGCCATGCGATCTTCCGCTCTCCGGGGGAGAATTGCCATGCGCCAATGCGCCATCGTCATCCTGATCGCAGCGGGCCTTGCCCTGACCGGTTGCGCCAAGCCGTGGGAACCCGAACGCGGCCCCGGGCCGCTCAAATTTGTGGACGCCTGCCCCGGCCGCAAAGCGCCCGTCGTCGCCGACTTCGGCCCGCAAGGTGTCACCGCCGCCTATCATTTCGTCGTGACGGGCGCGTCGGAAAAGGAGATCGCCGCCCTGATCGACCGCGCCGAAAAGGCCGGGCTGGAGGTCCATCTCGCCTCGCTGACGATCGTCATGAACGGCACCGACGCGCTGTTCGCCAGCAGCAAGGCGCCGCTGCTCGACCAGCCCGCGGTCGACGCCGAATTCGCGGCGATCTGCGCGATCAAGGTGCGGAGCACCCACCTGACCAACGTCCAGTACAACCGCGTGGGTATCGAGGATCAGTGGATTCGGATTCGCTGAGCGAAGCACCCGGCCCCTCTACCGCCTCGAGGCCCGCTCCCTTTCGCTTCGCGACAGGGAGGATTTGGCGCCGTCCCCAAAAATCCTCCCTGTGCCGAAGGCATGGGGAGGGGGACCGCTCGCAAAGCGAGTGGTGGAGGGGCGATGCGGCGCCAGCGGCGCTTTCTCATTGAAACGGAATCAGGTGACGGAAATCTGGCGCGCTAATCCGCATCAATTCCGTTAGCTTTCCGGATAAACTGAACCAATGACTCGAGGCGTGGTCGGAGATCTAGCAACGAAAGATCTGCTGGTTCCTCGCACATCCGCCGAGCAACGCGCACTTTATCGACCTTTTCAACCAGTTCGTCTTCGTCCCCCCGATTTGCACCTGCTCGATAGTAATGAAGCGCGTGATCAAACTGGTGCCCTCCTCCCGCGCGGCGATACCGAGGAGATATCGACCTTATGGCATCATGCAGTTTTTCGTGAGGCACGTAATTTTCGATTTCGCGCCCTTTTGTGATCCACGCAAACCCGTCCTCTCCGAGTTCCAGCGCAACACGACGCTTTGTTTTGTTAATATGTGATTGAGCCGATTTCTTGTCGCTATCGATCACGATCGCCAAGTTCCTGTTTAGCCGACGAAGCGAAATGAACTCGTCAATTTCCTCGTCATTTGCCGACAAGTGACTTAGCAGGCGACCGCCGTAAAACATTGTGGAGTAATGAAGGCCCTCTTCCAAATAAGGTGCTACTGCATTTATCCAGTGATTCAAATATATGCGATCAGACGGACCTTCCACCCAGATTATGGCATTAGATTGTAGAAGATCGGATGCCCGATGCCCCAGGTCGGAGCAAATTTCAAATCGCTGCTGCTTCGACACGGCTTTCCGGATTCGTGTAGCCCCTTCCTCCTGCCACACCCGAAAAATCGAGGCTCTCGGCATGTCGATGAAAGAAGCCGAATGCGTCGCCACAAAATATTGATTCTCAGTGTTTTGATCAAGGAATTCAAACAGCCTTCTCTGAAGCAGTGGATGGAGATGAAGTTCAGGTTCCTCAAGACAGATAATGCGCTGATCATATACGGTGCAGAAGGCTGCCAACATGATGACCTGATGGATACCTGTCCCCAGACTATCAAGAGGAAGTACACGACCATCCATATGAACGAGAATATGCTCTCTGGAATGGGGTATCTCGATTCTCGCGCTAGACCGACTTAGCACCTCCCGTACAAACTGATTAATTTTGTCAAATACTTCAGTGTCGCTTCTTTTTTCGAGCGTGGGGTTCTGAAGCTGGGCGAGACGCTCAATAAGGCCGGCTCCACTAGTATCGATCAGCCCCTCGCCATCAGGCCCAATCTTTCGAAATGCCGGAATCAGATGGATTGGCGGAAGAGGAACGTTGGCGAGCGCACAAACGCTATCTACAATTTCGCGCGACCACGTCCGGATATCTGCCCCGCTCATACGAGTTAAGCCGGACCACAGCGCTCTCACTTCACTATTATTGAGAACGGTGCTGATTTGCATAGCATCTTCATCAAAAACTCTAACGGGACTATTGTGAAACGGCGGCGCATTTTGGACCCATAGGAGCCCGTCTTGGGCGATCCACTCGATCACCTTTTTGCCGTAGGCCACCATCGTTTGATTGTCGGATGCCACTGGAAGCTTTTTGAATCTTTCCAAAACGACACTTGCCGGAGTCCCGACCCGTATCGAGAAATCTCCTGAGTTCGCTGATCGATTCAGATCCAACGCATCGCTTGCAATATTGTCCCCGGCGCGACGATCAGAAATGGGGAAATATCGATGCAACAGATCCAGTACGGTCGATTTTCCTGCGTTATTGGGACCGATGAAGAAATTGAATTTTCCGAATCCGGAAGCCTCTTGATACTCATTATCGATGCCGCGGAAGTTCTTTACAGATATAGAGTGAAGATACGTCGACAAGCTATCGCTCCTCGGTCGATTGGGTTAACGACTTAGTATGTAATTTTTCTAGAGCGTGCAATTGGCGAGGCAAAAGGCGTTCTTGAAAAAACCCTTTCCTAAAAAACACCCATATGGTTCATTCTATCAGTTTCACCTAACCACAGGAGCGACTCGATGGAAAACCTTGCCCATGACCCCGCCGATATCCCCGCCCCCGCCAGCTATCACTGGACACCCAAACTCCAGCGCGACTTTCTCGAACATGTCGCCACCACCGGCTCGGTGACGATCGCGGCGGCGCGCGTCGGCATGTCGGCCAGCGCCGCGTACCAGCTCAAGCAGCGCGCCGAGGGCGCGGCGTTCCGGCTCGGCTGGGCGGCGGCGGTGCTGATCGCGCGGGGACGGCTCGCCGACGAATTGCTCGACCGCGCGATCTGGGGGCATGAGGAGACGACCACCATCATGCGCGAAGAGGACCGCAGCTTCGTCAAGCGCCGCCGCACCGACGCGCGCCTCGGCCTTGCGATGCTCGCGCGGCTCGACCGGATGGTCGAAACCCGCGCCCGCGCCGGCGAGGAGATGCTGGCGCAGGTCATCGCCGGCGACTGGACGGGCTTCCTGTCGCTGTTCGACGCCGCCGAAGCCGCGCGCACCGCCACCCCCGCCGGGGACGCGTCCGAAACCGCCCCCGACAGCCCCGAAGCCGACCGGGCGGAAGGCATGGCCGCCGCAATCGCGCTCTGGCTCGCCGGCCGCGACAACCGGGCCAACCCGCTCGCGACGCTGTGGCGCGGCAGTGCGATCGCGGATGAAGTTGCGCTATTTTCCGACGATTTCGACGATGACATCGACGTCGCACAGACCCCCGAGGAGGAAGCGGCGGAGATGACCGTCTGGCACGACGACGAACGCGGCGAATGGCGCACCAACTTCCCGCCGCCCGAAGATTTTCTCGGCATCGAGGAAGGCCAGTTCGGCGATGAGACCTATGAGCGCACCCTCGACACCGACGAAGAGGAGGCAATGGAAGCCGCGCGCGCCGCCGAAACCGCCCCGCTGCGCACCGCCGGCGAAGCCGCCCGCCGCGCCTTCTTCGGCCTGCCGGTGCCCGCCAACGACACGGAAAAGAAGGAAGAACAGGATGTTTCGCGCAAAGACGCGAAGACGCGAAAGCGTTGAGACCTGAAGGGCTGTTTTCGGACGGAAGGCGACGTTCCATTTCCCGTCACCCCGGACCTGATCCGGGGTCCCGCTGGTCGACGTTGCTGAGCGGGACCCCGGGTCAAGCCCGGGGTGACGTGAAAGGAACAGGGCGTCGTTCTTGTTCCCCGGCGAAGGCCGGGGTCCAGAGCGGTTGCAAGCCGGCGTTGCGTGGTCACGCCCTGGACCCCGGCCTTCGCCGGGGAACGGGTTCTGGCGGAGCGTCCGCTCCCCACCCCGTCACCGCCCGCCCCGCGCCTTACAATCGCCGCCGCGCATCCCCATATCCCCCTCATCGCGGCACGCCTTTCCGTAAGCCGCCGCGACTGAGAGACATGCGCTGCGCTCCCGCTTACCGACAGGAGCCGTCCTATGGACCAGCCGCCCGCCAGCCCCGCCGCCACGCGCCGCACCAACAGTCCTTTCCGCAAGCGCGGCACCCCGCTGCCGACCGCCGACGCGCGGCGCCAGGGCGATATCAGCCAGCTCGCCTATCTCCAGATGGGCGGCCGCGATCCCGCCGTGGCCTTTCTGAACACCGACCATGACGCGCTCGGCGGCCGCCCGCTCGCCATCGCCACCGCCAGCGCCGAAGGCTATGCCCGCGTCGCCGGGGTCATCCGCGCCTGGACCGCGCCGGCGGACGCGGCATGAGCCGCGCGATGAACGTCACCCTCGACGAAGCCGGGGTCACCGACATGTGCCGCACCGCGGGCGTCGCGATCAGCGCGATCGAGCCGCTGCCGAACGGCGGCACCCGCCTCGTCTGCGTCTCGCCCGACGGCGCCGACCAGATGCGCCGCAAGCTCAAGAAACATCTGATCGACGGCGAGGTCGCGCGCCACCGCTTCTACCGCGCGCCCGGCGCACCCGGCGGCTACTGACCGGGCGGTTGACGCAGGCGCGGCGGGCGCGGCATGGCGAGCCCATGTTCACCCACCGCCCCTTTACCAGCCGTCTGGCCACCCCTGCCGACCTCGATGCGTTGCGCACCGTCATGGCCCTCGCCATCGCCGAACTGCAAAAGGGCTTCCTCACCCCCGACCAGATCGCCGCCAGCAATGCCGTCATGGGCCTCGATACCCAGTTGATCGCCGACGCGACCTATTTCATCATCGAGGATGCCGACGGCGCCATCGCCGGCTGCGGCGGCTGGTCGCGGCGCGCCACCCTCTATGGCGGCGACCACAGCAAGGATCTGCGCGACCCCGCGCTGCTCGACCCCGCCACCGACGCGGCGCGTATCCGCGCCATGTACACCCACCCCGATTTCGCAAGGCGGGGCGTCGGCCGGCTGGTCATGGCGCTGTGCGAAGACGCCGCCCGCGCCGCCGGCTTTGCCCGCGCCGAAATGATGGCGACCTTGTCGGGTGAACCGCTCTACCGTGCCTGCGGCTATACCCCGATCGAGCATGTCGCGGCGCCGGGACCCGACGGGGTCACCGTGCCGCTGATCCGCATGGGCAAGCCGCTCTGATCGGCGCGCTAATCCGCGACCCAATAATCGGCGGCGCCATCGGGCTCGCCGCCACGGCGGCAGACGATCTCGCCGTCCTTCGACAGCTCGGCCCAGCCGCCGATCGGCTCATGCTCCATCATCGCCAGCGCCGCCGCCACATCGGGCGCCTCGAACGCGACACGCTTTTCCATCCCGAACCACCGGTCCTCATAGCGCAGCACATAGGTCGTCGCCGCGCTCGCTTCGACGGGCGGCGGCGCGGCATCGGGAGCCTGGGCGGCGGGGCGCGGCAGGCAGTCGCAGCCGCCATCGCGGCCTTTCGGATTCTGCTGGGGGAGCTTCAAGGGGCAAAACCTTCGTGGGGGGATCGAAGGGGCGGCATGCGCGACGGGTCGCACGCACCACCGGGCGGACTGGATCAAACGGCTATGGCATCTCCACTGGGGGCCGGTCGCGGCGCGCGCAGGCGCGGCGATGCCCTTGAAAATCTATGCTATTCCATCGCCGTAAAAGGGAAGCATTCTATGCTTCATCGACGGGTGGCCCCTCCGGATCGACCAACGACCGGCGTCGGTCGGGCGGGGGCGCGGTGCGAGCGGGCACCGGCTGGCGTTTCCGGATCGGGAGCATGGGGCATTTTCTCTGGTTCAGGCGGCGGGGGAACCGCGCTGGCCGACGGCTTGTCGCGCTGCCATGGCGTCACCGCAAGGATGTTACGGTGTACTCTCCGCGACATGACGATTTCGTCTGCCCGTGTCGGTTCGGGTGTCGACCCCTCGCCCCGGATCGACACCACGACAAAAATCGCCGCAGACCAACAAATCGTACAATTTGACGAAACAAATACCCATGTCCGACATGGCTTTTTCGGGAAATATTCCGTATTGGTATAGTGTAGAAACACGAGTCGCCTGACTGGGGGAAGGGCTTATGAAACTCTGGTTTGCTCTAATCGTCATTGCCGCATCTTTTTCCATGCTACATTTTGTCATCGCACCCGCCCTGGAAAAAAGCTGGAAGACCAGCGGGAATATCGGCAAATTCGCCAAATTGGGGACGATCGCCGCAACGAAGACGCTTGCCGACTTCCTGAAAATTGCGCTGATCGTCTTTGGCATTGCCTTCCTGATCTTGACGATCCTGTCGTTGATAGCCCCCGTTTTCGGCGCCGGGCTGCTCGATGCCAGCTACGGATTTGTCGCCTGGCTCCACGCTCTCACCGAACCGGTCCGCAGCTTCCTCGGCGGCGCGATCTTCTGGATCGCCTTGCTGGGACTATTCTGGTGGGCGTGGCGGATGAAGAAGGGCGATCTGACCAAAACGCTCGAAACCGAGCGGCGGCGACAGATCGACGTCCTGCTGGCGGAAAATGCGACCCTCGCGGACCTGCCGCCGACCGCGGACATGGACAAGCTGGCACAGAATATCGCGACCTGTGACATGCTCGCCGCCGACCTCGCCGGCACCCCGGATGCGGGCGCGCAATCCAAGTTGAAGCAACTCCTCGAATTGCGCGACGCGTTGGTTTCACAATATGCCTTTCTCGATGTCGATCGCCGGATCGACCTGTCCGACGTGTCGATCGCCGACCCCGCGCCGGCAAAAGAGGGTTTCTGGTCCCGGTTGCGCCTCGGGCTTTTCAGCAAGGGCATGCAGAAAAGCCTCTCGGCGTCGGACAAGTTGCTGAGACGCGGCGGCATCGTGGCCGCCTGTCTCCTCGTCATCGGGGTCGGCTCGCCCGTGCTCGCCAATGCCGGACTTGTCCCCACGCTCGGTTCGATCAACGACATTCAAGTCTATCGATCGCAGCAGGAGGCACAGGATAGCCTCAAAAAGATCGCCAGGGCCGCGGTGCGAGAAGCGGCCGATGCCTCGCCGACCGCGAGTTCGCCGGTACCGAATTATCGGCTGGCGGCCGAGCAGTTCGCCCGCGCCCTTATCGCCTCGTCCGATTGGCGTTCGTCGGTGGCGCGGGCTCAGCCGGACCTTGCCGCGACTGCGGCGCGTCGGGTGGACCTGCTGGTCGAAGAGGTCGCGATCCGCGACAATATCTTGCGCCAATTCTCGTCCAATGCAGCCGAGCGCGCGATTCCGATCCGCGGGGTCGGCTTTGCCGAAGCCGACGCCATGCCCGAAAGCGCGCGCCGACAATATGGCGAGTTTCGCGATTTCGTCGCTCGCAACGCGGTCGCGCCGCAGGGCAGCCCGCTCGTCGACCGTATCGAGCGGTGGATGCGGGCGAAGGCGGGAGCATCGCCCGCCTTTCGCCAACGGCTTGCGGCCGGAATGGCGTCTTTTCGCCAGCCCGCGACGCTCGGCGACATGTTCGGGACCGTACTCGAGGAAACGCTGTCGTCCTCGCTCGACGCGGCGCTGCCCGATCCTGCGGACCGTGGGCTCTTCGCGGGTCAAGCGGACGACGTAGCGCGCAAGGGCTTGCAGGACCCCGCATCGCGCATGGTGCAGGTCAAATTGACCGAGTTTCTGGCCGATATCGAATCGGGCCGTGGCTACGCCGATGCGATGGCGCGCGTCCAGGCGCGTGGCAACGTCCCCGCACTATTCACGCAGGCCGACGCCGTGCGTGCGCGCGCCGCGGTGGTCGATGGTGATCTCAACATGGCACGCGTGGCCGCCACCGCAGATGATCTTCACCCCAGTCTGGAGAAGAGGAATTCACCGAAAGCCACGACGCGTGTCGAACGGGCCGTGTCGCAACTGCGTCCGGTCGTCAGCGGCGGCGACGACCTGCGGCGGGCGATTGAAGGCTCGGCCGGTTCCTATGAGGATCTCTTTCCCGGACGCGCCCAGGCGCATACCGAATCACCGCTTGGGCGCGCGCTTGCGCGAATTTACGGCTCGACGACCGAACTTCCTGCCGCGGTCGCCGAGGCTGCCAGTGGCGGTTTTGGCGGCGGTGGCGGCGGAAGCGCGGCGTCAGGCGACCGCCCCGGCAACACGCGCATGGCATCGCGCAGCTTCACCAGGCTGCGCGGTTCGGTCCGCGTTGGCGGGGTCCTGATCGGTGCCGATCCGACCACCGGCGCGCCCCTCGACGTTCGTGACATCGGCTGGCGTGTCGACGGCGCCACGCTCGCCCTGACGCTCAAACTCGCGGACCGCACAATCGATGTCGGGCGCTTCGACGGCGAGACGGTCCAGCAGGCGCTCGCCTATGCCGCCGACGAACGCCCGACGACGGTGACCATGACCTCGGGGCCGCTGATGCCAAAAATCCTCCGCGTTCACCTGCATCCAAGCCTCGTCGATACCGAACTCGGTTGCCACATGATCGAACTCGATCGCTTCGTCGACACCGCCACCGGCGACTGGTCAGATCGGTCGCTCTGGTCGAATATGGTGAACACCCAGCTGGCCGTCTATAATGCCGCTGCCGGCGATCGCGGCGCACTCGGCATGTTCGACGGCGCCGAAGCGCAGTTGTTCGCGGCAGCGATAAACGATGCTTTTCCTGATAGTTGGCGACAATCCGACGCCGCCCAATCGGTGTTTGCGCACGACACCCAACGCTTCGATATGGACCTCGTGGGCCAGATGAAGCGATGTCGACCGAAGGCCGCCGACGGTCGCGATGCGTATATGCGCTGCGTCGCCGAAAGCTTCACGACGAAACCCCCGCAGCCTTTTGCGATTTGGAGCGGCGTCCGCGAAGCCACCTATCCGTTGACCGTCGCCGGTCTGACGCCGACCCAGGCGTCAGCCGACGGCGATCCCGTGCTGCGTTTCATGCTCCAGGTCGCCTTCGAGAACGAGGTCGAGTGCGAAGACGGCGACTGCCCGGAAGCTGGCGGAGTGCCTTGGGAGTTTCCCGTCATTGCCAAGGGGGTCGGCGACCGCACCATGGCTTTCGCCCAAGGCAACCCCGTGGCGGCGCGGATTCTCGGCAAGGCCGAACAATTCACCGCCTTGCAGCGACTGTTTCGCGCCGCACTCTCCGGGGCACTCGGCCCGAATTTCCCCCGTCACAAATTGATCGTGCTGATGCGCGACGCCGCAAAGGCCGACCCGATCGATCGCGTGCCGACGCCAGACTGGAATCAGTCACGCGAAAGCGCGACGATGCTGCTGGCGTTGCTCAAAGCGGAACCCCGCCGGACCCCCGACGAAAGCGCGCTTGCCGATACGCAGATCGATTTCGTCGGCAGCGTCCTCGAACCCGCCAGCGGCGAACGCTTTTCGGGGACCGAAACGTGCCGCGGCGGCGCCCTCGCCTTGCGTTAGCCGAGCGCCCGTTCGCGGTCGGCGCCCCGGCTGGTCAGCGCGTCGCCGGGCCCGCGTTGAGCGCCGCCGCCGCCGCGAACAGCGCCTTCAGCCCCGCCTCGTCGATCGGATCGCCCGCGCCGAAATCGATCGCGCGGCGAGCGTTGCCATCCAGGCTTGCGTTGAACAGTCCCTTCGGATCACTCAGCGCCGCGCCTTTGGCAAAGGTCAGCTTGACCTTGTCCTTATATGTCTCGCCGGTGCACACGATCTTGCCGCCCGCATACCAGGTCGGCACCCCGCGCCATTTCCATTCCTCGACCAGGTCGGGGATTGCCGCCTTGATCAGCGCCCTGACCTTCGCCAGCACCTCGCCGCGCCAGTCGCCGAGTTCGGCGATGCGCGCGTCGATCAACTCCGCCGGGGTTTTATCTGGGGTCATCCTGCCTTGTCCTTCGCATGCGAAATCCAGCCGGGCAGCGCCGCCGCCTGGCGGATCCAGCTCACCAACAACGCCTCGTCGATCGCCTCATCCTCATGGATATGGAAATAGCGCGCGTCGGGGTCCTTCGAGCCGACTGGCGGCACCGGGTCGAGTTTCTGGCCGCGAAACCAGGTCAGCTTGATGTAGCGGTTGAAGCAATGAAAGCACAGGAACCACCCCTGCCCCGGCACCCCGTAAAAGGGCGAGTTCCAGCGCACCGCTTTCTCGACCCCCGGCACCGTCCGTTCGATCAGCGCGTCGAGATTCTTCCCCGCCACGCTTTTCCACCCCGGCATCGCGGCGATATAGGCCTGCACCGGCGCGTCGCCGTCGCCCTTGGCGATCTGCGGATTGCCGCCCGACAGCAGCACGACCTCCTTCTTGCCCGCCATGGCTCAGCCTTTCACCCGCCGCCGCGCGGCATATGGCAAGGCAAAGAGATACAGCCCACTTGCCAGCATCAGGAACAAGGGCGGCAGCGGCAAATAGACGAGCCACATCGGCGGCGCTCCCATCGCCATCGCGGCGAAATTGGCTATCACGGTCAGCGTGAACAGGATCGACAGCCAGCGATGGCCCTGCCGCATAAATTGGCTGAAATTCATGAGCCGCTCCTTCAATCGAGGCGTTCGAGCAATTGCTCGAGCTTGCCGAAAAATTGCTGCCACCCCATGCGTGCGCCGCCGAACGCCTGCTTCTGCTCGGGTTGGAAACCGGTCTGCTCCATACGCAGCAAGGTGCCCTTGCCGACCGGGGTCAGCGTGAAGGTCACCACGCTTTCGAGGTTGAACGCCGCATCGGCACTGGCGTGATTCCAAGTGTATGAGAGCGTCTCGCCCGGCTCGACCTCAAGCACCTCGCAATCGAGCACCCCGCCCCACTCGCCGCGCAACTGAAAGCGGTGGCCGACGTCGGGTACGAAATCATTGGCCATCAGCCATTCGGCGAGCAAATGCGGCCGGGTCAGTGCGCGCCACAATTTTTCAGGCGGATGCGCGATCTCGCGCTCGACCACGACGGTGCGAATGTCGCTTGTGCTCATTGATCCATCCTCGCCAGCAAATCCTCCAGCTTGTCGAACCGGCTCTCCCAGAAACCCGCCATCCGGCTCGTCCAGTCGACCAGCGGGGCCAGCGCGCTGCGCCGCGCGCTATAATGGGTCAGCCGCCCCTCGGGCCGATCGACGACCAGCCCCGCAGCTTTCAGCACTGCCAGATGCTTCGACACTGCGGGCTGCGACACCCCGGCCAGCGCGGTCAGCGCCACCACCGTCTGCTCGCCGTCGCGGCACAACCGCTCGAACAGCGCGCGCCGGGTCGGATCGGCGAGGGTCTTGAACAGAATATTCTGGCAATCGGGCATGAAACGGATAACTCACTGGCTATGGGTCCATTTCATAACCAATGAGTTATGAATAAGTCAAGTACCGCGTGACGCGCCATCGACCAGCAAGCCGCGCACGATCAGCTCGGCGGCCTCCATCGCATGGTCGAAAGGTGGCGGCGTCCCTTCCCTGCCCGTCGCCTCGACCAGCGGGCGCAAGGCGATCAGCGCCCCCGCGCCATGCGCCAGCAGGGTGAAGGGCACCGCGACCGCGACCGGCCGGAACAGGCCCTGCGCCTGGCCCGCCTCAAGCAGGCTCTGGATCGGCCAGGTCCTGCTGCGGAAGAAACGGTCGGCAATGAAGGCCAGCCGGTCGCCGGGCGTTGCCCCCTCGACGTTCATCAGTTGGATGATCGCGGGCACCTCGGCCAGCCCGACGACGAAGTTGCGGCACGCGAGCCGCATCCGCCCGACGATGTCGTCGTCGCCCGCGCGGTCGTCCGCGAGCGTCGACATATGCGTGTGGAGCCGGTCCATGCCATAACCCACCGCCGCCTCCCATAGCGCCCGTTTCGATCCGAATTTGGCGTTGAGCAGCCCGTGGCTGACCCCCAGCGTCCGCGCGACCTCGCGCACCGAGGTGCCGTCATAGCCTCTGTCGGCGAAGGCGGTCAGCGCGGCGTTCAGGCACGCCGCGTCATCGACCGTCATCTCGCCGATCGCCGGTCGCCCGCGCTTGCGCACCCCCTGCTGTCCCGTCCCGTTCATCGCCGCTTCCTAGCATCGAAACGCCGGGCTTCAAATTTAATTAGACAGATGGTCATTTAATGCTTAGCCTTCTAATTAATAGAGGGAGAGATTCGATGCCGACCACCAGCGACCAGCTCCGCGAACGCGCCCGCGCGCTCGCACCCGCCATTGCCGCCCGCGCGCCGGACGCCGAGCGACAACGCAAGCCGCACGACGAAACCATCGCCGCGCTGGTCGAGGCGGAAATCCTCCAGATGCTCGTCCCCGCACGCTGGGGCGCCCCCGAATCCAACCTGCCAACGATGTTCGCGGTGGTCGAGGAGATCAGCGCCGCCTGCGTTTCGACCGGCTGGATCGCCTCCTTCTACATCAACCACAATGTCTATGCCGCGAAGTTCAGCGAGGCCTTGCAGCAGGAGATTTTCGGCACGCGCGGCTTCACGCTGATGCCCGGCGCCAATTCGCCGACGATGAACGCGGTGCGCGTCGAGGGCGGCTGGCGCGTCAGCGGTCGCGCCTCATGGGGTTCGGGCGTCATGCACGCCGACTGGGTCTATGTCAGCGGGCTGACCGCCGAAGGGCCGCGCGCCTTCGCTCTGCCCGTCGCCGACGTCCGGGTCGAGGATGTGTGGCACATGACCGGCATGGCGGGCACGGGCAGCAACGACATCGTGATCGACGATGCCTTCGTCCCCGACCACCGCGTCACCAATGGCGTCGAGTTCCGCGCCGGCCCCACCGCGGGCTCGGCGCTCTACGCCAATCCGCTCTATTCGATGCCGCAACTCCCGCTCGCCTATTGCACCGTCGTCGGCGTCCTCTCGGGTGGCCTGGCCGGCATGATGCGCGCCTACCGCGACATCGTGACCAAGCGCGTGCGCAATTTCAGCGGCTCCGTCGTCAAGGACCAGCAGCACGCGCATGTCGCGCTCGGCGATCTCGAACTGCGCACCATGATCGCACATGATCTCGCGCGCGGCCTGATCGAAAAGGTCGAGTCGATCCTCCACAGCCGCCCCTTCACGCTCGACGACCGCGTCGCGCTCAAGGGCCATCTCGCCTTCGTCTCGCAGCATGTGCGCGACAGCGCCAATGCGATCATGGCCGCCGCCGGGGCGTCGAGCTTCCATGTCGACCAGCCGCTCCAGCGTTTCTGGCGCGACCTCAACACCGTCTGCTCGCACGCCTTCTGGGACTGGGACACCACCCGCGAACTCGTCGGGCGCCAGCAACTGGGACTGGAGCCCAACCACCCGCTGGTCTGAGCCCTTCCCTCAGTAACGCGCACGCACCCCCAGGAAAAAGCTGCGCCCGGGTTCGGGAAAACCGTCGGTCAGCGCATAATTGGCGTCGAACAGGTTGCGCCCGCCGATACCGAGCGTGATCCGGTCGGTGACGTCGAAATCGACACGCAGCGACGCCGTGACATAGCCTTCGGTCTTGTAATAGACCGGCGCCAGCCCGTTCGCCGACGCCGGGGTCACCGTCGTCCGCCCCGACGCAAACTCCAGGCTCGGCACCACCTCCAGCGCCGCGACCGGCTTCCACGCCACATAGGCAAAGCCCTTGTGCGCGGGCACGTCGGTCAGTTCGAACGGGCGGATCAACCCGCCCGGCGGCGGCGTCCCGATGTCGAAGCTGCGATGGATATAGCTGTAGTTGATCCCTGCGTTCAGCGTCCCGCCGAGCCGCAGGTCGACCGCGATCTCGGCGCCATAATAATCCGCCGACCCGATAT